>CAZXGO010000091.1:0-1467 GCA_964640035.1 uncultured Chitinophagales bacterium
TTTTTTGAGTTTGACAGGTACACCAGCTTTACGAAAGTATTTTTGAGCTATAATATCTGTAGCAACCTGAGACCAACTGTCGGGTACGATCACGTTATTCATGGAGAATACTTTAGATCCGTCCGGATTTTTTATTTCTGAAACACGTGAGTCAAATTTTTGACTATCGAAGGGACTTTCCCAGCTGCTATTTGTAAAATGGCGTTTAAATTTCATAGATCTCTGATTGCTGGACGAGTGTGATCTCGTTGATTGTTCTCAGTGGTTTTTTAAGGTCAATTTTCAATATGTTTTCGCTTTTAGCTATCAAGCTTGAAGCGGAGTCTCAATATATCCGACTGGGATAGTCACAGCAACGAAAAATTTAACTTTTTATCCACAAAATGATGAAGTTATCAACAGGTGAAAACATATCCTCCACATCCCGCTTTTAGCGTAACAATTTGATGTTATCGATCACTTTTCGAAAAAAAAGTGAAGCTACACATACGCACACAATGGACCTAATTCTATGTAACATATTGTATAGCTTTGACTTGTGCAAACTACTTAATCAAACATACCCCAAAGCATATTTCAGGGTAAATTTATCCACAAACATTATAAGTATAATAGGTTTGGAAATATGCGTTATATTTTGGGTATATTTTTTATACTTATAATTTCATTCCTAAACTTAATTTCATATTTATTCCAGGTTGGGGATAGTTATTAATTATTTTATATTTTTTATCCATTAAATTATTAATATTTATTTTAAAATAAGAATGTATTTCTCCAATTTTAACATCCTGAATGAGGGATGTGTTCAGCAGAGAGTATCCACCTAACGGATCTGAAGGACTACTATGATCTTCTGAGATATATCGTTTACCATCATGAGTAATTTCAACAAAAAGCTCGGTCTGTTGAAACGTGATTCCAGGCTGGAAGCGTAATATCCATTTTGGAGTATAGGGTAATTGTTTACCAACAGCTTTATCGCCATCATATCTGGATTTGCTCATCTCAGCAATAGTGTAGGTAATCTGTGAGCGTAGATCTGTACTGAAGGATCCAAATTTATATGTCCATTTAAAACTCTGTTCCAGTCCAGTACTTGAAATTTGTTGAATATTAATTGGTGACCATTGAAACTGATCCTTTGGCCTCCATACAATCCCATTATCTAATTGTGCCCTATAAGCTTGTACTTGCCATTCCAGTGAATGCCCAGCGTTACTGATCTGAAAATGATAGCCTAGGTCCGCTTTTACAGAGGTTTCAGGTAAAAGCTCAGGATTACCACCAAAAGCCCAATACAAATCATTCAATGTGGGAACAGTGAAATTTTTACTTAACTGAGACCTGAGGTGCAGTTTTTCAGGAATCAATGCAACATTAATGCCTGTACTGTAGCTTAGAGCGTAATCAACATCTGAAATCCAGTCAAACCGGGCAGATGGAAATACACGAATATTGCCGGCA
>CAZXGO010000091.1:1477-10038 GCA_964640035.1 uncultured Chitinophagales bacterium
TAATCTGCCCCTGAAGTGACGAGTTTATCGTACTTCTTGATTTGATTCCATCGATGTTGTTTGAGTTTATACTTAAATGTGAAAATCCATTATCGAGACGAAGATTTATAAAGGGCAAGTTGATAATTTGCAGACTGGTGCGAAGAGAGGCCGATTGGATTTTACTTCTACTAGGCTCCGATAGGTAGATATCATTGTATCGTATATTACTTTGGTAAGCTTCGAAATACGTAGTCCATTTACCTGATCGATTGGGTGTGACAATACCTGTAAAACGAATTTCAGAATCTTTTTGTAATGCGTTTGCAGGACTAAAATCAACAGCATCAGGGATTTCACGTTCAGCATGAATAGCAATTAAATTCGTTTGAATATAGTGACCAAACCACACACCGGATGTTCCAAATCTAATCCATTGATTATTTTGGTTATTATTTGAACGCTTTTCTTCGGTTTGGGTTATTGGATCATCATAAGAGAAATTATTGTCGGCTGTTTTTCTACCAAGCTGCAACGTTATCCGTGTATTCCTAATTTCATCTCCAGCGGTTAGTGCTGTTTTTTGATATCCGAATGAACCCAGTGTTTGTGATATAGAAAATGAGGGCATCCATTCAGAGTTTAAAACCAGGCTTCCTCCTAAAGCAGAAGACCCATAAGCTGTGGAGGCGTTTGCACTTGCTCCTTCAGCACTTGAAATGAGTTCCAGCGGGATTAGAGCCATATCAACTTGACCCAACATCGGATTATTCAAAACAAAACCATCTCTGATTATTTGGAAAGAGGTTGTTGTGAAACCTCTCTGACTAATACCTGCCGCCAAACCTGGGCCATAAGACCGTAGATGTGCATGCCCTACTAAAGACAACAGGTTTGCCAGATCTGAAGCACCGGTATATCGGAGCATCTTTTGATCAATAGTTAGAAGTTGAACCGGTTGATATATTGGTTCAACAAGATACTTTGATGCTGTGATTTTGATTTCAGCGAGTGTATCGGATTCTGCAGTCTGTTGTGCTAATAGCGATGCAGGTGATATTAGGGTAATGAATGTTAATCCTAATGTGAATGCAACATAAAAATAAGCGCGCAGCTTATATGCGTAGTGTGCCATACACCTTGTCCTTTTATTCCCGAAAGTTGGTGGTTACATACTCGGCAGGTCTCCTGGCTCCTAGGGTCATAATTGAGATGCCTTCCCAAGTGCTAACTCAGTGACATATCAGACGTTATTCCTAGCTACAGTTGCGGGTACAGCTTCCGGATTGATCGGAATTCCCTTTTAATTGGCACTATGAAATAGCCAAACCGTGTATTATTGTTAAAGAGCGAGTCAATGCGTATTGACCATTGAATATACTATAAATAGAAACATTTTTAAAATATCAGAACCTTTCCAGCCTTTTTCATGGTTAGGTAATATTGAGTATTTTCAGGCAACATTAACAATAACCTGGTGACATCATGAAAAGAAAAGATCTATTGAAATTAAGTCTGGGAAGCATGGGATTGGCAGCCACTGCTGGTTTATTCAATCAAACTAAGGCAAGTTGGAATATTTATGACGCACAAACGAAGCAATATGTGCTACCAGAATTACCCTACGCTTATGAAGCACTTGAGCCACATATTGATGCTCAGACGATGCGACTACACCACAGTATCCACCACCAAAGTTATGTGAATGGTCTAAATAACGCGCTAAATAAACTTGAAGAAGCCAGAAATTCAGGAGATTTCAGTCTTGTGAAGCATTGGTCTAAAGAAATGGCCTTTCATGGTGCCGGTCATTTGCTTCACGTAATATTCTGGAATACAATGGCTCCGGCAACAGGCGCTGAAAATATGCCTACAGATCCTGATCTGTTGAATGCGATTAATGACTCATTTGGCAGTTTTGAACTATTTAAGAAGCATTTTGTGGCAGCCTCAACAGCTGTTGAAGCAAGCGGTTGGGGTATTTTAGCCTATGAACCCATTGGAAACCGACTCGTTATTCTTCAGGCGGAAAAACATCAAAATCTCAGTCAATGGACTACGATCCCACTTCTTGCATTAGATGTTTGGGAACACGCATACTACTTGAAATATCAAAATAGACGAGCAGAATACGTGAATAACTGGTTCAACGTAATCAATTGGACAGCAGTAGCGGAGAATCTTAAAGCTGCTCTTTAGGGATACTGTGATTTTAGAACTGCGGCATAAAGCTTAATCTGCTTAAGCATCGCCAGCAATCCATTCGCTCTATTCTGTGATAGATGTTTATCGAGACCAATCTTGCTGATGAAGTCAGGGTTGGTCTCGATAATTTCATCCGGACTGCGATCATTGTATAATCTCAAGAGTAGTGCAATTATTCCTTTCACTATAAGGGCATCACTATCAGCCTGATAGTGCACTTTCCCATCTAAATACTGTGCATGCAACCAAACCTGAGATTGACATCCATGTACTTTATTTGAGTCTATTCGATGAGATTCTTCTATCGGAGGAAGTTTTTTACCGATCGAAATGAGATGCTCATATTTCTCTGTCCAGTCCTGAAAGAGGTTAAACTCTCTGATAATACGATCCTGAATATCGTTAATACTTTGCTGAATCATTCAATATGAATCATCTATTTATATGGATGCCAGAATTTCATCTGTAGAAGATCCGCCATCTTTATCAATAGGCATATTGTCTATCATACTTTTCCACATATCACGAATGATGATGTATTCAGCGAGATATTTCGGATCAATAGACTCGGAACTTGGTAATTTTTCACGTAAGAAATCCACCTGTGTACCATTTTTCCAAAATCTAAAGCATAAATGCGGGCCCGTTGCTAAACCAGTGCTTCCGACATAACCTATTACCTGGCCTTTGCTGACACGGGTTCCGGTTCGTATGTTGGATGCAATTTTACTCATATGTAGGTAACCTGTTTCATAAGTCTTGTTGTGTCTTACACGAACATAGTTACCATTTCCGCTTGTATACCCAGACTGTGAAATCACACCATCAGCAATAGCATAAATTGGAGTCCCTGTTGGGGCTGCATAGTCTGTACCCAGGTGCGCTTTGTATCGTTTGAGTACTGGGTGAAATCGTTTATTAGTAAAAGATGAACTGATTCGCGTGAACTTTAATGGAGCTTTAAGAAAAGCATTCTTCAGACTTTTTGCCTCATGATCGTAGTATTCAATTTTTCCATCTTGATTGAAGGCAAAGGCGTAGAAGGGATCTTCGTTTCCATGGTAAAAAACGGCAGCTTTAATGTTACCGTAGCCTACAAAAGTTTCTCCTGAATATTTTTCTTCGAAGACAACCTTGAAGCTATCCCCTTTTTGTACTCTGTAAAAATCAATTTTGTGAGCGAATAGATCGGCAAGTTTTTCGCCGAAAGAAGCATTTAAATCTAGCTGTTCCAAGGTTCCATATAGAGATTTTTGTATGGATCCTGCTGCACGTTTAGTGTGAATAGTGACTTGACGCTCATGCTTACTTACCCTTACTCCATCCGTAAAATCAAAAAGAACGTATTCAAGTGCATTTGGCTCGTATACCAGATAGTCAACTTTGTTTAAGCTATCTATAGAAACGAATGTGGTGATCTGTCTTCCTGCAACAATTTTACGTATATCAAAAATGCCATCAGCAGCTTTAGCAATTTCAATACTATTTAGCGAATTGACCCCAACTCGTTGCAAAATTCCTGAAAAAGTTTCTCCTCTTTTAATCTCATCTCTTATAGAACTATACGCATTTTCATCTATTCCATATTCATTGAATAAAACCGATCCATCCGAGAGTGTACGGCTATCGGAAGAGATAAAATCTACAATGAATGAGTTGTGCCTACTATTGATCAGAAAGACCGCCGATACAATGAGACCTACAGAAATAATCGGTTTTGCAAGCTTTACGTAGCTTTTAAAAAATGATGTCACCTGAATTCCGATTTATTTACGATTTAACCGTTTTGCTTTTGCCGAGCCAAAAGACCGTCCAATATGATGCTTTTTGTTGTAAAATGCCAACGAAATAACACTTTTATACGATTTACTATATTTGTAAATGACAAAATTAACATATCATCCCGCATATTCGGGAGTGCTACCTGCTTCTGAGTCAAAGATTTTCGATATAATCTTTGAGTTCTACATTAATAATCTGTATCGCCGGCGATTTGATCAGGTTTATGTTTATTCGGAATACGCGCCAGGGTCTTTAGATACTACGGTATACTTCCTAAATCATTACAGTTGGTGGGATGCACTAACGCCCTATTTGTTGAATAAACGATTATTCAAACAAAACATGAGAGCCATGATGGTGGAACATCAGGTACGAAAATTTCCTTTTTTTAGAAAGATTGGAGTCTTTTCTGTTGATAAAGAGCATCCACGAAAATCAATAAATTCACTCAGGTATGCTGCTGACTCCATGTTTAGAGATAAGGCCTCCTTGTATATCTATCCTCAAGGAAAAATCGAAGACGAGCATATTGAGGCTTTGCGATTTGAGTCAGGGTTAATTTGGTTATATCAACATTTGCCCGATGTCCATTTTGTGCCAATTGCTACCACGATGAATACTAGATTTTCTGACAAGCCAAGGCTTTACATTCGAGTTGGAAGACGTATTACCCTTCATCAAACAACCAAAGACGAGATCAAACTTGAACTTGAGAAAAGCCTGGATATCTTAAGAAAAGAGGTTCAACATGTTGCCGAGCAGGAATTTCCACTTTGGAATCGATTACTATAGTAACACCTCACATCTACCAAGTCCATTTTGACAAGCGTAATGATTTTTGAATCCAATGAGCTTGGCTTTCATCATTATGATGTCTTACCCTGATCATAGGTCTTACCCATTTTTTTGAGATCCGATTCGGCTTTATAAATTCAGCTATTCCAGCTTTGGAACCCTTTATTTGAGTACCTGATATGTCGGTTAGACGAACTTTGTAACGTAAATAAAACGGGCCTTGATCCCAGATATAATCTGTTCTGATGTCATAAAGTAGACCATCAATCCCAACTTCTATTTTATCAACAAACGATAGACCAAATATGTTAGTTTTCGCAGGGGTCTTCAGACGGATAGAATCTACAGGCGACACGCGTCCGTCTTTGTCCTTAATTACCCAAGCTCCTTGATGCATATCGTCATCTTTGAACATGATATACCATACCAAAGTACTCCCATCAAGATGTATCCTACCCCAGTACCATTGATCGAAATCGTCGTCTATAGGTCTATTACCCAAGTTATGATCATGATATCCGGATCCTGAAAACGTAATCTTCTTTAGTATTTCTTCTGATCGAGCTAACTGGAGATTAGCTAATACGTTATTCTTAGCATGTATTAAATTCCACAGGTGATCATCAGATGATTCACCGGCAATCCATTTTGGTGGGTTGTTGTTAGCTTGAAACGTTAAGGAACCATGCAGATGGAGCTTATTGGGTAGCTGCTCATCCAACTGAATACAATAGGTTAAGTATTGATGTGATGCATCAACTTTAACAGAGTTGTTGCCAATCATAACCTCACAACGTGTGTCGCTAAAAAACGCTCGATCTTTAGAATATCCTTTAAGAGCGTAGAATAAAGTTTTACCCTTTTCGTAAACAGAGATACTAATACCCGGAAACTTATCGGGAATCTCCCCTCCACTCTTTTGTTGTGCTATATGATAATCAGGGGAAAATAGCAGTCCATCGTAAAAGATAATGACAACACCGATGCCAGTTTCCTGATCAAGTACATCGAAATACCACCATTCATAGGCTCCTGAGCTTGTTTTAGGATGTCTATGGTCCTTCGATGGATCAGATATCAAATACATTGTGGCGGATTTATTACTTTATTGAAAAGTACACACATTTTGAATTCCTTTCATGATTCTGGCCATTTCCGTTTTGTTAGTACAAGGTATGATAAGCGCAGTGTTGTTGAGAAATCGATTGCAATTTAAAAGTATTCATAGCCAAATAAGATCCATTGACCCACCAAATAATCCTCTCGTTTCAATACTAATACCTGCCAGAAATGAAGAAGATGTAATTAAAAATGTTGTAATATCAGCTCTTAAGCAGTCCTATCAGGCTATTGAGGTTATTGTACTCGATGACAATAGCAATGATAACACCTCAAGTATACTGGCTCAGTTAGCGTTGAACTATGGATTAAAACTTCGAGTGTATCAGGGATCTGATCGACCAGATGGATGGCTTGGGAAGCCATGGGCGTGTTTTCAGTTATCAACCTATGCTTCCGGAGATATTTTTCTTTTTGTAGATGCTGATACCCAACTCGAAGAGACACTTGTTGATAGCATCATCGGAGATTTTGAAAACAATGGTGATGGTTTAGTAACCGTATGGCCTCAGCAAATATTAGGGTCATTCTCAGAAAAAGTGATTATCCCTTTGGTTTACTATACCTTGGTAAGTTTTTTATTTACTGATTATACTCGTCGAGATCCAAAGTGGATGCCTTCACATTTAGCATTGATGTTTCGAAATTTATTTGCCGCTGCTTGTGGACAGTGTATCGCCATACCTAAAACGATCTATGAACATATTGGTGGTCACCATCTTGTAAAATCTGATGTCGTTGAAGATGTTGCTTTTGCCCGATCTGTTCGAAACATGGGACTACCCGTTCGCATGTACCATGGTTTAGACAGCATACAATGCCGAATGTACACGAATCACAATCAGATATTTATGGGGTTTCGTAAAAATTTTCTGGCTGGTTTTGGTAATAATCTGGCTTTATTTATTGCATCGGCGCTACTACATATTATGGTATTCATATTACCATTGATTTTATTCCCAGTAAGTGTATTGAATAATGATTGGATGGGGTCCATACTTTGGATGATAGCTATTGTAATTCCTATTGGACATCGATTGCTTTTGAACAAGTGGTTTAAATGGCCAGCATGGACGGCTTTTACACATGTTTTCGGTGTACTATGGTTTCAATACCTGGGTTTAGTTGTACTTTTCGATCGTTTATTCAACAGAAAGGTACTCTGGAAAGGTAGGCCTTTATCATAGAATCCATTTTTTATTTTATTTCTAATAATGAATGATCTTGTAGATTTGTTTCTTCGGTACCAGAATCTGGAGAGAAATGCATCTCCTAACACCATTGCTGCCTATCGTAGAGATCTCGAGCAATTTATTCGATTTGTAACGCGCGACCCATCTATTACAAACTGGGATAACATCGATAGAATGAATGTTCGGGAGTATTTATCCAGCCTTGCCGACGCAGATCAACGTAAAGGTACTATGGCAAGAAAAAGTGCAGCTCTCAGGTCTTTTTTCAAATACTGTGTAAAACGTGGCCATTTAAAGCGTAATCCCATGGCAAATATGCCAAGCATCAAAACGGAGAAACGTTTGCCTAAAATGCTTACTGAACCAGATATCATATCCGTATTAAATGAGGATGAGGGTAACGATGAATATTTAGATTTAGTGAATAAAGCCATGATGGAGTTGCTTTATAGTACGGGGATTCGTGTATCTGAATTAGTTGGAATACAGGTATCAGATATTGATTTAAATCAACAACTCGTAAAGGTGACTGGAAAAGGAAATAAACAACGCATTATTCCATTTGGAACAGCGTCAAAAAAGTCTTTAGTTGAATGGCTTAAGGAGCGATCTCAGATAATGGGTAAAACATCACACCCATGTTCATCTTTATTTGTCACCGCTAAAGGCAAACCAATGTATCGTGAAAGAGTGTATCATATTGTAAGGAAGAAACTATCTCATTTGGAAGTATCCCAAAAGAGTCCGCACACATTACGACATTCTTTTGCAACTCATATGCTAGATCATGGTGCTGATGTAAGGGTCATAAAGGATTTGTTAGGACACAGCAGTCTGGCAGCAACACAGGTTTATACACACTTAAGTAAAGAGCAGATACGAAAAACGTATCATAAAGCACACCCCAGGGCCAATAACAACACATCGGAAGAAGACAATGTCTGAAGAAATGTATCAAGCCATTCCTCGAAAAGAGAAAATAAGTGTTTCTTATCTAATTGAATCACTACAAAATCAAGTTCAACTTAACATTCATTCCTGTGGTTCTGAATACACAGAGAATAAATTTGTAACCGAATCTGAATTACATCGTCCTGGGTTGGCATTAGCAGGTTTTACAAGCTTGTTTACCTGGCAACGTATTCAAATCATGGGAAATACTGAGATCCATTATTTGGAACAAATGAACAGTGATGAGCGCAGTAAAGCCATTGACATTTTATTTCAGTATGACTTCCCAGTAATTTTTATAACCAGTGGTAACAAAGCACCAGAGGAATTGATTAAAGCGGCTTGTAAACGACATATTCCAATGTTTGAGACAAATACTGAGACTACTCATTTCATGTTTCTACTCAGGGATTTCCTTGAAGATCAGTTTGCCGTTCAAACTATGATCCATGGGTCTATGGTCGATGTTTATGGAGTCGGTATGCTTATCTATGGTAAATCGGGTATTGGCAAAAGTGAGGTTGCTCTTGATCTTGT
>CAZXGO010000092.1:0-7744 GCA_964640035.1 uncultured Chitinophagales bacterium
TTCCCCAACGGCAGGAGGAGCTTGTATTGGAACTGGCTTGCCTCCTACAAGCATTACCCATGTGATGGGGATCGCCAAAGCCTATTGTACAAGAGTAGGTAATGGACCCTTCCCCACAGAGTTATTAGGTGAGACAGGGGATCGTATTCGTGAAATAGGTCATGAATTCGGTGCTACTACCGGAAGACCGCGTCGGTGTGGTTGGATCGATCTTGTGGCCTTAGCCTATGCAGTCAGAATCAATGGCATCAATGAGCTGACCATCACAAAACTCGATGTACTCGATTCGTTTGATGAAATCCAGGTGTGTACTTCATACAAACTAAATGGCATTGATACCGTTGACTTCCCACAGCGTCTCGATGATTTTGAACATATCGAGCCCGTGTATGTCACGCTACCCGGATGGCAGCAGTCGACTCGTGAATGTACGACACTGGAATCACTACCTGAGAATGTGAAATCGTACGTTTCATTTATTGAAGCCTATTTAGGTGTGCCCATTAAAGTTCTTTCAACAGGTCCGGCACGTAACGAAACCATCGTAGTAGGATTGTAGATCATGCAGCGTTTTGGTATTCGCTATCGCATTCGCCTTTTAGAGGGAGAATCTCTGGAAAAGAAAACTCTGGGGATTGCCTATGAGCAAAGTGTAGAGCTTCCCTATGATGTGATATCGGAGGAGATTCGCGAGCGTATTGTGGGTCTGGTCGGAACAGCCACCCAGCTTGAGGATGGCAGGGTTGAGTTAGAAATCCGCTATCCAGTTCAAAATGCGGCACCAGAGATCGTACAGTTTTTGAATGTGCTTTTTGGCAATGTATCCCTCACTCCGGGGGTTCAAGTGATTGGAGTAGAGTGGGAAGCCTTACAAAGCATCCTTTTCGGTCCCCGATATGGTGTTGAGGGCATACGTAAGCTTCTTGGCCAGCCTAAACGCCCCCTGAGCTGCACAGCCCTCAAGCCCATGGGATTTACCTCGGAGCAACTTGCTGATCTGGCGTATGAATTTGCCATGGGGGGTATTGACATCATCAAAGATGATCATGGCCTTGCTGATCAGGAATATGCTCCTTTTGAGGAACGGGTGATGGCTATATCGCAGGCGGTAGCACGTGCCAATGAGCAATCAGGTCGCCTATCGGTGTACGCTCCACACATCACAGCGGGTATTCAGGAGGTCCAATACCGCATGGACTTCGCCCGTGCTCAGGGATGCGGTGCGGTACTCTATAGCCCCAACCTGGGTGGACTCGAGGCGATGCATGTACTAGCCCACGAGTCAGATGGACTGCCCATCATGGCACATCCCGCCTTTTCGGGTGCGTATGTCACCCATAAAGAGCAGGGGTTTAGTCCAGCCTTTATGTATGGCGAGCTTTATAGGGCCTTAGGAGCGGACATGAGCATTTATCCGAATGCTGGTGGACGTTTTTCCTTCACTTTGGATGAGTGTTTGGCCATTAATAGCGCTTGTCGGTCGAGTTTACCTTCGTATAAAACCTGCTTCCCAACACCAGGTGGCGGCGTTCAATGGAAACAGATCCCGGATTGGGCATCGAAATATGGATTGGATACCATCTTCCTGATGGGTGGAAGTCTATATCAGCATCCGGAGGGAATCCGGGTTGCCGCTCAGACGGTGCGTGAAACCTTGGAATCATTGGGGTAAGAGTATGAAAAACAGATCAAAAGTGATCCATAACCAGAGCTATCATTGGGATGGAGTCGAGAAAAAGCTCTACAAGACCGATACGACGAACTTTAAGGGAGTGACCCGCTACAGTTTGTTAGGTGAGTCCGACGATGAGTGGGAATTGAATATGCAGACCCGCTATTTCGAAGTAGAGGCGGGTGGCTACACCTCCCTCGAGTTCCACAGGCACCCTCATTCGGTGGTTATCATTCGAGGATCGGGATCAGTGGTGCTGGGCAATGAGGTACATGCTTTGGGTTTGCACGATGTGGTTTTTATTAGTCCGGAGACCCTCCACCAGTTCCATGCGGATAGAGGCGAGGCCTTAGGTTTTATATGCATTGTAGATCGCTACCGGGATAAGCCTATGGTTCCGACGAGCGATCAAGTGGCCAAGGTAATGGAGGGTGCTGACGAGGTGGGGAAAAAAATCCGTCTCTAAGATCAATTTTTGTCGTTGGGTGAATTTTTCATTCCAATGTACTTGATCGAGCTCAAAATACTTGGTATCTTTGTGATCCGATTGCGAAAGTAGCTCAGCTGGTAGAGCATCTCCTTGCCAAGGAGAAGGTCGCGAGTTCGAACCTCGTCTTTCGCTCCAAAATCTATCTTCAAAAGCCCATCCCACTGATGGGCTTTTTTTGTTTGGGGATCGGAGAACAGGGATCAGGGATCGGGGATCGGAAAAAGACAAGGCATCACGGCAACAATGCATCAACTTAACAAGGTCACAACGTCCTAGGTCTTCAATCTTTTCCCGACAAGGTCCTTCGCAGATCCTTCGCTTCGCTTGGGATAGAACATGCATTAGGATGCATCTCGCGATTGTAAGCGATTGTTCATGATTGTAAGTGATTGTTCATGCTAGTCACCGTCCTATCCCGGTCTCAAAAAAGATTCGTATCTTGGTCGATCTCTTCAGTCCATGTTTAGTACCCCATGATCGATAAGCCTAAAGACCATTGCGGCATCTTCGGAGTCTATAATCATCCCGAAGCCGCTCTGCTGACGTACTACGGCCTACACGCCCTTCAGCACCGTGGTCAGGAATCCTCCGGTATCGTTACCTCGATGTTCGATCCCATCAGAGGGAAAAAGGTGATGCGGATTCATAAAGACTTTGGCTTAGTCCTTCAGGTTTTTGACGATAAAAATATCTTCAACAAGACCCTTCACGGCGATGCTGCCATCGGTCATAACCGCTACAGTACGAGTGGTTCCTCTAATAACCCGATGAACATCCAGCCCTTTCGAGTGCATTACAGCCTGGGGAATCTGGCCATCGGACACAACGGAAATCTCACCAACGCGCGGCAACTCCGCAGCCGATTCATCAACGAGGGTGTGCTCTTCCAAAGTACGTCCGACACCGAGATGATCCTGCACCTGATCTCGCATAGTAAGGCTGAGACAGAAATTGACCGCATCCTCGATGCTCTGCGACAGATCGAAGGAGCCTACTGCCTGGTAATCCTCACCGACGATAAACTCATCGCCGTACGCGACCCAAATGGTTTTCGTCCGCTGGCCCTCGGCCTGATTGATGGCGCCTATGTGGTTGCCAGTGAGACCTGTGCCTTCGACATTATCGGCGCCGAATACATCCGGGATGTTGCACCTGGTGAGGTATTGGTAATCGACCAGAATACCATCAAAACGGGTACGCCGACCTCCTACCATATTCCTCCCAAACAAGGAACAACGACCAGCCAGTGTATCTTTGAATACGTTTATTTTTCGCGTCCCGACAGCCGTATCTACGGTGAAAATGTCGATAAAGTGAGACGTAAAATTGGGAAATTTCTTGCTAAAGAGCATCCCATTCCCTCTTTTATTAAAAAAGAGAGCGATAAGGCACCTATTGTTATCTCCGTGCCCGACTCCTCGAATACAGCCGCTCTTGGTTACGCTCGTGAGAGCCAGAAATTGGGGCATGCCTGTCATTTTGAGATTGGACTCATTCGAAATCACTATGTGGGCAGAACCTTCATCTCGCCGGGTCAGGAAGCCCGAGAGCTCAAAGTACGTACTAAGTTCAATACGGTGCGTGGGGTCATCGAAGGACGCTCCGTCATCATCGTCGACGACTCGATCGTACGGGGTACCACAAGCAAGTATCTGGTCGATATGATCCGCAAGGCCAATCCCCTGGAAATTCACTTCCTGGTGAGCTCCCCACCCATCACCCATCCCTGTTTTTATGGGATGGACTTCCCAAGTCCCGAAGAGCTCATCGCCAATATGTACGAGGGGGATGTGAATAGTATTGCCGATGTTTTAGGTGTGGATAGCCTGCATTATTTGTCCCCTGCTGGACTCGTCGAAGCGGTTCATGAAGCCAATGAATCACCAAATGGCTATTGTACGGCCTGTTTTACAGGCAAATACCCTGTGCCGGTAAACCATGGTGTTGAAAAAGAGGAAAACGAACCGGTTTAATGGAGATTCAAAACGCCCGATATCTGAAGAGTGCCGAGCGGGTCGATCAATGCCCTGATCATACCATCCCCGAAATATGCTTCATTGGGCGGTCGAATGTCGGGAAATCGAGTCTGATCAATGCGTTGACCCGGCATCCTAAGCTCGCAAAGACGAGTGGCACACCTGGCAAAACTCGATTACTGAATTTTTTTATCATCAACGACGGACAATGGTGTCTCGTAGACCTCCCTGGTTACGGGTACGCCAAGGTTTCTCAGGCGGAACGCGTGGCCTGGGATCGACGCATGCAGGAGTTTCTCAAAGAGCGGAACAACCTAAGACTTATTGTGGTTCTGGTGGATGGTCGTCATCAGCCCATGGATAAGGATCTGGATATGATTTTCTGGCTGGCCGAACAGGAATTGCCTTTTATCGTGGTGCTCACCAAAGCCGATAAGATGAGCAAGATGGTAGCCTCTAAATCATTAAAAGCCTACAAGGATGAGCTCAAGGAGATGAATATCGAGACCGAAGCCCTGCTCACATCAGCCGACACGCGCCAAGGAATGATTGAGCTGCAATTGGTGATTGATAGCTTTATCGCCGAACACCCCAACCCCTAAACTGCCCTACATCTATGTCTTTTTCTGTGCTATTACTCGATGGTGTTGACCCCATATGTGCTGAAATCTTTGAAAGCCGCGGTATCAAAGCGGTGGATGCCCCCAAACTCGCCGGAGCCGATCTCCTGGCCGAAATTGGCAAGTATGATGGCCTTGTGGTCCGTAGTGCCACCAAAGTAACCAAAGATTTACTTGCTCATGCCCCAAATCTAAAGGTAGTGGGTCGTGCCGGCGTAGGGGTCGATAACATCGATATCGATGCCTGTACTGAAGCTGGTGTTCTGGTGATGAATACCCCTGATGGGAACACGCTGTCGACCGCTGAGCACGCCTGCGGACTGTTGCTCGCGCTGGCTCGTAATCTACCTGATGCTGTAGGATCCTTGAAAAATGGAGCCTGGGATCGCAAAAAATATATGGGTACCGAGTTACATGGCAAAAAACTTGGGGTGATTGGTCTGGGTAAAATTGGTTCAGCTGTTGCCCAGCGTATGAAAGCCTTTGGCATGATCATCCTAGGTTATGATCCCTTCACCACCCATGAGAAAGCTGCAGAAATGGGCATTCAGCTCTACGAATTGGATGATGTGCTCAAACAAGCTGATTTTCTGACTGTACACACGCCCCTAACAGAAAAAACGAAAGGGATGATCTCGAAGGCCAATGCCTCCAAGATCAAAAAAGGCATCAAACTCGTGAACTGTGCACGGGGTGGCATTTTCTCGGAAGAGGATCTGCCTGAACTGCTCGATTCGGGTGTAGTAGGTGGTGTAGCCCTGGATGTCTATACCCAGGAGCCACCCACGGAAGACATTTATGGGATTCTCAAGCATCCTCTGGTGATCTGTACCCCTCACCTGGGGGCCTCGACCGAGGAAGCTCAGGGGAAAGTAGCAGGTCAGGTAGCTGAACAGATGGCTGATGCCTTCGCCGGAACCGCCTATATCGGCAGTCTGAACGGGAAATCGATCGCCTTGAGTATGAATGCCGAGGTGCAGCCCTATCTGAAACTGGCCGAGCGTCTGGGTAGTTTTGTGGCTCAATTGGCACCCAAGAACTGTGAGAGCATATCGGTAGAGTACGCCGGCGACTGTGCTCAATATGCTGAAGTACTAACCGATGCTGTCTTAAAAGGTTTCATGGCCAAGACCGTTGATACATCCCTAAATTTGATCAACGCTCGGTATTATGCCGATCAGCGTGGACTAAAAGTGCGGGAAACAAGTAGTAAAGAGTCGGGAACCTTCACCGATATGGTCAGTATTTCGCTGGGTAAAGAGGCTGCTTATAATACCGTATCGGCAACAATGTTTGGTCCGGATGATTTTCGTGTGGTAAATATCGATGGATTTGGCATCGAACTGCGCCTCGAAGGCGATATTATTTTGTACCGTAATGCCGATGTTCCGGGGATGCTTGCAGCGGTGAGTTCAGCACTGGCGGCTCAGAATATCAATATCGGAGCCTTGAGCTTAGGTCGATTTCAACGTGGCGCCGATGCGATAACGGCCATCACTGTCGACAAACATTTAGAGGAAAAAGAGCTCGCTGCAGTGAGCCAAGTGAATGGGATTCGGGAACTTATGTACATTATGATGGTATAGGACGAGATAAGGCGATCACGTATATTTCTGCTTCGAAGTGCAGAACCCTATACGTTTTCAGGTAGGCCTTCATGTTCTTACGCGACTTGAGGTGCCTGCCTCCAATGTCATCGCCTATGAAACCATCTACTGCCGAACAAAAACAGTTTGAGAGAATACCGGTGCAGGTATGTGAAGATGCCAAGACCGGATCCATCTATGTTGCCCACCAGATCGCTGATCTCATCCGCAGCAAAGCCGCAAAGGGTGAAACGGCGGTCTTAGGCCTGGCCACAGGATCCTCGCCGACCCGAGTGTATGAAGAGCTCGTGCGTTTGCATCGCGAGGAAGGACTAAGTTTCCGCAATGTGGTCTGTTTCAACCTGGATGAGTATTTCCCCATGCACCCGGAGTCGCTGCAAAGCTATGTGCGCTTCATGCATGAGTATTTGTTCGATCATATTGACATTCCTGCTGCCAATATCAACATCCCGGACGGTACCATCCCTCGTGACCAGGTCTATGATTATTGCCAGAAGTATGATGCCAAGATTGAGGCACTTGGGGGGATCGACATCCAGATTTTGGGCATTGGCCGTACCGGACATATAGGATTCAATGAGCCGGGCTCGAAGCAGCACTCGCCCACGAGGCTGATCACCCTCGATCATATCACCCGTATGGATGCGGCCAGCGACTTCTTCGGAGAGGAAAATGTGCCGCGGAAAGCGATCACCATGGGCGTAGGTACGATTCTCAAATCACGACAGATCTTCTTGATGGCTTGGGGTGAAGGCAAAGCTCCGGTGATCCAGCAGACGGTGGAAGGTGACATCACCGATAGTATTCCGGCTACCTTTTTGCAGCTGCATCCGAATTCGGAGATCATCCTGGATGAAGCGGCGGCAGCCAAGCTCACACGATTTAAGACGCCTTGGCTGGTGGGGCAGGTCACCTGGGATGATACCCTCATCCGCAAGGCGGTAGTTTGGCTGTGTCAGCAGGTGGATAAGCCCATCCTCAAACTCACCGAGATGGATTATAACGAGCATGGGATGAGCGACTTGATCAACGACCATGGTCCGGCGTACAGCATCAATATCAATGTGTTCAACCAATTACAGCATACCATCACAGGCTGGCCGGGGGGTAAGCCGAATGCCGACGATACCAAGCGTCCGGAGCGCGCCACGCCTTTCCCGAAACGAGTGGTTATTTTTAGTCCGCACCCCGACGATGATGTGATTTCAATGGGTGGCACCTTCATCCGCCTAGTGGACCAGGGTCACCAGGTGCATGTGGCCTACCAGACCTCGGGGAATATTGCCGTGTTCGATGATGATGCCATCCGCTTTGCGGATTTTGTTACGGACTACAGCGACACCTTTGTGCTGGCCGAATCTCAGGCCACTGAGCTGTTT
>CAZXGO010000092.1:7754-9667 GCA_964640035.1 uncultured Chitinophagales bacterium
AGCGAGTCGCTCAAGAACAAGCAGCCCGGCGAGGTCGATTCGGAGGAGGTGAAGACCATTAAGGGATTGATTCGTCGCGGCGAGGCCAAAGCGGGTTGTCGGTATGTCGGCATTCCCGACGAAAATGCTCATTTCCTGGATCTGCCCTTCTATGAGACCGGTACCGTGCGCAAGAAGCCGCTCGGCGAGGAAGATATTCAAATTACGATGGATCTGCTGCGTAAGATCAAACCACATCAGATCTACGCTGCCGGCGATTTATCGGATCCACACGGTACCCACCGGGTGTGCTTGGCGGCCGTGATGGAGGCGATGCGTCGCCTGCAGACGGAAGATTGGGCCAAAGACTGCTGGGTGTGGCTGTATCGGGGAGCCTGGCAGGAGTGGGATGTAGACCAAATTGAGATGGCAGTGCCGTTGAGTCCGGGTGAGCTATTGCGCAAGCGCCGTGCCATTTTCAAGCACCAGTCGCAGAAAGATCGACCTTTGTTCCCCGGCGCCGATCCACGCGAGTTCTGGCAGCGTGCTGACGACCGCACCCGTGGCACGGCGAAGCTGTACGACGACCTAGGCATGGCGGAGTACGAAGCGATCGAGGCCTTTGTGCGGTGGAAACCGTAACGGGGATCAGGGATCGGATAAATACAAGGCAGCAAGGCAGCAAGGCAGCAAGGCAGCAAGGCAGCAAGGCAGCAAGGCAGCAAGGACAGATTATGGCCTTGTTAGATACGATGCAAGTCTTTTATTGAGAACCCTTGTTTAATTGATGCATTGTTGCCTTGCTGCCTTGCTGCCTTGCTGCCTTGATCATTTGATGCCTTGATTTTTTGCTCTCTTCAACTCTTCAACCATATTCACAATCGCCTTCCCCCTGTGCGAGATCGCATTCTTTTCCTCCGGAGCCATCTCGGCAAAGGTGCCTCCATCCCCCTCGGATGGCACGAATACGGGGTCATAGCCAAAGCCTGCTGCTCCGCGACGCTCGCCGATGATCCTGCCTTCGGCCACGCCGTCTGCTAGGATGAACTCGTCCTGCGTCAGCCGCAGGGCCATGACCGTCCGGAAGCGGGCGCTGCGCTTCGCATCAGGCACCAAACGGAGCTCGTCGAGCAGCTTAGTCACATTCTCCTCGTAGGAGGCCTTCTCGCCCGCATAGCGAGCCGAGCGCACGCCGGGACGTCCGCCGAGAGCATCCACCTCCAGCCCGGTGTCGTCGGCTAGACTGGGCAATCCCGTGTGACGAAACACCGCATCGGCTTTGAGCAGGGCGTTCGCCTCGAGGGTCTCCCCTGTCTCTTCGACCTCCTCCATGGGTGGAAAATCGGCCAAGGTGAGCACCTCAATGCCCAGGCCTCCAAGTATTTCGCGCATCTCCCCGACCTTATGCGGATTGGCAGTAGCCAACACCAATTTGGGGATCGTCGCCGACATCAGTTTGGGATTTCGCTGAGCATCCGGATGGCAGAGTAGCGGTTTTCGATCTCGGACTGATCGAGGTCGTAGAGACGCTCCGGGCCAAAACGCTCGACGCAGAGGCTGGCCATGACCGTACCGAAGATGACGGCGCGGCGGAAGTTAGCATCGGAGAGGTCGCCCGAGCGATCGAGCCAGCCGCTGAATCCACCGAGGAAGGTATCGCCGGCACCGGTGGGGTCGAAGAGGTCGAGCACCGGGAAGGCGGGGGCGGAGAAGATGCCATCCGCCGTGAAAAGGAGGGCGCCGTGTTCGCCTTTTTTGATGATGAGTCGCTCCGGACCCATTTCACGGATGGCGCGGGCGGCTTTGATGAGGTTGGACTCGCCGGAGAGCTCGCGGGCTTCGGAGTCGTTGATAATGAGCACATCGACGCGGCGGAGGGTGTCGAGGAGCTCGGCGCGGGCGCCTTCGATCCAGAAGTTCATGGTATCGGCCAC
>CAZXGO010000093.1:0-808 GCA_964640035.1 uncultured Chitinophagales bacterium
CATGATCACTTCTCCTCGATGTTGTTTACGTGCTGGATAGCTTCGTCAAGTGATCGCACAGCGTTGTCGTACTCACCGAAAGATGTAACTTGATCGCCGAACATCTCGACAAACTTGCGGAACCGCTTGATGCCTGTTTCGTTCTTTGCGTTGTGTGCGGTTGCTTCGGGGAATCTTCCCTCTACGTAAATGCCGTAGTCATAGTTTGGAAAGTTTGTTGAGTAGCGCGTAGTGATCTTTGCCTTCAATGACTTAGGCATTGCTTCGACGATGGCATTTGCCTCTTCGACGGTTGCCACGTATGTTCTGAACTCGAACATTTTCACGGTTCCGCAGTACTCTGCCATATCCAACTTCCATGTTGGGGTGAGTGTTTCGTTCATCTCTGTCTCCTTGTCTCTGTCATCGGTTCCTTATGCCGATATGAACACTCTATCGGGGATCCCCCAATAAGTCAAACATTTTATTTCCCTGTCCTAGTCAGGTGATTACGAGATTGCGGAGACGCCCCTAGACGCCACGCCAACCGCGATATGGGGCGACGCTAGGCGAGAGCCTTCTTCGCGTCTCCTGCGCCGAAATGGGCAGGGATCCTGCGCTTGATGATCGAGACAGGGAAAGCACATTTCAGCCCACCCCACCCTGAAAGCCCGACTGGATACACGTAGCGACCATCACGCCTGAGAAATCCCCACAACGCAATTCGGTTCGCGATGATGATTTGTTCCCCTTTGGTCGCCTTGTCGGGCGTCGATGCGAATTGTCTGCCACCGAAACCGCGCCACGTGCTACGCGCGATCCCCAAACC
>CAZXGO010000093.1:818-9584 GCA_964640035.1 uncultured Chitinophagales bacterium
ATGCGCTTGCACTGGTGTTGCTGGCGCGATCATCGATGCAACAAACATGGCAACAATAATTTTCTTCATTGGTGTTCCTTTCAGGAGTGCACCTTGCGAATAGATCGATACGCCTCTTCGCATGGCGCGATTACGCGTTGATCGAAATCAGATAACGATTCGAGGCACTCTTCCCAACTTCGCCCAAGATGCGCCAACGGAATGATTTTGTCTAACGCTCTGTCAAGTAGCCAATCCTTTTGAGTTGGCGTAGGTGTTACTTGTTCCATCTCATCTTCCCAACGTCGTTGCCGTAGCCACGTTGCAGGGTGCGCGATGTATTTCAATTCTAGCCCCAATGACGCGTAACGCTCAACACTTGCTAATAGATCATCTAATAGCGGTGCATCATCTTTCGACATCACCTGCACCCAAACATTCTGTGCAGCCACCTTTGCCACCTTGCGCGGATACTTCGACCAAAACTGATCAAATCCAACGACGTGCTTTATTGACGGTTCCTTACGGTTCTTTAAATAGGTGCGATCTTGTTCAACGTTTGGGTTTTCGCGTGACTCACTTTCCCCTTTCTCACTTTCCCCAAACTGAGTTTGCCCTTTCAGCAATCGGTATGTTGAAGCTCTTCCGCGACCACTACCCTGTTGAACGATTTCCAAATAGCCATCGGCAACAAATTGTTTAATCGACGTGGACACCCACTGCTCAGTTGTGCGCGCTTTCAAAGCCAACGTGCGTTGCGATGGGAAACACGTTCCCTCATCATTGGCGTAGTCTGCCAACGCGAGATGCAGTAAGAGACGTCTCCCCTCATAAGGTGACTCTTCCCAAACACGCGAGATCCAGCGAACACTCATATTTCTCCCTCTTCTTGCAGAACGCGTAACAGTTCACCCAACTGCGACAAACGCCCAAGAACGATACCGTCGCCAGTTCCATCGGGCATAGCAACCATGATGAACGGGCGGTTATCTCCAATAGGTCGATGCAATTCCGATTGCGCTTCCGCCTTATCGAAACGTGTTGCGATTGGTTGGATCTGCGCACCAGCCTTCACTTCGACGCGGAACGCGCCACCCCACAATTCCTCATGACGCGTGTTCGCGCCACCGATCCCAAGAGCCTTTCGTGCTTTACGTGCTTTGGCATCACCTTTGGCGCGGTTACGTTTGCCACGCGCGACAGGATCTCCGCAACCTTTGACACGTCTCTTGCCATCTTTCCCAAGCTTGCCCAACGTTCCGAACAGTGGACAATCCTTCGTAGTGCATTTGTCGCGGTTACCTTCGCAATCCGCTTTCGGTTTCAAATTGTTTTCCATTATCTGATCTTTTCACCGATCATTACACCGCACATAAAAATTGCGAATATGTAAATGATCTGCACGATGAAATCACCCATTGCTCAAAATCCTTTCCCACTCATCAATAATCGGTTTGCCTCGCACAGTCGATGTAAGAACCATCACCATTGCTAACTCTCCGTCGTCGCCATTTACGCAGCGCAGCGACCAGTTGTGAGATACTTCGCCAATTATGTAGTAGCCACTATCGGCTGCTTCCATCGCAAGCAGATCCGCAACGTAGTTCTTCATCTCTATCAAGACATCGTGCGGAGCATCATCGATAACTATTGTCTCTTTGCCGAATACCTTAGTCGAACTCATATTCTCCCCAATCTTTATGATCATCTTCAATTCGAATAATGCGAATGCAAATATCTGTCATCAATTCAACAGTCAGCACTATGTCGATATCGGGATCCAGTTCCTTCAATCCAAACGCCTGCAAACATTGCTCAATAGTCTTTGGTCGATAGATCAACATCTGATGCCCCTTCTACGTTTGTCACGAATCGAGGCGCGTTCATGAGGCGTCATGCCACCGAACATTCCCCACTTATCTTCGAGATCTTCGAAACGTAAAGCGGATTCAAGGCAATCATTTCGCACTGGACATTCGCTGCAAAGCTCACGCGCGCGGATCCAAACCTTGTCTGACGAAACCATGTCAGGGAAGAACACTTTCGTTTCAACGCCTACACAAATAGCACGATCTCGCCAAGGTTCGTAAACAAATTCCCTAAACGTTGTTGGATACAAATCTTCTTCCTTCTACTGTTATGACGCAAACCTGTTGCTGCATACCAGCAGAACTCGAACGCGTTTTACCTGTTGGCACAATGTAGCCCAACTTACGCAGTTCCGAACAACGCTTCCAATAACAAACACGTTCCGCAAACATATTGCTTCCCTTGAATGGGGTCGCCATGCCTGCCTCTTCATCGGTCAATCCTTGTTCACCGTCTGAACCATCATCGAAAGATAACAAATTATCTAAGTAATGACGGTAATAGGTTTCAAGGATCATGTCTCGCTGGCTACGCTTGACAACGAACGCGTCGCGTAAAGCTTGTGATGTCGCTGGATCGGTATTACGCGCACCAGCGAACAACGGTAGGGATTCGTAATCAGGCATCGTTCTTACCCTTCTCGCGAATCAATGTGCCAATCAGCGACGTTGCCTCGATGCGCGTCAGATCATCTACCTTCTTGATGTCACGCCCAATCTGCTTCGATGCCCAAGCTATGAAACCTTTCGACATATTCAACTGGCGTACAAGATCGCCCAACGTCTTACGCTGCGCGTCAGATATCAACGCAACAATAGGTGCATCGGGATCAGTGGTTGTTGTCGCCACCACCTTCGCAACCGTAGGTGCAGATCGGCGTTGCGCTTTCTCCATCTCTTCTCTGCTTGGGCGTTTCTTCATCGCGTAATTGCAGTTCGCCAAACCTCGCCCAATCGCCGATGTTTCCGCGTTCTCAACGAAAGACGTTTTGTTCACTGGTGACGCGTCGCGCACCTCTTCGGCATAGCCAGTAGCGACAAGATCACCGCCACGTTCAAAATAAATGTACGCCTTGATAATGATGGTGTCGCCTTCGCGGTGAGCAATTTCGGTGATGATCGCGCCGTTGGGGTGATCTTCCCAAAACTTCACCAATCGTTCTTCTACTGTCGCGTATTGCGATAGATCGAATCTCATTTATTTCTCCGTTCTCAAAAAATTAACTTGATCGGTAATGAAAGCAGTTACCGATGAATCAACATCATCGCACTGCTCAAACTCTTGCACAGCCTTATTCCATATTGACGAATCAATCATCTCATGATTGTCTCCATCGAACTCATCTTGGGTGTAATAGATGACAGCAATTTGATCATTGGGATCAAGCTTCTGTAAGTGTTCTATCAGATCTTTGACGATCATTTTATTTCTCCTTCTTCTTTACAATCCGCATCACTCGAAACGGATTTCCTTCGCGCTCGAATTGAGCAACGATCTCAGGGAACGCTTTACGCATCGCAGCGACATCAACACTTGCTTTGCCTGCCTGTTCCTTCCACGTGATCACGCGGTTGCCGTTCAACAAACCAACTTCGTTATTCAACAACAAACGTGCCAACGCATCTTTCGCCTCGCGTTCTGCATCTTCCGCTTCCTTCTTCGCGAATCTAGCTTCGTCAAGCATCACCAAATAGGTTTCCGCATCTGACGGTAGTTCAATCGATGTCTCTTGGGCGGTGACTAGGCGCGCGATTTGTTCGGCGGTGAACTCATCGAGATATTCCGTAACGCCTGTGCCATCATCTGCGCAACGACAGAATGACTCCGCCTCTTGCAACAACAGATCAATCATCATGTTGTCTCGCGGTAGTTCGACAACGGAAAGGTTCTGACGCGCATCAAGCACCGAAAAGAACACAGGCACATTCATAACCGCCATCTGTGCGTAGCCTTGCCAACGCCATTCAATAGGAAGATCATCTGCTGACGTGATCGTGTAACGCGTAGTTGTCTTACATTCGATGTTCACCGATGGCGATTGCTCACTATCGACGCCATCGCTGTTGATGTTCCATCTGCCTTCGCGGTACATAACGTTCGGTGTCAGCAATGACGTGCCGAGAATACGTGACGCCTCGCCAACAAGGACAGGCTCAACGACGTTGCCACGATGAAACGCCATGTTGAATGAGTCATCGTGAACAGGTGGTGTCACCTTGTCGAAATAAAGATCGGCGCGCGTCTTGAATGGTGATGCACCCATAAGGGCAGGTGCATCGGATCCGCCAAGCAACGTGTTGCCTTGCTCATCTTTCTGTCGCCCGATCAGCCATTCAATCGAACCGTGTTCAGGTTTGGGTATTAGTCGCATTACATTCCTTCCATGTAGTTTGTGTTGTTTGCGATTCGTTTGCTGAGTAACAGCAGCGATTGTTCAGGGATCATCTGCCCCAACTCATCAACCGCGTATGCGGTAATCGTGATCGTGCGCACGTCGAACGGTTCGTTCTCATAGGCGTAGATATTTATGTCAGCGAATGATCCGTCAGACATTTGATAGGCGGTGAACCAATCTTCACCATCTCGATCAATGTCGTAAAGCTCATACAAACCACGTGCGAACTCTTCGAGATTTTTCTTCTCTCCCTGCAACGTGAGAATGGTCGATCCTTTTGCCTTGTTTGTCATGACATATTCCTAACGCAAGGGTGTGTCAAAGGAATAAACGAACGGAACGTGCGTTCGGATACAACGAACGTCTCGCCCGTATCGCGATTACGTAGCACCGCGAACAAATCATGTTTCTCTACCACTTCAAAGAACACAGGGGAATCAGGTAAACGAACAAGCTTCATCTGCCATTTCCCCCGACGATCCAATTAGTCAATCCGCGAATAGCGAGATCATCTTCAACACGTGCTTTCTCGATGCACCTTGGGCAGACATCGGTGTTGCCGATCCGCCAACCTTGCGCAACCAATCGATCATGCAGTTCGTTCATGTCATAGCCGTAGAGCCTGTCGCCACACTCCACACAGACGGCAACGTAGATAGGTTTGATAGCCATTACGCCCTACCTTTCCGATCCATGCACCGCGCAACAGTGCAATGTGCATCTACGCGGAAATCGAATTGATCAATCGTAATCGTGCTTTCCGCTAACGCGACAATCAACTGTGGTTCCGATGGCATCGCATCGTAAACACGTTGCAGGATCCACATTGGTAGTAAATGCCCGACGCGCGCGAACATATCCAACAAACGGTATTTCATCAGGCGTTCTCCTTCTGCACCTTTTCGACCCACTCAGCGAAACGCTGCTTGTCGAATCGTGGATTGTCTTGATTCAATGCGGTAGTGAACACGTCGATTACGCGCCATGCTGGAACATCATCGCAACCGCGTTCGGCGTGGAACTCTGCGAGTAATCGCCCAAGATCCGTAGCCAATGTTTGATAGGTTTTCTTTGTCATGGTGTCTCCTTTATTCCATGTTGTTGTTTGCTGACTACGACGAACAACGCCTCGCCAGCAACATCTGTATTCCACTCATCACGAAACACGCGACAAGCTTTCTCTGCTTCCCACTTGGTAGCGAATGATCCCACAAGAAACGCGCGTTGGTGTTTCTCGAATGGCGCGTCGTAACGAATCACCGCGTAACTCATGATGCGCGCCGATCAGCTTGGGGATCGCGGATCTCAAAGGTTCGGTGAGTCAATCGGCGGAAGATATCGGGGCGCGCAATGGTTTTCTGACGTGCGAACTCTTTTGAGCAGTTACCGATCTGCGCGAGATCAGCCAACGTCACTTCGGCGAATACATTTTCCTTGCACCACTCATCAATGAGATCGTGCTTGGTGTCGCGTTTGTTGGCGATGCTTTCGCTGAGTGACGCGTACTGCTCACGTAGTTCGGCGATACGTGTTGCTGGTACAGATCGACGAACACGCGATGGAACGCTGGCTACCCAATTTGGTGTTCCATGTTCGATCATAGCTTCAATGATCATTTGTTCTTCATCTGACGTGGTGCTGGTTCCGCCAACTTGAATGTTTTCGTAGTCACAGTTTTCGCAGCCTGCACACTTTTCGAACAGTGGCATATCTGATTGCAACAAACGGATCGCGTTGCGTAGGTTCTTCTTCAATGTGTTGGTGTTGTATTCGTCGTAGCCGTTGGCGTGAAGAACGCGGATCGCGTGTAATCCGCTTTCATCGGTGTTGCTGAAATCGAGTCCGAAACTATCGACTGTTTCCCAAATGAATCGGCGTGATAGTGAACCATCGTTTTGGCAGATCTCGTAGCCTTCGCTGGTGTTGTCCAGTTTGAGATCATGTTGCGCGCATAGATCGCTCAACACGTCAGCAAGCTGTGTTGTGTTCATCTTGTTGATTGGCGTTTCCATTACTTGTTCGTCCTTGCGATGAATGAGTTCCAATAACCTTTTGTTTGGTCGAGTGTGCGGATCGGGAAGCAAAGTGGCGTGTTATCCATGTAGAACGATTCAACAAAGCGAATCGATGTCTTACCATCGGTTTCGGTAATGCGGAATGTTGTTAAAATTTGTGCTTCAAAGTGCTAACCGTACTTGCTACGGAACGTAACAAACTGCCCTTCTTCACCTTCGCGCCAGCGGTCAAACCGCACGTAGTCGATTCCGCCCTTCGTGAGAAATGATTCGAATTGTTCGATTGGTGTTGCCATCTCTGACTCCTTCTCTATGTATCGGTTCCTTACGCCGATGAACATAGTTTACCTGATACCGCCCAATAAGGCAAATACCTATTAGCCCTAGTATTTACTAGGGGTCTAGACAGCAGAATGGCGCGTCACGTAACCGCGCGCGCCATTCCGCCAACAGTGCATCGGAGAAGGAGACGACAACGCACTGTCTAGGAATACCGATCCTACCGCGCCATCAAAGCTCGACGCCACCGAACTCAACAGCAGTCATCTTGCGCACCATGCCAACGGGAATGTACAACACGTTGTCCACGTGATCTCCGTCTAACGATTGCGCCAACGCAATGTGATCTTTCTTGCCACCATGTTCTTCGTCAAGGCGGAAACCAATCGACGTGATTATTACTTCGCCATCGTCTTTCAAATCTTCGATTGCTGTCCAAGTGTCAGTGCCGTCATGCGCATCTGCCCACTCAACAAGAAGAATCGTTCCCATCTTTACCAGCCTTCTTTCTTACGATCTTGACAGAAAACAGGTGCTTGGATCGTGATCCCCTTTTCAGGATCGACGATAGCCAACGCCTGTTGTGGTTGCTCAAATCCAAAGTTGTTGATGAACGCGTACTCATCGACACCTTTCAACGATCCGTTCACAATCAACGATGGCGTAGAAATGTATTGATGCCAATGCCCCAACCACAGTGTTTGAAAGTTTGCATTGGTCGCCAAGTAACGCTGTGCTTTACGTGCGCGCAATCTCATGATTGGTGGATAGATGCCACCGATACCGCCACCGCCCGAAACTTGATCGCCATGAGTCATCAAATGCCCCTGACCATAAATCTCGACAAGAACATCTGCTGCTTCGGGGATCTGAAACGTGAATCGTTTATCGTTCGCGAAATGTCGCTCAACCATCTTCGCAAGCAACCAGTCAAAGTTGGTACGCGCGCGTAGCTTCATACGTGGTTTACGCGTCATGCGCCCATGATTACCGACAACCGCAGCAACGTGTACCTTCTTGAACTCATCGGCAAGTAAACCGAGTGAACCACTCAACTGTTCCGCCCAATACAACAACGAACCAAGCATGGTGTCCTCGTTCGTTTGTGCAAGCTCTTCATGGATATCACCCGAAAAGATGTCGCCACCAAGCAACACAACAATTCCGTCATACGTGACACCTGACAAATAATGGCGCGCCAGTTTCACTACGTTCTCTGACCATTTCTGTAAACGCAGAACAGCGATCTCGCGGTTGTACGCGTTCAAACCATCTACCTCTTCGGGCAACACCACTTCGTCGAAATGTGTATCCGAAAGCATCACCACCAAAGTAACCGCAGATCGTTTCGGTTTCTTCGGCGACAACCAAGTAGGCGGTGCTAACTGCGCGCCTTCCGCCTGCTCAACAACGAACAGTGCGCGATGCGCTTGCTCTAACTGATCCGTCAAACGAACCACTTCGTTCTGTGCAGAGTCGCGCTGGCGACGTGTTTTGATCAGTTCCGCCTTGACGGTTACTTCGTTGATCTCTTCTTCGAACTCATTACTTAGCGACATGGTTTACCATCATTTCCGTAGCGCATCGATCCAAGCCGATACTCCGAGACGCGTTTCGCGTCAAGCTTGAAACCGCGACGTTCCATAACACGCGCAATAGCAACGTGCGGAATATCACGATTGTTCAACGCCTCGATGAAATCGCGTAGATCATCACCTGATAGTTGATCGATTATTACTTGTATCTGTGAACGTCTAGGCGACGCCTCACCTGCGATCTCTTCCAACAAACTCACTTGATGCTCCCTCTCTTGTGATCACTTACAGATTACAGAACTGCCAGTGCCAAGCCTCATATTCGGGATTGCGTTTGCCGTTCGGTAGTTTCTGTTTGCCCTGCAAATAATAGCCGTACTTCGGCGCGTTCCGCGACAACCAGCGAAATACAGCAGGATCCCGAACGTCAATGTCTTGCGCCAATCCGTAGCCATGATTGCTGGTTGCTGGCGTTGCCGATGGTGATTTGCCCCTCTTCAACCACCATGTTCGCCCCTTGTATTTACGCGTTACCTTCGGAACACGTGTTGTTGGGCGTTTGCTGTATCGATCATAGAACAGGATCTCTTGACGTTGCAGGGATCGATACCCTTCCGAAACGTTGCGAATGATAATGCCATCTTTCTTCGCGTCAGACACCATCAGGTTGAACCAATCGGCTGCAATGTGGTAC
>CAZXGO010000094.1:0-8729 GCA_964640035.1 uncultured Chitinophagales bacterium
CGCTACTTTCGAGGCTCGTGGTTACACTGCATGGGATCCGACCTCACCTGCATTTATATCAACGAGCGCAGGTGGAAATGTCTTATGCATACCCACCGCTTTTGCTTCCTGGAAGGGCGATGCTCTCGATCATAAAATCCCTCTGCTGCGCTCAATTGAAGCTTTGGACAAAGCTGCGGTTCGCGCTCTACATTTACTCGAAGAAAAAGATGTCACCTCTGTGCAGTCAACCGTTGGTTTTGAGCAGGAATATTTTCTTATCGATCAGGAATTCTTCTATCGTCGCCCGGATCTTATTACCTCTGGTCGCTCCTTATTTGGAGCAAAACCTCCTCGTGGACAAGAACTTGAAGATCATTACTTCGGAAGTATTCCAGATCGTGTATTAGCTTACATGGTTGAGGTAGAGCGTGAATTGTACCGGCTCGGTGTACCTGTAAAAACTCGACATAACGAAGTTGCTCCAGGTCAGTACGAAATCGCTCCAATCTATGAAAATGCCAACGTAGCTGCAGATCATCAGCAGCTCACGATGATCACCCTCAAACGTATTGCCCGTAAATATGGGTTGGTATGTATCCTTCATGAGAAGCCTTTCGCCGGTGTGAATGGTTCGGGTAAGCATACCAACTGGTCGATGGCTACAGATACAGGTATTAATCTACTCGAGCCGGGAGATAATCCGCATGAGAGTATGATTTTCATGTTCTTCTGCGTAGCTGTGATTAAAGCAGTTCATGATCACCAGGATCTGTTGCGTATTGCCATCGCTCACGCTGGGAATGACCATCGTTTGGGTGCGAATGAAGCACCGCCAAGTATTTTATCCGTTTTCCTGGGAGAACAACTTCAGGATATTATGGAGCAGGTACTCAAAGCCGGTGGAGCGAAGAGTTCTAAAAATGGAGGATTCCTTGGTCTAGGGACCTCGGCTTTACCTCACATACCCAAACATGCTGGTGATCGTAATCGTACATCACCGTTTGCTTTTACCGGTAATAAGTTTGAATTCCGTGCCGTTGGATCAAGTCAGTCTGTTTCATTCCCTGTCGTTGTGATCAACACCATCGTGGCCGAAGCCATTGATTTTATGAACAATCTACTCGAAGCAGAGCTTGCCAAAGCTAAAGGTGGTAATTTAAACGAAGCCTATCCTAAAGTGATCCAGTCCGTACTTAAATCCAGCTTTAAGATCCTTTTCAATGGTGATGGTTACAGTATCGACTGGGTTAAAGAAGCCAAAAAACGTGGACTTCTGAATCTTCGCTCCACAATGGATGCTCTTCCATTGCTGATGTCTGAAAAGAATGTGAAGTTATTCGAGCACTATAAGGTTCTTAATCACCGCGAGATGGAATCCCGCCTCGAAATCATGGTCGATCAATACTTCAAAACCATCAATATCGAAGCTGAGACCACGGCAAGTATCACCGATACGATGATTTTACCCGCAACGGTTCGATATATGAATGAGTTGCTGGCTTATCAGGATCGTGGTAAATCTGCCGGACTTAAAACGGATGGGGTGAACAAGACGATTGTCGAGCTCAACGGACTCATCAATGAACTTAACGATCGCCTGTATGAGCTTAAAGCGGTCAACGCTGATTTAGGTGGAGATACGGTCTTTGAAAAAGCAGAACACATGCGAGCCAATGTGATACCTGCGATGAATGCCGTTCGTGCGGTAGCTGATAAGCTGGAACGCATCACTGCTGATGACTACTGGCCATTACCGACCTACCGTGAAATGTTATTCGTGAAGTAAACCAACAAAAAAGCCTCCTTAGGGAGGCTTTTTTATTTATGGTAACCAGGGGTATTTTCTGAAATCTGGCCTGCGTTTGTCCACATAGGCATTCTTACCCTCTTTGCCTTCTTCGCTCATGTAATAGAGGAGAGTTGCGTTACCGGCCAGTTCCTGTAAGCCGGCTTGTCCGTCTACATCAGCATTGAAGGCGGATTTGAGGCAGCGTATACTGATAGGGCTTTTTTCGAGGATTTCGTTCGCCCATTTGATACCTTCGGTCTCAAGTTGTTCAACAGGAACTACTGTGTTTACCAGTCCCATATCGAGGGCTTCCTGTGCATTGTACTGACGACAGAGGTACCAGATTTCGCGGGCTTTCTTCTGCCCAACGATACGAGCCAGATAGGAAGAGCCAAAACCACCATCGAAACTACCGACTTTGGGACCAGTCTGACCAAAGATGGCATTATCAGCTGCGATGCTCAGATCGCAGATTACGTGTAGCACATGTCCGCCACCGATGGCATAACCAGCAACAAGAGCGATCACCGGTTTGGGCATGCTACGTATGATTCGCTGTAATTCAAGCACATTGAGTCTTGGAACACCACTGTCGCCGACATAACCGGCATGACCACGCACTTTCTGATCACCACCCGAGCAGAAGGCGTATTTGCCATCTTTTGAAGGTCCCTCGCCAGTAAGCAGGACTACTCCGATGCTCGTATCATTCCAGACATCACGAAAGGCGTCGATCATTTCGTCGATAGTATGCGGACGAAATGCATTTCTGATCTCAGGGCGATTAAAGGCAATGCGGGCGATGCCATCCGCTTTTTTGTAGGTGATGTCGGTGTATTCTTTTGCGGTAATCCACTGCATAAGTTTAAGGCTTAGATTCAAGAAAAGAAGATAAGATTTGGGCTATCTGATCTGGGGCATCAAGATGAACACGATGAGCGGCATTTTCGATCGTACATGTTTGAACATCCATGATTTTTTCTGCCATCGCATTCGCTGAAGATACGTAGTTCAGATCATAAGCACCGGTAATGATCAGTATCGGGATTTTAAGTTGCTTGAGCTGGTCGCGTACCATCGGCATTAAGGCAGCACTAAATCCGAGCAAGCTATTGGCAATACCCTCTGGATCCTGATTTTTCTGGATTTGGAGATATGCTTCGGCTTCTACTGAATCCGGTTTACCACCTTTGAACATAGCCATGGTATTCCACCGTGCAAGAAAACCCTGATAATCGAGCATCAGGTCATGTGCCCGCTGTTGGTCCTCGAGCAGACGCATTCGGGCACCACTGATGCCAAGCTTTTTAAGTTTCGCTGGCTTCTCCAGCGCATGACGAAGCGCCAGACGACCTCCCATACTATATCCGTATAAGGTATAATCGGACTCAGAAATCATGGGGATTAACTTCCGTAGATCGGATAGCTGATGTTGCAGATGAAATCGCCCTGGCTGATTTGGAAAGCGACTCTCTCCATGACCAGGAAGATCTATTAGGATGGGATTGATAGACGCTCCAAGCCGCTTGAGTAAGGGTAAAAAGCAGAGTCCACTCCCCAAAAAACCATGTAAAAAGATTACAGTAGGTTGATCTGTGCGTTCACGGGCAAGTTTTCTTACTCCATAAACGGCGTCTCCTATCCCAATATGTGACAGACTCAGCTCTTCCATGAGGCTTTTCGTTCCTGAACAGAAGCTTGAGTATCGGTGAGGCATTCGATAACTCGAATACCCGATTCAGGACACAAATCATCAAAGGCTGAAGGCAACTGATCCAAGGTCGTTATTTTACTGTAATGCACCCTGTGAGCACGGCAAAGAAGTTCGAGTTCTACCTCTTGAGGGGTTCCGAAATACATATCGTACATAGATTCGAATGAGGCAACTGGTAATGAACGAAAGATTTGTCCGCCCCCATTGTTAATCACAACGATGGTTAGTGATTGCTGCTTAAGCAAGGATTTCGAGAGTAGGAGGTTACTATCGTGCAAAAATGCCAGATCTCCCGTGATCAGCACCGTATGTGCTGTACTACCCAAACTCACGCCGAGTGCCTGCGAACTCACCCCGTCAATTCCACTCACCCCACGAGCGGTAAAAACGGGGTTATAGTCTGAATTCCAGTCGGAATTAAAAAAGGTAAAGTCCCGGATGGGTAGGCTATTCGATACAAATACGTTGGCTCCAGCGGGCAGTTTTTTTACCAATGCGAGATGAACGGCTCCATCGGTGAGCACCTCGTGCGATATAGATGCTTCTACCGTTTGAGCCAGTTTCTGCCAGGTTTCTAGCCACCTTGAATCTAGTTGATCCTTGAGTTTACGGATAAAATCGGGCGATGCCACTCCATGTACCCGTGTACCGGCTGGATGATGAGGAGATCCAGTCGCAGTTGACTCATGGAAGGCGATTTCGGGTACCTCTCGGTGTGTTTCCAGGAAGGATTCGAGCACTTTCCCACTTGGAAAATGTCCGATACGCAGGATCAGATCTGGTTTGAGGGTCTGGCGATGCTCGGGCTCGCTGAGCAACTGGGTATAGGGGCGGATGCGCTCTGTACTCAGGCGGCTATGTGCTAAACCTGAGCTCATTTCTGCGATGATAGGGATTTCGGAGTGTTCTAGTACGTTAATCCATTGATCAATGATGGCTCTGCTGCCGAGCAGAGGACCAGCAACCAGGATGGGTCGCTTGAAGTTTGAGAGGTCTATCCCGATGTGTTCAGGGTCAATATTAGCGGAAACGGGTCTGTGTATCCGTCGAGCGCTGTGGCTGGCTAAGGTGACGGAGGGATCCCACGAGGAGGGATGGGGTTCGAAGGGTTTATCGAAAGCCATATTGAGATACACAGGACCGGCCTTGTGTAGGGCGGCATCCAGGCACTGCCAAGCGAGGTAGTCGAGCCTGAGGAGGCTTTCAGGGGTATCCGGCAGGATCATATCGAATTCAAATACCGGGTAGGTTCCAAATAGGTGGGGTTGGTGCATACTTTGCGGAGCGCCATTCGATCGATCCAGATTGGAACGATCGGCACTGATCACCAACAAGGGGATCTGCGATTGACGTGCCTCAATGACGGCGGGGTAATAATTAGCAACGGCTGTACCACTTGTGCAAACCAATGCGGCCGGAAAGCCGCTACTTCTACCTATTCCTAGTGCGATAAAGGCGGCAGATCGCTCATCAAGCACGATATGTTTTTCCAATTCCTGAAAGCGGTGTAGAGCCATCACCAGTGGGGTACTGCGTGATCCCGGTGAAATGACAATATGCTTTAGGCCTAGAGCAACCAAAGATGAGACGAGTGTCTCTGCATGTCGATATGCTACCGGATCATGATCATGCATGACGCAGTGCCGTCATCATGGGGATGAATTTTATCTCTGTCTCATTCCACTCAGAGGCGGGGTCAGATCCTTCCACAATACCACAACCAGCGTAAAAGGTCGCCCGATCACCTTTAATAAGTCCACTTCGAATTGCCACGGAAAATTCAGCTCGTCCATTTGAGTTCATCCAACCTAATGGACCTGCATACCATCCTCTACGGAAGCCTTCAAGTTCCAGGATTCCATCTAATGCAGCATCTCGGGGTACTCCTCCCACAGCTGGTGTTGGGTGAAGGGTTTCGACGATTGCAAGGGGCTTTGTACCCATTGGTAGACGAGCACTGATAGGGGTGTATAGATGCTGAACGTTGGTGAACTTGCGGATACCGGCCTCAGAAGCTCGATGTATGTCGGTAGTAAATTCTTTGAGTCGAGCTACAATAGATTCCACAACGAATCGATGTTCCTCCTGATCTTTGTCGCTCATGAGCAAACGTTTCTCAAGTATGGTATCGTCGGTAGCCGATTGACCTCTTGGGATGCTTCCAGCCAGACCATCGGTATTCAGAAATCCAGACTGGATTGAAACTAGTCGTTCAGGTGTTGATCCAACAAAGCTCGCTGTATTAGCGAACTGAAGCAGGAATGAATAACAATTAGGATATTCCCGACGCAAATGGTGTAACAGGCGAGTTTCTACGATTGCACGATCTGCGATAATATTTCGCGTGCGGGCTAGTACAATTTTATTGTAAGTACCATGCTTGATCTCTGAAGTGGCCTTTGCAACGATATTGTCCCAATGTAATCGTTCATCAACCTGATCGAGCACGTGATATGCGAGGGCTTCGTTGCTTTCATGATCGCTAAAACTTGGGTTACGATATACGGCAAGTTTTTCAATGATCGTGTTTAAGCTTGTGACAATCTCATCTAATAGATGTTTAGGATCTGTTCCAGGTTTTACAGTATGTGCAAGGGTTAAAAGACTCAGATTTCCATCACGTACAAAGATCCATTTTGGGATTATAAAACGTGCTGTTCCAAAATTGGCCCAATCGCCATCGGTTTCGGAGTCAAAGAAGGAAAAACCACCCAAGAAGTGTAAACCTGTCAGAGAATGGGTGAGCACGGAGTACGCATCATGATGCTCTTGGTGAAACGCCAGCTCATGCTCGACCTGATTGAATCGACCCTCGCCCTTAGCAACTATTTCATGTACACAACCACTGGCAGATATCGCCAGATCAAGTTCTGGTTTTTCCCAATAGAATCGTGGCTCATCATGTGATGATAGCTGTTCAAGTACCGCAAGCGGATCGAGCTTATCAAAATGAAGAGATATCGTTACCGTTCGCTCTTTTTGGGAGCTAGTAGCATTCAAACAGGAATTTTCAAGGACCCATAAAAAAGTTGGCCTTGTAAATACCTCTGCTCTATGTTCTGCAAGTTGGTCGGCGAACTGATGCAGCGTCTGCGACATGATATTTTTAACTGATCGGCTGTGGGTTCACCCACAAAAGGTTTTCATTCCTGACAAACTTTCAATTTAAATTGAAAATACGGACCTTGAGCGACTATTCAAAGGAGGCCTTACTTGGCCTGGTCAGGTTTTCCAACTTCATAAGGGTGCTCGACCCCATACTCTCTGGGATTATAGTCAGCCAGGGAGAAGAAGTGATCCCAGGCTAATGGGCTATCCCCATTGTCATGAACCCAGTTAATGTGACTTTGCTTTATCAGGCCTACAATACGATTGGCATACGCTATACGTGTCTCGATATCATCAATTCTGGGAATGGCCTTGATCATTAAATCCAGATTATGACCACAGGCAAAGTCTTTGGGCTTTTGTATGTCGATAAACATTAGTGGAAACTAAAACTTGGTAATATTCAAAAATACGACAATCTGATGAATTCTTTCGACTATTTGCTATTCCTTGAAATTGAAAATGATGGCTATATTACCCGAAAAATTATTTTTATGTGGCTTAATTCTATTCTCGAAACTATTGGTAATACCCCGCTCATTAAACTCAATCATTTGGCTACTGACATCAAGGGGACAATTCTGGTAAAAGTTGAATATTTCAATCCAGGTCAGAGTGTTAAAGATCGGATTGCTCTAAAAATGATTGAGGATGCTGAAAAAGCTGGAATACTTAAGCCAGGTTCTACCATCATAGAAGGAACCTCCGGTAATACGGGGATGGGTTTGGCGCTTGCCGCTGTTGTGAAAGGGTATAATTGCATTTTCACCACTACGGATAAACAGAGCCCAGAAAAGATTAATCTACTTCGTGCGCTTGGGGCAGAAGTCAAGGTTTGCCCTACAAATGTCGAGCCAGAAGATCCGCGCTCTTACTATTCAGTAGCCAAACGATTAAGTCAGGAGATACCCAATGCGTGGTATCCTAACCAATACGATAATCCCAGCAACACCGCAGCCCATTATGAAACGACCGGGCCTGAAATTTGGAAGCAAACAGAAGGTAAGGTAACCCATTACGTAGCAGGTATGGGGACCGGTGGTACAATCTCTGGTACAGCAAAATATCTTAAAGAGCAAAATCCTACTCTTAAAGTGATTGGGGTGGATACGTACGGGTCCATCTATAAGAAATACTTCGAAACAGGCGTATTTGACAAAAATGTGATTGCCCCTTACCTCATAGAAGGTATCGGTGAAGATATTCTGCCACAAAATATGGATTTCTCATTCGTTGATGCCGTGATTCAGTGCCCGGACAAGGATGCCTTTATCACAACCAGGGCTCTTGCGCGTCAGGAGGGATTGTTTGTTGGAGGATCCTGCGGTGCTGCGGTCTGGGGAGGTTTGGAATGGGCTTGTGTAAACGGACTCAAGGAAGATGAGGTTATGGTCATCATCTTACCAGATAGCGGTACCAGATATGTATCCAAGATTTACAATGATGATTGGATGCAGAACAACGGTTTCCTGGATGAATCCAGTAATCTTAGGGCGAAAGATATTCTCAAAGCTAAAGGTGGACGAAGAAGTAGTCTGATTACGATATCTGACGATGATACGCTTAATTATGCGATTACTTTAATGAGTGAAAATGACATATCGCAAGTTCCGATCCTCAAAGCTGGGCAGGTGGTTGGAAGTTTATCTGACAGCCGTATCTTGTCGAAGTTGATGGAAAATCCTCAGGCAAGAGAGCATCCGGTATCTGAAATTATGGATCCTCCTTTTCCCATTGTAACCATCGACTTGAAAATGGATCAAATCTCCAAATTGTTTAAAGAGCGAACACCCGCCGTTCTTGTACAAGCAGGGGATGGAAAGCTTGACATTTTAACGAAAAGCGATCTCATCTACTCACTCACTCACCAAGACGATAACAAGGTTTAAACATAGTATCATGAACGATCAACAAAATCCGCAGAATACCATTGAAATTGAACTTCCTGAACATGAGGCGATGGGCTCGTATTCTAATTTGGTAATGATCACCCATTCGGAATCAGAATTTATTCTAGATTTCATCTCCATGATGCCTGGTTTACCAAAAGCAAAAGTGATGAAACGTATCATCATGAGCCCGAGCCATGTGAAACGTTTATCCGATGCGCTTAAAGACAACATTCGCAAGTATGAG
>CAZXGO010000094.1:8739-9427 GCA_964640035.1 uncultured Chitinophagales bacterium
CATCGAAGTTGATCCCAAGAACGAGTTTCCAATGAACTACAGAGGCCCTATCCCTCAGGCTTAATTATCAGAATCTAAGTTCTACACCCAGGCCATGTTCGGTCATTTTGGGGATGATGTTCATCCCCATTTTTTTTTCTAGCTGAGTAATCCGTTCACGCTCACTAATTTTATCGCCAATGAAGTAGCCAACAACAGCTCCGAAAATGACATCGGAAGCCCAATGACTCGGATTGTTCATTCTATTTATGGCAACACTCGTCGCATACGTGTAAGCAGGTATTTTTACATACCAATAATCATACCTTTTTGAGATGATGGTCATCATGGCAAAAATTCCTGACGTGTGTCCACTAACAAAGGAATTACGAGGATCTTTTCCTCTTGGAAAGTCGATGTAGACTCGAATTTCATCAAAAGTAAATGGGTCAAATTCGAGAGGATTATCCGTAGCATAAGGACGTTTGCGACCAAAACTATGCTTAAAAAGCGAGGTAGTGAAGGTTGTCAGTAACTGCGTCTCGATAAGCATTCCTGCCGTTCGAAGGGCATAGTCGTCGTTAAGAAGAAGTCCTCCCGTCAACATACTTCCTGCAAGTAGTACAGTGAATCGATCTGGGGTTAAATCGTCATATGTATGGCCTACTCGGGCAATATCCCTCCAAACAATACCTGCTACGGAACGGGG
>CAZXGO010000095.1:0-7082 GCA_964640035.1 uncultured Chitinophagales bacterium
GTAGTATCGGCTGCGATACGTGCGGCTTCTTCGGTGTCAATGTTGCTTTGTAGTGCCGTGTCAGCGACAATGCGTGCGCTTTCTTCAGCATCGATGTTGGCCTGTAAGGCAGCATCGGCAGCAGCGCGATCAGCAGCTTCTGCATCAATGTTGTCTTGCAATGCAGAGTCAGCAGAGGCACGTGTTGCAGCTTCGTTATCAATGTTGGTTTGTAGCACACCATCAGCAGCGATACGCGCAGCTTCTTCGGCTGAATCAGCAGCGATGCGAGCTGTGGCTTCGGAATCAATGTTGGCTTGCAGGATGTCGTCAGTGCTGCTCAGCGAAGCGGACAATCCATCAATGCTGGCTTGTAAAGCAGAATCACCAGCGATACGAGCTGTTTCTTCGGCGTCAATGTTGTTTTGCAGAGAAGCGTCAATGTTCTGTCGAGCCAATGCCTCTGCATCAATGTTGCTTTGAAGCGTAGCATCGTCGGCAGCGCGTGTGACTGCTTCGGCATCAATGTTGCCTTGTAGTGCTGTGTCAGCAGCAGCACGATTCGTAGTTTCAGTTGATAGATCGGCTGCTACGACATTGATGGCAGCAGTGAGGTTAGAGTCTGCAGAGATCCTTGCAGCCTCTTCGGCATCAATGGCTGCTTGTAGTGTGGTCTGTGTCGTGGTCAGTGTGCTCAGCAACGAACCATCGTCGGCCTGGAAAGCCTCTACGATCTCAGTGAGAGAATCTAGTGCAGCAGGATCAATGTTGCTCTTGATGAAATCGATCTGGCCTTGTAAGTTCTCGTCAGCAGCTTCGCGTGCAGCAGCTTCGGCAGCGATGTCGCTTTGCAGACCAGTGTCGGCCGGTGCCAGAGTAGACAGAGTCTGGTTGAGGGTCGCGATGTTGTTGGCGAGGTGAAGGTCAGCGTTCTGATAGGCTTCCAGGAGCTCGCTCAGAGAATCGATGGCTTCAGGATCAACGTTGGTCTTGATGAAGTCGATCTGGCTCTGTAAGTTTTCGTCGGCAGCGATACGAGCAGCAGCTTCGTCAGAGAGATCCGACTGCAATCCGCTCACTGCAGTGATACGATCCGAGATCTCTTGGTCGATGTCGGCTTGCATGGACGAGTCAGCAGCGATGTAGCTGGCTTCAACGGCATCTAGGTTAGCCTGTAATGTGGCATCACCTGCGACTCGAGCCGTCTCTTCAGAAGTGATGGCTGTTTGGAGAGCGTTGTCGGCGTTGGCTCGAACGCTGGCTTCTGCGTTGATAGCAGCGCCGCGAGCAGCCACTTCAGAGTCGATGTTGTCTTGTAGCGTAGAGTCAGCAGCGGCTCTAGCAGCAGCTTCATCATCGATGGCTGTCTGCAGTGACGAGTCGGCATTCGTTCTTGCCGTGGTTTCTAAATCTAAGGCAGTTTGTAAAGCAGCATCAGCAGCAGCGCGATCGCTGGCTTCTTGATCGATAGCTGTCTGTAGTGCGCTGTCGCCTGTTGTGCGAGCAGAAATCTCAGCATTGATCTTAGAATCAAGAGTGTTATCAGCTGCGATACGTGCGCTTTCTTCGTTGGAGATATCTGTGTTGATTGCTGCGATACTAGCTTGTATGCTGAGATCGGCTGCGCCGCGAGTGGCCGCTTCCGCATCGATGGCAGCTTGCAGAGACACATCACCAGCGCCGCGGGCTTCGGCCTCAGCAAGGATAGCGTTCTGTAATGCATCGTCACCGTCAATCCTGGCATTAGTTTCGTTGGTGATAGCGGTTTGCAGAGTTTGGATCGAAGCATTCACTGTGTCCAGTAGGTCGCCAAGCTCAGTGTCAACATAAGTGATCGATGCTTTGGTAGCAAGGCTCGAGTTCACTGCTGATATCAGATCAGTGAATCTACTGTCAACGTAAACGATGTCAGACTTTGTAGCAAGCAAGTTAGTGATGGAAGTAGCAAAGTCAGCATCGTTGCCTAGCGCATCAGCAAGCTCTTTGAGCGTGTCCAACGCAGCTGGCGCCATATCGATGACTTGTGCGAGTCGTCCATTGACCCAAGATTCGGTAGCAAATGGATCGTCTGGATTGATGCTAGCGTCTTCGTCGATGCGCAGACCACCCGGGGTGCGACCATCGTGGTAATAGAGATTACCATTGTAGTAAGTGATTGACCCGTTTTTGCCCACGAACGAATCGTGATCGGCTCTGAGTCTGCTCGAGAAAAACTGTCTGAATGCCATTTTCTTTGATCCCTATTGGAAGTTAGTTTTTGCTTTCCATCTTTTCTTTGGTTCGACCAAAGGCTGCGATACCTAGCACTGCGCCCATCGCAACGTGATAGAGGCCTGCGCCTTGCAGCGTGAGTGGCTGCCATTGCATAGAAACTTGTCCTTGTCCAAGCGCCTGGATGATGCTCCACAGCACAGGTGCGATGATGAAATCAAACACACATGTGGCCATGTAAGACCATCCCATCATGGGACGCCATTTTTTGTTGATCCAGTCTTCGTTGGTGTTCTTGACCGTGGATTCAGCACCACCTGCGGTGGTCACTGCGGCTGCATCAGCGGTGGCTTTCACGCTGGCAGCGTAATCAACGTTCAGGCTTGGTGAGTTCGCGATCTTTTGCGCGGCAGCTGGGTTCACAGGATTGTTGAACCCAGAGTTGTCGTAATCTTCTAGTTTTGGCATAGCAAGGGCTCCTTATCATGCTATTTACCAAAATGGTCTTTATAGTGGTCCTACTTGGCTCTTTTAAAGAACTGTATCACGGAAGGAAAGGAGCCAGGTTTGACCTCTCCCCACTTGTTGGCCGGGCAGGTTGATGACGCCCATGCCACTTTTATCGACACCAGGCAACCACATAGGTTGCATTGTCGCGTGCTCTTGCGATAGTGTTCGCAATGCTGGCAATGGTTGGCTCGTTCAAAACGATCTTTGGATGAAGCAAACATGATATACTTACTCCTAAAAAAATAGGGCTCCGAAGAGCCCTATTTTGTTGCCTACTGTTTCGATTAAACGAAAGACAGTGTTTCGCTGTCGATGGCAATGGTGTTGACGTAGTCAGCAGCGTTACCCAGCGAAGAAGCTGTGTTGCTCAGTTCGACGTAGCCGTAACGTGTCATGAACGAAACGGTTGGTTCGAATGTGGCAGGATCCAGCACCACACCGCTGGACATCAGGGGGATGTATGGGCAGTAGAATGCAGGAGCGTCCATCTCGTTGGCGCCTTTGTAACCAACCAGAACTGGAGCGGCGTCGCCGGCGTAGTGGTTGACATAAACGCGAACGGAGCTGTTCAGCGTACCAACGAACTTGGTGTTTGTTGGAGCTTCGAATGTACCTTCTGTGGTACGAGCGAAAGCAGAGGTTGTAGCACTCTGGAGGATCGTCAGTGCTGTTGGGCTGACAACGATGTAGTTACCAGCGCCACGACGTGTGCGAGCAGCGATGTCGTTGGCAGCGCGATTCACCAGGACTGCCAGGGCAGCGTGCTGGTCACCAACGAACACGGCTTGGCCGGACACGTTGGATTGGTCGTATGTAGCATAAGCGCCACCGGCCAGGCCGATCAGCGACTGGATGATTTCCTGGTCGATCTCAGCAGTGATTTCTTGAGCCAGAGCAGCCATGATCTCAGCCTCAACGTCCAGGCCATGGATGGCTTGTGCGTCTTGAGCGGCTTCGAACGTCCAGCGAGCGGACAGTTTACGCGATTTGGCTTCAACTGTTTCTTTCAGGATCTGGATGCTCATCTTGTTACCGCCTGTACCTTCTTTGGTAGCAGTCAGGTCAGCTTTACCAGCAGCGTTACCAGAGTACTGGTTGGCGATGCTGAATGGGCTCAGAGCCTCGTCACCGGCTGTGACAGCTTTACCGATGTTACCGTCAACGTTCGAGGAGGCCGAAGCACTCTCAGCGTAGCGAACGCGCAGTGTGTGGATCTGGCTAACGGGACCCTGCATTGGCTGCACACCAACCAGCTCATTGGCGATGGTTGTGGGCATAACGCGACGGATCACTGGCAGAATCACTTTGTTCAGCACAGCGACGTTGCCGCTGGCTGTAGCACCTGTGGATGCTGTTTCTGTCAGATAACGCTTGGTGTTCTCCAAGCAAACTTCCATTGTAGTACGCTTCTGGCCGGCGAGACCCTCGAGAAGGGCTTCTTTAGTTGCGGACCAGTTCTTAGCTTCAAAAAGAGCTTGTGACATTTGATATGTCTCCTATTATTTTTGAATACCAGCCAACTTACGCAGTTGATGGATGGTGTCGGCATCTGCTGACTCATCTACTGTTGCGGCTGGTGCTGGTTTATCACCTGTAACCACAGTCTTCTGTGATTGGATTCCCTCAACGAGTGTTTTCTTGTCTCTGCGGACCTCTTCGTTAAGTACTGATGGCAGGTACTTTTGGAACTGATCTCTGAGCTTGGTTGTTTCCGTGCTCTCGAGCAGTTCTTCCATGATTGCACGCTTGTCTTTCGACAGAGGTGCACACAAGTCCTGCATTACCCGACTGCGAGCCATCTGGTCTTCCGCGATGCGCTGACGACGGCCTGCTTCGGCGATTTCTACTTCTTTCTGCGTGATAATCTTTTGTGATTCTTCGAGTTGAGTCTTGATTTCTTGGATCTGCTTGTTCAGCTGATTGACTGCTGTACCATCGGCGAACTTGCTGGCCATGAACTCAGCAGCGAATGCTTCCATGATCTTACGACCAAAGTTGTTTTCTTTGGCTTCACGGATGTCTTCTTTGAGCTGGCTCATTTCCTTCTTGAAAGTCTCGGTCACTAGGGCGTTGACTTTCTCGCTGGCCTTCTTGATGAATGCCGAGCGTGCTTCTTCGATGGCTTTGCGACCTTCGGCTACCAGCTTGACGCGAGCGTCAACCAGTTGCTTGTGATCTTCGTGCAGTTCAGACAACTCAGAAGTCAGCTTGCGCAGTGCAAACTCTTCCAGTTGACCCAATGTTGCTTTCTGCGATTCACGGTCAGCTTTGAGCTCACCGATCTCTTTGGCCAATGTTTCCATGACGAACTTCTGCAGCAGGGCTGCATCTTCTTTCACCTTGGTGGCATAACGAACGCGCTGTTCCACAGCGGCTTCGTGCAGTTGCTTGAACTCTGTGCTGGCACCAGTGATGGTGTCATGGATCAGCTTGTCCATGGCTTCCACTAATAGGCCTTTGTCGTGTTCGTAACGCGATGCGAACTCTTCGCGCAGTTCGGCAGTGATCTGCTCTCTGCTCTCTGCTAGATGGGATTCCCAAGCGGAGTTGATGTTCTCGCGCACTTCTTCAGACAGTACCACTGAGCCGAGCAATTCTGTAAAGTTACTCATTCTCTGTCTCCTTAGACTTTCCTGAGATTCTCGATGAATCTCAGTACCTCTGTTTGGAGGTGTTTTTGTGCGGACCTATCGTGGTTCACCGCATAGGCTACATCCATGAGAGCGGCACGGCGACGATCTTGCATGACTCGTTCGTAGATGGCAGTGGGGTAGGCATCAGGTGCGCTGGGCTGTGCTACGACGTCAACAGTGACTATCTCGAATTCCGAGACACGACCATCGGCGCCCACGTTGCCAGAACCTCTGGAGCTGACACCAAGTTTGACACCGCTTTCCAGCAGCGTCTTGATGATGTTACCCATTGGGGTAGGAATGATCTTGAGTTTACCAAAACCATCGCTACCGTCCATCCACATCTCAGTGATCATATGGCTCACGCGGTCGATGTTGACCTGCAAGTCATCTGGGTGATCTGCTTCACCTAACACTGAGTAGCCTTCACCTAAACGGCGCTTGATGCTTTCCACTGCGCGAGAAATCTCGTTCATTGGATAGACACGCTCGTTGAAGTTCTTCTTATCACCTTGGATAAAAATACCGCTCATATACAGATTCTTACCGCCATTGGCATCCTGCTGGGATTCAACTGTCATCCTAGCCTGATCAAAACTAAGTCTTTCTCTTAATGGCTGTAAGTTCATGATGTTTTAAGCCTTGACTTTGGCCATTGCTGGCTTTGTGGTGCCACCAAGGTCTTGAGCCTTAGGAGCTTTAGCAGGAGTTGTTCCGCTAGCAACACCTTCGCCACCTTTGCCACCAAACTCGACGGCATCGCCGCCCATGTCGTTGGCGCCGGCTACTGGACTGCTGGTGTTGTCTGCCTTGTCGCTGTTGTCAGGAGCAGAGACTTTTTCCAAGTCAACTGACTCACCGATGCTTTCAGCGGGCATCTCTTCGTCGGACATCTCACCTGCTTCGCTGTCAGCATCCATGTCTTCGCCGGACAGCATCTCTTCAAATTCGGCTTTGAGTTTGGCCAGGGCAGACTCAACGTCAACCATAGCATCAGCAACGTCAGCGGCGTCAGCGTTCACAGGCTCAGCAGCTTCGGGCTCAACACCCATCTCGTCACCCATCTCGTCGGCAGCTTCTTCGTCGCCCATCTCATCAGCGGCCATCTCTTCTTCGTCACCCTCTTCTGTGAGTTCAGCATCAACTTCGTCGATGGCGTCAGTGACATCTTCAATGGCTTCTTCTTGTTGTTCTAGATCAGCATCGTCCGTCATGATGTCTTCATAGACTTTACGACCGATACCAACGTAGTAATCGTGTAGCAGCGCGGAGGCTTTGTCCTCTTCTTTGTTCAAGAGGTGCTCAAGTGCCTGCTCAAGTACGGTTTTACTCATCGTGTATTCTCCTTTGCGCGAAGGCGGTAATATACCAAAAACTACTTACTATTGGCGCAGGGAGATGGTGGGGATATGGTGGAAAAATCACGTTTTTTTACGCGATTTTTACAAAGAGATGACGATTTTTACGCCATGGGCGCGGGTCTAGCGTACATCTTTTTAACGAATTCTAGACGATTTTTGGTCTCGTACTCTCGTAGCTCTCGTAGTTTACGCAGCCGATTCACATGTTCAAGCGTGAGTCTTTGGCGGCGCAGATCAGAATAGAAAGCCACTTCTGGATCGATTTCTTCCTCGATCTCGTCTTCGATACGCAAAAGGTCATTGAATCGCATAGCACTACTTATGCCGCAGGGGCTGTTCCACCTGGTGCTGGTGCGGCCGGAGCAGCCTCGCCGCCTTCGGCTGGGGG
>CAZXGO010000095.1:7092-9410 GCA_964640035.1 uncultured Chitinophagales bacterium
ATGTCCGCAGCCAATGACAAGTCTTCTTCGCCCGGAGACGATGAACCAATGTCGGTGAGATCAGGTTCAGTGGATTCGGGTTCGCCGGAGTTTTCTTCTTTCCAGAGACGCTCGTTTTCTAAGATCTCATCTTCGCTCATGCCCAGGAACTTCTGCAGCTTGAATCTATGGCTGAGATATGGCACTTCAGCCAGCTGTGTGAACACAGAAGCACGTGCGTTGTTGACTTCGATCTCACGGTAGTCGCTGAAGTTCTGTGGTTCAAAGAAGTCGATGTCAAAGCTGGACGAATCGATGTTGATGCCACGATGCTTGAGGAAAGTTTTGAACTCGCGATCTAGATAAGGACATACCAGTCCTTGCAGTCTACGGCAGTAGCGATTGAAACGATACTCTTGGATCAATGCAGTACCGACACGACCGTCAGTGAAGGCCACTGCGCTGTCGTCGGGGCCTGTGGGCAAGTAGCTGCTGGGGATGCGTAGTCCACGCAGCATCTTGTTGGTGAAGAACTTGAGGTCATCAATCTCGCCTAGGTTGGTACCACCTGGCAACACTTCTACTTTGGAACCACGACCATCAGCGGTCTGTGCGAAGAAAAAGTCTTCCATGATGCTGAGCGGGTTGTAGCTGGCATCCAAGGCAGTGCCGCCACCCGAACGTGTGGGGATGCGGCGCTGATGGATCTCGTTCTTGACTCGCTCAACGAAGGCCATGGCTTGGTGTGCAGGCAAGTTGCCAGTGTCGATGTAAAACACTCTGCGCTCTGGAGCACGTTGCACACGATAGATGATGGTGGCATCTTCGATCAGTTCTTTTTGTTTGTAGACCTTGAAGATTGAATCCAGGATGCTGGCACCAAACGGCCAGTTGCCGTCAAGTCCCTCGGAAAGACTGATGTGGATGATGTGTTTGGCATCCACTGCCACTTCGTTGCCGGTCTCACCGCTCTTGTACAAGGACTGGCTGACCGTAAAGCTGTTGTTGGGACCAGTGGGCACGATGTTGGCCATGGTCTGCACGTTCTCGATGGGCTGCGTGGCCACTTTCATGGACAGGTTGGGATGCAGGTTCGAAATCACATACTGCTCGATGGCACGGCCTTCGGCTTCGTTGATGACCGCACGTTTGACGTCAGCAGGGTTGACCCAATACAACTCAAACGTCTCAGGATCACGCAGGAAGAAATGATCACCGTATTTCAGCGCAGAACGGAACGTGCGGAATACACGCTGGTCCCACTTGTTGATGGCGTTCCACTTCTTGAGTGTTTCAGCCAGGATATTGCTTTCGCTCTCAGTGGGCGATGTCTTCCACTTGACTTCGAAAGGATTGTTGGTGTCGATGTCGGACTGGGTACAGAACTCAGCGATAGTGTCCAAGGCAGCATTGATCTCAGAGTCTTGATCCATCTGCTCATACTGGCTGTAGCGTTCCACGCGGTTGGGTTTACCAGTGTAGACGTCCTGCAGCCAGCTGGCGAACTTGTTGGCCATACCTGGTGCAGCCCTAGGACCGCTCGCGGTCTGTTCGGCCTGGGGATCCCAGATCTTAAAGTGTTTTTTCCATGATGCCATAGTGTATTACTTACCTTGTTTTATCAGCCCAAGCGTACCGGTACAGTGGCATTGTCGCCGCGTGTGTTGGTCCTTATGGCTGCGATGTCGTTGCTGATCTGAGACAGATAACTCATGACTTGCTGCATGCTTTGGTTATCTTCGGGGCGTTTGGTTGGTTCTTCTTTGCTCTCTTTGCCGGCGGGCACTTGGTCCGTGGGTTCTAACGGCGGTGCTGTGTCAGAAGGTTTGAATAGTGTGCTGGCGTTGCTGTAGAGTCCAACACCGAGACCGCCTAGGCCTCCCAGTGCAGCTCCGATGGCTGTGCCTATGCCTGGTACTATGCTGCCGATCATGGCACCCATGCCAGCATAGCTGGCAGCGGTTCCTGCGACGTCTGCTGTGGCTCCAGCTTTGGTATCGCGTCCCAATGCGTCGGCGGCTACGTCGCCGATGAGGCCACCAATGGCTCCTATGCCAAATCCTTTGGCACCAGACATCAACGCCTTGCTCATGCTGCCAGCTGGCAGCTTAGATCCGTATTTTCCTAATGTTCCTAATATACCTGCACCAGCAGCACCCGCTGTTGTTCCAATGGTTGACGCAGTAGCACCAATGCCGCTGGCAGCTGTACCAGCGAAGCCAGCCAGTTTAGGCCCAAATGTCTTGAACAGCTTGGAGAACCCACTGATTCCTGTTTTGAATATATCAGCGAGGCTGGCCAGTTTAGGACCAAGTCCTTTGATCAGATCAGCGAATCCT
>CAZXGO010000096.1:0-6916 GCA_964640035.1 uncultured Chitinophagales bacterium
CTCGACGCTTCTTTCCATAGACAGCAGAGCGCTCCACAGTCGTAATCTCAAAAACCGACTCAGATCCATTGAGAGAAAAAGTTATATTTTTCGCCACGTAACCCCCGTATTAAGACTTTTGAACTCCTGAGAGTCTAGTCAATATCGTCGTCAACTTCAATAGAGAATTCGTGTAGAGTGAGACCCAAATAGGGGGAATTATGACGAATCCTTTTGGTAAACCAACTACACGTATTTTCAGTAATCACAAATTTCAAGTACGACCCATTTCAATGAAGGCCCTAGCAGACGATGTGCCTACTGCAGTCATCGACGTTGTCGAAATACCTGAGGACGCACCTCTAACAAACGATTTACCATTGCTACGAATCTGTAATCCAAAGGTGACAACTAATGAACTGATTGCATTGGCTGACTCAGGCGTTCTTGGCACCGCAAGAGAACTTCTTATCTTCCACCCAAAGTTACCTTTGGGAAAAGCAGTTGAAATTGCATCTCTAATGGAATATAAGTCTTGGGAGTATGAAAGTAGTGAAGAGTATCTAAATTCCTTGTCTGCTTCTGATCTAGAAAGTGCCATTCAAGACTTTGACTATGACGATGAAGAAGTCACGTATGCAGGCTTCACTCGCGACATGGCTATTAGAGCTTACCTAAGTAAGAATCCTAAATCAATGGCCTATCTTGAAGAAAATGCGCCAAATCTTCTCCGAAAATTCGACGAACTTGTAGAAGCTGGACTGTTTAAGTTCTACGTTATGTACAGCCCAATCACTGGAAACCTTGGGTACGATGTAATCCGATACGAACACAGTGGCGCAGCATTGCTCACGGAGTTTGTTCGAATGAAACGTGATGGTGACATTGACGATGAAGATGCTTTTTCAATAGCTGACTGGGATGAAGATAGTGAAGAAGAATTCGAGGAATTCATCACCGAACTTCGAGAAGCAGGATTTGGTGATGATGGCACCACTGAAGCAGAGCTAGGAACAGCACTCCATCTTCCGAACACATATATTTTTGATGGTATAACGCTCGAATCATCCTTTGAACTTAGCTATTCGAGTTTCTTCATATCGGTACTGTCAGATAATCAAAAGGGTTTGGTGGATTTTCAAGATTCAAACGAGGATGTACCTCTAGTTGGGGTACACGGTAATCCAGGGCTCGCTTCGCAACCGCCTGTGCTACCTCTATTTAATAGTCTTGGTGGCTTGGAAATGATACTTATTTATGTTCAATATATGTCTGAAGGTTTGGATGAAGTCATCAACCAATTCATAGACCCGAATTCCCACTATTCCACACTCGCGTCCATACCTTTTTATGTAGGAGACATTCACTGTGATGGTGAATTAATAATGGGTGATGGTGGTTGGCTGATTGATGAGAATTGGTTCAAAGAGGAAGCACTGCTTTTGACTGATTTGCCCATTGATGACTACGGAGTTATTGCCTTTTTTGATAACAGGTATTTTGATCAACCACTCGCGATTGCCCTAGTTCGCGGACAAGTGAAGAGGAAATTTCAACTTATCGATGCGGTATATACAGAGATTAGAAATTCAGGGCTGCAGGATCACATCGGTAAATTAAAGGTGAAATAAACAGAAATTCACTCTTTGCCAATCTTGATTTAGGGCAGCTCCTAAATTTTCAGAAGATGCCGAAACATTTGATTAAATCAACTTCCAGTGTCTTTCCTATACCTATTAATTCCTATAGTCTTTGCTTCTCAAGAGGGGGAAGTATGAAATTGTTCGGTAATCTATTGATTTTGCTCGGCTTAGCGGATTTCGCACTATGGAACTTTGCTGATATTGATGTTTATGGCCAAGTCGGAATCCAAGTACCAGCTGATATCTGGAGTTTCACTCCGTTCATCGCTGGTGGACTTGGGCTATTACTCCGTGCAATTGCTCGATAAGTGACTATCGTAAAATTCTTTTAGAAGAGCAAGAATTCAGTTGTAGGCAAAGCAACTCAAGTTTTCTAGAAAAGCTTATATTGTCAACACCAACGTCCATAATTTTTTCGGTATTTATGGCAATTACCTGCCCAGCAGCATTGATTAATGGCCCACCCGAGTTGCCGGGGTTTAGTGCCGTATCTGTGACGACCGCGTTCGAACGTAAGTTGGTGATAGTTCCGATAGTCACACTTCCTTCAAGTATTTCTACATCTGCGGTGGGGCTACCTGTCGCCATCACCCAATGCCCAACTTTTATTTTGCTACTGTCTGATTGAGTTGGCAGTGAAGGTAAATCTCGATCAGTAATGAGAACAGCGAGATCATTATCAACGTCATAAGAATAGATATAGGAATCGAATGTGTTCGAATCACCAAAAGCCTGGGTTGTAACTGCATAACCATATTGACACTGTTCAATGACGTGAAAATTCGTAATTATCTCAGTTGGATAATCGTCATCTTCTGCTGACGAGGAATCATCTGATAAATCTATTACCCACCCAGTGCCCAGGTAGTCACCACAATAAAGAGTAACTGTTGATGCTAGAGCGGTATCAATAAAAGATTGCAAGTTTTTCGGCTGTGCATAGAAATCTACATTGCTCACATCTAGAGTAGGAGAGACATTGCGTGGCTCTACAGACTCATTTCCACTGAAGGCACGAAACACTGATCCCATGAGAATCAGCCCCACAACGACTGCGGCAACAATTGCAAGTACTTTTGGATTAAATTTAACTGTAGTACTTGTCGACGGCTCATTATCAGATGAAGTGGAGTCATCATCCCAGAGATTATTCGCGGTATTCTTTGGCTTTAACCAATCGTCATCGTCATCGAAAAGATTTCTATTCAACTAAATCAGCCTTCCAAATTCAAAAATGCTTGACCAGCCCAATAAGTAACTTAACCCAATAATTAACAGCAGCACTTGAATGATGAAGATTAGGTTTCCACCGATTCGAGGACCTAGGAAAATGGATGTACCGAACTTGAACTCATCCGAACGAGGATTCAATCTGTTTCGAACAAGAAAACTGTATCTGATGGCGACGCCCGCGTTAAGGGCTGTTATACCAAGAATTATGTTAATCAAGTATGTTTTTACTATATCTTGCTGACTAACGCTGAGTAGTTGAGGATCGACATAACCAATTGCTTCTAAAAGCACATACAAAATGAACAATATAAAGAGACCAACAATCCAACCCCAAAGATTTCGAACCGTGGTTATCAGAATGAGCACAATAAATAATGCCGCACCGATTACCCAATAAGCTGACAACTCAGAGGCAATCAACCGCGCGGTTATTACAAACACGACGAGACTGGCGATTGGTCCAAAGAGAGAAACGATTGCGCTGAACAAACGACGAAACAAGAAAGGTGGATTGAAGTAGGTAACACCACTAGCGTCTCGTTCGACGCGGATGAATTTAACCGAACCAAAGGTAAGCGCAGCAAACTGAGCATGACCAATTTCGTGAATTAAGGTGTCACCCAATTGAAGTAATCGAGATGTATTCAAAGATCCAATGGCAAGTGCAACATAGACCGTAATGATTCCAGATTGAGGTATTTGATCAAATTGATTTCCCAGTACATTACTAAGAAAGACCACTAATCCAAAAGTCACAAAAGTGGTCAGTCCGATAAACCACCAAGCGATATTCCGCAATGTTTGCATCAGAGTAACGAGATATCTACTTTGGCAACACCATTTAAAGCAATTGGGTTGAGTGTCACACGCGCTGGAACAGTAATTGCAAGAACTCCAGTTTCGATTTCACAGGTGATTCGGGTGCTCGGTGAGATCACCAGAGTAGTTGGGCACGATACAACAAGTCGTTGATTAGTTGAGCTTTCAATTCTGTCTGAAACTCCACTCGCGACCGCAGAGGCATTACCTGGCGAAAAGATGACCAACTGAAGGACAATAGATGCAATCACAACGCCAACCCACGAACCAGCTTTAGTGACACTGGATTGCACTCCGAAAACCTTCACCATATTTGGGACGTAGATGTAGTTCAACGCATTGCGTGCGTGGAACTTCAAGGTCTTCCTCCCGCGATAAAACAGTGTTACCCAAAGAAATGAACCAAGGAACATACCTAGGGGAGTGATTATCAATGACGCTATCAGGGAATTCGGCAACGGCAAAATCAAGTCAAAAATAAGTGCAACAAATGGCACGAGCCCTAATAGCAATGAGCTTAATGATGAAGACGTAGTGTCTCCAAGTGAGAAGTCATTATCGAATTCGCGACTATTCTTACCATCACACGATGTGAATACGTCGTGTTTCTTGAAACAATTAGGACACACCTCAGACACTTGCACCTACCTCCTCTTGAGCTTTCTCGAATGCTTCACGTTCCGCGCGTAGCTGGCTTCTAGGTATTTTCGTTCTGATACCACTTGGGGTAAACGGCTCATTATCTGGGTCACCAAAACGATTCGGGCCTTTGTTCCCTTTGGGGATCAACATAAAAAACAGAATAGAGATGCAAACAAAGAATACAATTAGAAATATTGGGTAAACAACAATTTCGAAGAATGGAATGCCCTTACCAAAAGTAATGTTGTACTCTTCAATCCCACAAGTTCCTGCCAGTCCACTGCATGTTGTGGCAACGAACAGCCTTGCTGCAATCGCTGCGATAAACAAAAGAAGTATCCAGCCTTTTGAACGGTTCACATCATGAAGACGTCGAGACATAACAGCTAGGAAAGGAAGGGTAGTTGCCAAGGTCAATAAAAAGTAAATCAATGATAGAAGTCTATAGATGAGTGCTGTATCAGACTCTGCATTTGTTAGAAGTAGTGGCCAAGCGAAGAGAAACCAAAGTAAAAAAAACCACCAAAACTCGGAACGGGGAGCGCGGCCTTTGAAAGTCGTATATTTCCTCAAGCACTTACTCAATGACTCTGTTATTTTCATCCAAACACCGTGTTCCAAATATATTCAATAACTAGATAAATTCCCCAACCGAAACTTATAAAAAGTCCCGTTATGATCACGAACATCCCAAAAACCATGCCACCACCAACTTCAGGTGCTGTTTCAAGTTCACTATGGTGGATTTCAATTTCTAACTTAGTCACTTGTGGTGAACCCTCCCTCGTCTCCAAGATCTTTGTCTGCATTTGGATCTTTCGTAATTGCTCCATCAGCAAATACCGAGAAAGCCTCGGGCGGTGCCCAGGGGCTAACATCTACTCGCACCACGACATCAATAGGCGTAACTTCTTTGAGTGGAGATTTCTCTATAGAGACTCTGGAACTTATTTCCTTTGGATCGAGTTGGAAGTAATTCGGCACTACGGCAATAGAACTAATTCTTTCTGCCTTGTTAAGGTCGGAAGATTTGTCTTCAATATTGAATTGGTTGAACGAGGTAGTTTCACCCAAAATTTCTATCAGAAACTCGACCCAATCTTCACTCGTTGTCTCATCGCGAAGCCAGGATGTGGCGAAAGCAGATCTATCAAATCCGTCGTTTCTTTGATTTTGCACCTCAGGGCGAAATTCCGATGCCCAATTCACAATTACTTCTCCGTGAAGTCGCATTATTGTTGAACGCAAACGCTCTAAACTCACTCTGTCGTGTAATTGAGTATCACTGAATGCCTTGAGCAATAAACTTCGAGAATTATTCGCGCCAACCGTAGAGTCAGTATCTAATTTGCTGAGACTCAAATTATTAGAACCAAGCAAATTATTTTCTGCGTAATACTTTGCAATTGCTTCCAGTCCTGAAGTTCGCCAACCAGGGTTGAGCAAATACCTCAATGCAAGCACTCGTAGTTGCATCATTCGTTCGTCGTCTGTATCAACCGCACGTGCCAAAGTGACGCATGCTGGAAGTCTTGAGACATCTAAGTCTGTGGTCACCGATGCCTTCGTTCCGACATTGGATTGCATCTGCACTCGATATCCTCTTGCCAGAACCTCAAGCAAAGGCTCGATGTATGGTTGCTGTTGAGAAAGCCTTGTATGTTCGGCAACAGCCCATTTGATTGTTGCTTTTTGTTTCACGTACTCTTTATTGAAGGATTTAACTTTCGATTGAATTCGTGCAACGGTCTTGGCATATCGCCAAAGATTTGCGAGCCAAATCGCACCGAAAATAGCGAGGGATACAACTAACACTCTATTAAGTCCTATCCCCAAAAGAAAATCCACAAGCTGCGCTATGATCGGTGTTCGAGAAAATGTTGTGTCAAGAGTAGTTATCCAATTAAATGTAAGAGTAAATACTGAAGCTAAATATAGGTAAAAGACAGGGAAAAATACTGCTCGTCTTGCGAAAATTCTGTAAAAACTAACAGCATCGTGGTTTCGAAATTCCGATTGTGTTTCAACATACCGAATTGCTTCTTGCTGTGCGTGATAAGCTTTTTGTACCTCATCATCAATTCGTTCTGCAAGCCTCCACGCCACAGTTTTCCCTTGTTCTTGTCGCCATGCGTTCAAGTCAACAAGCACATCAGCTAGAACTAGTTCTTCGTCCAGTTTGTCCTTAAATCTACGACTAGCCCTGTCGTAGAACCTTTGGACGATACGAAGTCTCACCGATAAAAGTAACTGGTCAACCCGGGCTTTGAACCAACGCCTTTGAGTAACTTTAATTAAGTGATTTGAAAGATCACAGGGTTCGATTCGGCTTTTGGCGAATTCAAGCTCCTGCCGCCAATCTGGAACTATTAACTCTGGGATGAGCTTGCCATCAATTACACTCAAGTCCTCTAAATATTCAGGAATTTTTTCTGGTTCACTCGGGAGCGCCACTTTAGAGATTTGCTCCGAAAACTTTGAAAAGTTGGTTTCTTCTACGGGAGTGTGGTCCATGATGTCTTCTACGTCTTCAACATCTACGTCCATGTCTTCTACGTCTTCAACATCTACGTCCATGTCTTCTACGTCTTCAACATCTA
>CAZXGO010000096.1:7016-9080 GCA_964640035.1 uncultured Chitinophagales bacterium
CGTCTTCAATAAATTTGTTATTGTTAATGCTAGTTTCTTTTTCAGAGTTCAAAGCTGAGTCCTTTTGGTCATCGTTAGTCACACTGAGATCGGCATCTGCTTTTTTGCCTCTTTTAAACCACTTGCTCATCATCACCCCCTGCGTTATTTTCGTTTTCAGAAGGTGACTCTCTTTTTGGTCCAACAAGATCTTCAGGTAAATCGTGCAGATGATTTTGAGCCATCTCCAGTCCAAAGTTCTTATCTTCCGTTAGTTCTAAAGTTGTGTACTGGAGTTCCTCCAAAGTTTTGTGGAGTTCACTTGAAGTTTCATCTACTTGATTACGAGTTGCCGTAAGTTGTTGCTTTGCATCTTTCAACCCTGGTTCGAGCTCGCGCAATCGATTTTCAATAGCCTCTTTTGTCTCTCTCATTGCTCGAGCATCAATCCAAGTGATAGGACCCAACTCGACAGCGGTACCCGCAGCGAATACTTCAGGATTCCACACTGAATCAGGGTTAGGCAATACAGAATCTAACTCTGCGAAAATAAGTAATCTTCGAGAGTCGTCCAGGAGAACACTTGGGTGATCTTTCGTAGGTGCATCAATTGCAGCTGAAATCGCTTCACGCACGTGTTTCCAAAGCGCGGGTGAAGGCATTGAAAGTTTCGGCTTTGCGGACTCTATTAGAGTATTGACTGCCGGCAATTTGATTTTTGGTGCTAGACGATTAGGAATTGCCTCGTAAAGAATTTCTTCATTGTCAACCTCATTGATGGATAGCTCTAACCGATATTTCCAAGATTCCCTCACCCAGCGAGGTATTGCTGTTAAGCCTTCTGCCATATCACGTACCATTTTTAAAATAGTTTGGGACCATGTCGGAATTACTTCATCAAAAATTTCACTTTCTATTTCTTGATAACGAAAATTTTCTGGATGGTTACCTTGTATATCCTGAGGACCATCGATGATAAATTCAACCAACTTGTTCATCATAATCTCTTCAGAGTCGGCTGCGATAGTTTGAACATTGCTGCCTTCTACATAGCCAACTTGGTAATCCCCATCTGCGGAATCCAATTTCTGTAATGCCCATTGCGCCACATTCGCAGAAAGAGTGTCACTCGTAATTGCACGTACAAAAACTCGCTGCAGTCGAGCATATCCCAGCTGGGTTTTTTCGCTGTTAATTTCAGCGGAACTTACAGGTAATCCTGCCCAGAGTCCTCCTGTAGTTGCAATATGTGCGAGGATGAAGCCGAGGTATCTCTGATCCTCCTTGACAAATGAGTCTGTCGAAAGCGGAGTAGTTCTATCTTCAGCTGCTGCCACCAGATTCGCGTCCCAGAACTCACTTAGAATGCCTCTGAGTAACTTTCGTTCGTTTGTTGGTGAAACTACTAGATTTATTTTGAGGAATGTTGCTCCCTCTATGTCTATCTTTGATGCATCGATAGGTGCTGGAACTGCCCTTTCAAAGAATTTGGCGGCTGCAATCGCACCTCTATTTGTACGATCCATAAGTTCAACATTTTGTTCAGTGCGCACTGCAATGAATCGGATTTTCTTGAAACGTTGGGAGCCAAGCACCCAAAAGGCATCAACTTTCTCTTTGACCGATTCGCCGTCCGAGCCACGTCCCAGTAAATAAGCCCAAAGTGTTGGGGGAACAGGTAACTCATTTCCTTTTACATTGCCAAAGTTAGGAATTTCATCCGCAAGCATCCAAAACGCTGGAGTTAGAAGCCATGATTTCGACCATTCTTGTGCAAGGTCAAGCAATTCTTGACCTTGCTCTCCACTTGGAAGCAAAATTATCGAAACAGCTTCTGAATCCCAGATTCGTTTTGTCATAGTCTCTGCCTAATCGCTCGTCAGACCACCACTCATGAATTTCAGATTCATGACGTAGTGCCGGATGTCATTGAGGGCAAGGTCAATATCGTCTTTGAGCTCCCAGGTGTACGGGAGTTCGTTCCACTCAGAACTCGCGAAACCGTTCCACGCTTCCTGATATTGACTTTGAAGAGTTTCTACAGCACTGATCAGCGCTGCTTGGTGATCAGTCTGTGTCTTAAGT
>CAZXGO010000097.1:0-9007 GCA_964640035.1 uncultured Chitinophagales bacterium
GATGAACGAGTCTCGTATGCCGCCCGCAATGCCCATTAACGCCCGCGCAAATCCGAATATAATTTTTATAGAGAAGATTGTGCCAATGACAATCCCAAGACCTTTCAAAAGAGTTTCAGACGAGGCGATCAACTTTGCGAGCATGATAAAGGGGGCAAGTATAAGTTTAAGTGCGAACCCTGCCGCCCAGACAACAGGCTTTATTGCGTCAGCCATTGGAACCAATACGCCCTGCATAAAGGACGACAGGCCGTCAAAGAAGCTCTTAATGCCTGCGGCATAACCTAGAAGCGCATCAAGTCTATTCTCCGACAGGCTTGTAATGCGCGCATCCGTCTCAGGGCCTACCAACTTCAAGTAGTCTTGGCGTTGTATGTTCAGATCGGAAATTTTCTGTTGGAGGTTTTGTGCGGCAGTTTTCTCTTGTCGCTCCTCCGCCAAAACCAATTCGTCTGTCAGTTGAGATATTTCCTTTACGATACCTGTTTGCTTCTTAACCTCTGCGGGGTCTAGTCCATCGCCAAAAGCCATCTTGAGGAAGCCTGTAAGGGCTGACGCTTGGTCTGAAATAGACCTCAGCGTGATGCTAAAGCCCTCACCGATGCTATTTGCACCGCTGATATGCTTCATAAACGCGACTACCATTAGCCCTGCTAGTAAGAACGCGCCGCCAAGAGACAGCACCACACTCAGCGTAGGCGCGAGGAACACCTTGTGGAACGACCCCATGATGCCGCCAAGCCCCTTTATGCTACCTCCAGCCACCTTTTGCGCGTGGCTCAGTCCGATTGAGAAGGTGGCCGCCGCTGTGAGCATAAAGCCGAGGTTTGTACCGATGCCCGATGTGATCTGCATACCGCGTCCGAGTCCTGCGATAGCGGCACCCAGAGACGGATACGACTTCACCAAGTCGTTCATGCTAGTGACGAGGGCGGTCTGCGTATCTATCGCGCCGTTCGCCACGATGTCCTGCTTGAAGATGCTGTTAGACAGCGCGTCCTCTGCGCTCTCTAAGAGCTTTAATCGGCTCTCCAGCGACTTTAACGACTCATCTGAGGCGTTCTGTAGCGTTCCGTTCGCCTCTGCAAAGTTCGCTACAACCTGCCTGAAGTCCTTACCTGTCTCTTTCTCCATAGCCGATACAGCGTTCTTAAAGGTCTTGAGAGACTGTACGCCGAACGCCGCTTTGAGAGTCGCCTCTATCTCTGCACCGCGCATACCCAACTTCGCCAGATTTTCCTCCATATTCCCCACAAGTTCAACGAACTGGGTGAGATCCATCTTAGCCCCGCCCTCGGCCATTAGCATCTGCTTGGCCATCTCGTCCTTTAGGTACTCAATAGCGTGGCCCGTAAACCGTTTACCGTATGTTTTAAGACCTTCCGCCTGAGCCTTTTCATCTGTGATGCCGAGTGCCGCAATAAGCGCATTTCGCTTTATGTTCTTTCTTTGGTAAGCGATCTTTAGAGCGGCGGCATTAGTTATGACACCCTCAGCAGGATTAAACACCCCTGTGCGGAGTCTGAGCCTGTTGGTGGTGTTAACGAGGTCGGCCATACCCGCCGATACCTGCTTCAACGAGTCGGCGGCGTTCTCAGGCGACAGGCCAATAGTCTTATATGCGGCAAGCACAGCGAACAACTGCGCGTCCTGTATGCCTGTATCACCAAAGGACTGCATCGCACCGCGCAGAGAACTCAGCGCGCTCGTCATATCCTCTAGGCCGAGGCGTGAGGACTGAGATGCCTTAACAAGTCTATCTAGGCTCGTCCCCATGCCGCCTGCACTCTCACCAACAGCAGTCTCTAACTTCAGGATGGTGTCGCCAGCCTGCGCTAACGACACGAGCCCGCCGCCAGCGGCGCTCAGTTTACGCGCCAAGTCGGTATAGGCTGTCGCGTCCGCAACCGTTTTACCAGCCTGCTTAAATGTCCTGAACAGATCTGCCAACTCAGTCTTGGTGAACTGCGAGGTCATCGCTAGATGATCAATAGTGCCCTCAATCCTCTCGTACTCTTGCAGATCGCTTCCGCCGCCACTAGCCCTGAGTATATCCACAGAGTTCTGCCCTGTAAGACCCATCGTGATACGCAGGCGGTTAAGTGCCTCGTCTGCGCCCTTAAAGCGATTGAGCGCCTTATCAAAGGCGTTATTGATGTTTTGATTAAATATCATCAAGTAGGTGCTGAGTTGCACCAGACCCGCTTGGATGTTCGCCAGCCCCTGATCGGAGAGCTTCTTACTACTCTTATCGGCGTTATTAATACCAAGAGCCATCTCATTGGCGCTCTTGGTCACCTTATCTATTTGAGTGGTCAGTTTTTTTGCGGTCGCAATACCGCCCTGCTCACTAAAGATAAACTTTATGTTCTGTGTTAAGCCTGACATAAAGACCTCTATCTTCTGCGAGCGGCGCGGCTGGCCTCCGCTTCGCGTTCAACTATATCGTTAAATGCAGAAGTATACAGATCCCGCTCTCTTAATGATAGGCTAACGACATCGCTCTTAGTCCAGCCCCACCTCTCTGCAAAGCAGACTACGAGGTTGACTATGGCTTTTTGCGAAGCCTGCGCCCACTCGTCCCACTTGACGCAGGCTTCTTCGTCTTGCGGGGATCCGAACTGAAAAAACCAGCGACATTGACCTCAAACGACACTTCCTCGCCACAGGAGGCGCAGTTGCAAGTCGTCTTAGTCTCAACGCCAACGGAATACTCAGCGATCTGCTGGGTGATCTCCTGTCGGTCACGCATAGACAGGCGGCGCACATCCTCCAGCGAGGGGACATACTTCAGGCCCTCCACAGAGCGGATACAGGAGGCGATCAGCGCGCTCCCCATCTGCATCTCAGAGATCTCTGAGAGCTTCTCCTGCACCTTGCCTGTGGGGAAACCCCAGACGAAGCGGTTGTAGTGCTTGCCTGTGTCCACATCGTAGAAGCCACGCGACATCTCAATGGTGATCTCGGTGGGGCTGTCGTCCCACTCGTACACAGGCAGATCATCAATGTTGAAAGTCGTGGTTTGCTCTGCACCGCACTCAGGACAGGTGAGGTCTGAGGCGATCTCACCACGGTCGCTCAGAGCGCGGATACAGAGCAGGAGGAAGTCTCGGTCAGCCACGAACATAGAGCGGACGATGTTCTCGTCCAGCATCGCAAACTTGTTCTTCTTAGGCTCCACGAGGCCCTTGATCTCTTGGATGCACCGCTGGAGGAGGACGGTGATCGCCTTAGCGCCGTTGTTGCGAACCTTGCGGGAGATGAGGTTCTCCTCATCAATGCCGCTCATCTCGTCAATAACGACCTCACGATAACGAACACCGCCGACCTCAACGCCAATAGGCAAAATAACAGTATTGCTGTGTGCCAGCATATCATCTACTCCTGTGTTTTAGAGGATATTAAGAGAGTGTTTTAAGCGTAGTTCAGCGCGTCTTAGCTGACGAGGTTAGTCTCAATGAAGCCGTGGTGCTGAAGCACGAGCGAGCTAATGACCACATCGTTGGAGGTAGCGTCAAAGTCGCCAACGGTGTACTCGCTGGGGAACGCGCCAATGAGCTTGTACTCCTTCACAGCGGTACCCTGCTTGTCGTAGAGCTTGATGGTCACATCCTTACGATATGAACCAGCGCCCACATCAACGCCCACGCCTCGTTGTGAAGGCACACCGTTGCCGCCCTGAGACGACTCAATAGAGGCGGTGCCGACAGACTTCATCCAAGCGTTGAAGTCATCGTCAAAGCTGATGCCGCGCTCAAGGGTGATGGTGTCGTAGGTCATCATGCCTGCGAGCTTCTCCATACGGTCGGGCATATTGCCCTCACGGTAGTCCACCACCTCAACCGAGGACTTCAGCCCCGTCACCTTCTGGAAGGCGGCGCGCTCAAAGCCTGCGATTGTCACGGTGAACTTGTAGCCACGATATACATCACGAGTGAGTGTAGCCATTTATATTACTCCTGAACATTAAAGCCGTTTGAGGCGCTCTGCTGGAAGGTAAAGACGATGAACTCGGCAGGGCGGAGCAGGGCCACGCCCACATCCACGCTCATAATACCATCGCGCATCTTCTCAGGGGTGTTGTTGCTCGCGTCAATCTTCACGAAGAACGCCTGCGACTCGCTGTTGCCTGCAAGCTGACCCGCGCGGAACAGAGACGAGAGGAAGTCCTTAAGCTGAGTGGCGAGGGAGTCCCAAGTCTGGGGGCCGTTAGCGGCGAACAGGTAAGGACGAGCGATGCGCTTAGACGACTGCTCAATGAAGGTGAGCATACGGCGCACATTCACATAGCGGAAGTCAGAGGTGGACGAGAGGGTGCGCGCGCCGAGGAGGTTGAACTCAGGGAGGCCGCTCTCGGTGATGATGCGGCGCATACAGTTCACACCGAGGAGATTGAGGCCGCCGTGAGCCGTCTCGCCCACCACGGACTCAAGCCCAATCGCGCCCTTGATCATGCCACGGTCGCCGTAGCCTGCGGGAGCCGAGGCGATAGACCCGCTCGGCAGGGGCGCGGCATCGTTGCGAGCGAACAGACCAGCCACAGCGCCGCTCGGAGGCACCGTCACGCGGGAGCGCCTATTGCCTTCCTTCTGCACCACGATGTGAGGGAAGTAGAGCGCGCCCCAAAACGAGTCGGCACCAAGAGTATCGGTGCGGAACTGACCCACAGACCCGCTCCCGCTCGCCGTGGGGAGCAGGCCCGCAGGCGTATCAAGGATCGCGAACATATTCATGCGCGAACCGCAGAAGTCCAGCATCGCCGCGTGGATCTGAGGCAACATGGCGCTGGTGATCACGCCGCTTTCAAGCGAGGGGGGCACGCAGAGCAGGTTGATGTTTTCACGAGCGGCGAGGCTCTGGAGGCCGATTGGGTTGGACTCGCTACCAACAATGTCAGAGACAACCAGACCAAGCACCTCGTCTCCGCCGCCTGTGGAGAGCGACAAAGACGAGGCGGCGAGGTCACCTGACGACACGACCTTGAGGTTCATAGTGGAAGTAGGCAACAAGTCCTCCACCGTGATGAACCGTGAACCTGTCTCCGAGTCGTTAATCACCGTCTCAATGTAGAGGTCGGCATCAGGATCCATGCTGAGATAGCGCCACGACTCCACAGGTTCGCTCGCCTTATAGACGGTGAGGTCATACTCCATGACCTCCACCTTAGAGTCGGAGGCGATGAGGGCGGCCGAGAGCGCCGAGGAGAGGTTGACGATGTGTGTCAACGCACCACTCTCAATGATGCTCTCAGTAGAAGCCACCTTCACAAAGGTGGCAGTAGCCGCCCCGCTCACAGCGGTGGTGATCTTCAGAGTAGCGCCCGCCACGATCCCTGTGATGGACTTGAGCTTAATCAGGAGATCACCGCTCGCCGCGTCAGCGGTCAGGTCATTAGACGAACCAGACACATACTTGGAGGCGAAGCGCGAGGAGAGCGAGATGGAGACGGCGAGGTCGTCCAGGGTATCGCCGTAAGAGAACGCGCCGCGATAACCAGCGCGCACTTTCACCAATGCGGTGCTTGTGCTGTTGTTGATGGTGACATTGCGGGGTGTGGCGCTAGGTGACGCGACTGCCGTGGCGGCCTGCGAGACGAGGCGCACCACATAGCAGGATGACCCGCCGTTCTGGAAGAACGAGCGCACAGAGTAGAACAGAGGCTCTGTGAGGAGAGCCTTGCCGAACACGCGCTTAAACTCCTCAATGCTATTGATAAGGATAGGCGTGTTGGCAGGCCCGCTCTCCGTCACGCCGAGGAAGGCGGGGACGGCGGTTGAGACACCTGCGTTAACAGGCTCGGCGTTGAGGATCTCCTCAATATAGACATCTGGACGGCTGTAAGCCATGTTGTACCTCACTTCTGTGGGAACCAATACCGTTGGTCATTAAACTCAAAGACCCTGTGGGTGGTCTTTTCAGCAGTCTCTGCTCGGTCTGAGGAGACAGGCACATTATACATAGTATAAGCGGTATTTGTAGCATTAGGAGGAGATGTTCTGTTCGTTGTCTTTACCAGAGAGGACTGCACACGCACCGACTGCACAGCAGGCGAGATCATATCGTGATCCAAGTCCTCTATATCCGCTAATACGCTGAAAGTCCATGTTTTTTCGTATATCACAGTATCTACATCAACGCGAGTGCCGATGCTGAAAGCATCTCTGAAGATGCTGTATGCGACTTCGCCACCCTGCCCATCGTCCACAGTAATGTGATCACGAGGGGAGAAGCGCGACTCCACCCACCGCATCAACTCACGATCCTCTACAGCACTCAGCGCGCGAGTAGACACATCGTAGGAGATGCGATACCACTCCGCCGTCCTGCGGGTGGTGACCTCGTTGTTGACGATGGCGATCACGCTGGTGTCGGTGGTGTCGTACAACTCAGGCTCAGGCGAGAGGCCGCCGAGCATGACAGAGATGCTTGGATACCGCTGGTCTTGGTTCATCTCTGTGTCTGGATAGTCCACGAACACAGGCACCTCAACCACCTTACCGCTCAAGCCGCGTAAGAGTTTACCGCTAAACGCCTGCGCCACAGCGATCTCTATCTGAGGTATTGCGACCGACATCTTAAAGCCCAAACTCTTTATTGATCGCCACAAGTATGGACAGCGTACTATTCGCCGCCCAAGCCTCTATTAGATCTCCGAGTCTGCCGTTTTGGATAAAAGGCAAACAAGTTTCATCTAAACGCCGAGCTACAGTAGAGATGCGAGGATTTACATCGTCCATATATCTGTGGAAGTTAATCCTCGGTGACCTACGGTCGCCAAAGAAGTTGACCAGATTTATTTGGTCACCCTGCCCTGTCACCATGATGCTCAGGCCATCTTCTGCGAGGCGTGTTAGGATATTGGTGAACGATTGGTGAACCTTATGGCGGTGTTGAGCGCCGTGATGCTTCCCCGCTGTCATCTCCATCTGCGCGAGGCCCTCAACCTTTTGGCCGATGGGCATATCTACAGCGCGAGCCTGCTGGCCCGCTCGTCCCACCGTCACACCTTGAACTAGGTTTTGGCGCAGTACAGGCACACGATCCCTCATGGCCTGTCTTGCAATAGGCATCACGCGCGCCAAGAAAGCGCCTCTATCGGTGATGCCGCTCTTTCTGAATATATCGCGCATAACAGCGCCTGTCGTATTAACCTTTACGCCGAGAAGATTGCCTTTGGTCGTTATTTTCAGACCTTTTCTGTTATGCCTGCTCATAGGTAGTCCACCTCCTTCTCACCGACTTTCTCTCTGAGCATCATATCAAAGATGAAAGGGCGATCCACGAAGCGACCTGTGAGGTTGCATTGAACGACACGCCAGACGCGCTCGTCTATGATAAACAAGTCTGCCGAGGTGATCATCTGCGCTGTGGGCGTAGAGGTGCCGAACACCTCCTCCACAAGACGCACAGGTATTGTCATGCGGAGAGTGCGCTCGCTGGCCTCACCTGTAGCGCCCACCATCTCCGTCTGCGTTTCTCGGCTCACCTTGCCGATGATCTCTAAAGCAGGTTCATACTGCTTGCGCGCCTGACGATAGATGCCGCCTGTAGCCGAGGGGATGAACTTGAGCAGGCGCACCACTTCACCATAGTCGCGGTGAGCGCGCACAACTGCGTCCTCTGCGGTCTTGGTGAAAGCGGCGTTCATCATGGCACGATCACCACGACTGCGCTGGAGACGCTCTCTAGGTTGTTAGAGTTGATCACCTTCAAGCGGTAGTACCAAGTGCCGCTTGGAGCGCGGTCTGTATGGCGTATGTCGTGGTTATCAGAGGACGAGAACACCGCCTGAGATGTTGAAAAGTCGGGCGCGGCGCTCCTCTGCACCTCGTAGATCCTGAAGTATTCATCGTACACCTCAGACCACGAGACGATCACCGCTCCAGCCTGCACATAGGCGCTCAGGGGAGGGGCGGAGATGGCTTTGTCGTACACATAACCTGTGCGGCGACCTGTGCGGAGACTCGTGCGCGACATCACATATTGCTGGATAGTCGCGCCCTCGTCCCCTCGCTCGTCTAGGCGCGCGAGGGTGTTCTTGTACTCGTTCTCCAACATCTCCGCCATCTTGAGCCAATACTTCGGCCCCTCAAGGGGCATCTGTTGACGCTGGATGGTGAGTTGAGGAACAGAGACAATTGCGTCAGGCACATTGGGGAAGTCCTCAACATCACCCGATGCGCCCTCGCCGCCTCTGATGTAGCAGAGGTTTACTGCCCCTCTAAGCTCAAGTAGATACTCGTACTTAGAGGGGAGCGTATCAACGCTATAAGCGTTGTTAATGTCTAGGTTTACACGAGCGAGCGCGCTGTAGAGCGCGTCCTCGTATATGTGGTCTAGGTAGAGGGGGCGACCCTCTACAGGCTGGTCAAGTCCTGCCAGATCGTGAACTCGCCCACGCACACGGCGGACGAGCGAGAACATATCAGCCATGACCAGCCTCCTGCTTTAGATGGCGCGCTTAACACTCACGAGCCAAGTCGCCACAGGCTCAGGGAGAGAGTAGGTCTGCCCCGCCTCAATAGCATAGCGGAAGTTGCCATACACGCCTCTAATCGTCTCTGTAGCGCGCACCTTTACCATCCGCTGAGAGGCGGCGGCGGGGGCGGCGACAGCGACAGGAGCGCGGTACTGTGCGACAGGGATCTCCTCAGCGGCGGGCTCAGGGGACTCTCCCTCCTGAACCATCTCCTCCTCGTGGATCTCTGCGACAGCCTCTGCGATAGCCGTGGCGACAGCCACGGCCTCTGGGGAGTGCTTCTTGCGCTTGTATGTGCGGGGCGTATCACTCATATCTCTCTCCTATGTCTGCCGCTCGGATTAGGCCGAGACGATGGTGACTGCATACTCAGGGTTGAGGACATCAACACCGAAGATGGAGTACCAAGCGAGGCCGTGGGTGCGACCGAAGTCCTCCACGCCGTTGTCACGAAGCTCCACAGGGAGGCTGTCGGCGCAGAACAGGGTCTGGTCACCGAACACCACCGCCTCGTAGAGATCCACGCCA
>CAZXGO010000098.1:0-8661 GCA_964640035.1 uncultured Chitinophagales bacterium
AAGGGATTTTGGGCCATAGCCGAACGCAGATTTTCGCCCGTGTTGTCGTTGGTGCGATCCCATGGGTTTACCGGACCAAAGATGAAATAACGCTGTTCGGTTTTATAGCCGAGCACATCGCGCAAGTAGTAGTTGATCGCAGGAGTAAATGAATGGTTCCAACTGGTGAGGGCTGGGTCGTAATCATAGGCCTGACCCGCGTTGATACGATCAACTCCACGATACCGTGAGTCCAGACGACCCACCGTCAATCCCTCTTCGCGCATCAATTCTTTCCAGAAAAAGCTTGTGGGAACCGCAAGGGCGTGATCTAGCCACACCTGCTCTGATAAACCTGAATAGCGCGCTGCAATTCGAGCCACTTCTTTGCGCTCGGCATCCGGTAGCGATCCACCTCGAACCAAAGCCGGGATCAGGGTATCGACGGTGTACTTTTCAACCTCAGGAAGAAAGTCATACAAATCTTTCGACTGCAAATCGGCACCCAATTGCTTATGATACCAGGCCGTGGCAGCATAGTACGGCAGGAAGAGCGCACGTCCCACAGGTCCGCCACGCTCAACACCAAGCCCTGTAGGTGATACCAGAATCACACCATTCAGATACATCCAATGCGAATTTTGCAGACGTGCGGCCAGACCAGATACCCTATTGGTTCCATAGCTCTCGCCGATCAAAAATTTGGGGGAGGTCCAGCGCGACTGACGTGTCACGAACGTTTCGATCCAATCGGCCAGATAGGCAATATCCTGATTTACACCAAAGAAGGTTTCCCGCTTCGCTGCCGGATCAGTAATGCGTGAAAAGCCCACATTTACAGGGTCGACATACACAATATCGGCTACATCCAGGATGCTGTGAGGATTATCGGTCACCCCATACGGCTGCACAGGAAAGCCCTCATCGTCGATATTCAAAAATTTGGGTCCGGTATAACCGATATGCATCCAAACCGATGCGGAGCCGGGTCCACCGTTGAAGCTGATCACCAGCGGACGCGTGGTCTTATCACGGATGTCACTGCGCTCGTAGTACACATAAAAGACAGCGGCAATTTCCTTGCCGTTTTCATCCCACACCGGCTGGGTTCCTGCCGTCGCTGTGTAGGGGATGCGTTCACCCTTGATGGTGGCGACATGGCTACTGCTCACCTTCGAATCACTTGGGGTGCTTCGGGAAGCCTGAGCACTTACGGAGAGCGTACTTGCCGCGAAAAGAAGGCCTGAAATTAAAAATGACAGAAGGTAATCACGTCGTAAAATCCGTTTCATGATGCGTTTTTTCAAAGATGTAAGGATCATCAAAGAAAATGAAACGCCCCTGTATTTACAAGATCAGGATCGTAAAAAACTGTGAATAGCTCAGTTTTGACGATTAAAGCGAATCAGTTTTAAAAAACCAACAGCGGTGATACTACCAAGAACATTTGCCATAAAATCGAGGACATCAGCCAATCGGTTAATTGGCAAATAATACTGTAACATTTCAACAAGCAGTCCAGCGAAAATGCCCCAAAAAAGAGCTTTAACATCCAAAACCCGCCCTGTATTTCCAATTTTGTACAGATGCAACCATATCAAGCCAGTGAGCGTACCAAAACTCGAGAAATGAAGCACCTTATCAAAACTCCATAATCGTGATGGCACCAGGTACTCTGATGGAGACAATGTTCCATAGGCAATCACCACTATGGCAAGAACCATCATATGGGTAGAATAGTGGACGATCATTGACCGTAGTAGGCGTTTCATGGAGGTGGACTTCAGAATTTAGAGGGTAGATCGATGTAGTCGGGAAGACTGATGATCCATGGATCTGCTACGTTTCCGCCGTCAGATAGTTGCAGATAACGTCGGTAACTCTCAATCTGAGCAGCAATCGCACTCGTCGCTGCATCTCCACCCAGGGCCATGTAGCCGGCGGCGAGTCCGGCAAGCACATCCCCGTAGCCCACCTTGTTGAAGATGCGGGTGTCGTAGCCGGTCACATAACGGGTTCCATTTGGAGTATGGGTTACGGAGGGCAAGCCTTTGGCAAGGACTGCTGCTTCATACTTCTCTGCGGCGTGATCGCCGGCGGCGATGGGCTCGTCGATGCCAGGTGCCAGGTGACGGAGTTCGCCGCGGTGAGGAGTGAGGAGGAAGGACGGAGGACGGAAGACGGAAGACGGAGGAGAGGACGGAGGAGTAGGAAGAGGAGGAGAAAAGGACATTAGGGCGTCGGCGTCGAGGAGGGTGGGGCCGGACCAGGACTGGAGGAGGAGGGAGACGAAGGACAAAGACTCTGGATGGCGGCTAAGGCCGGGGCCCAGGAGGAGGACGCTGTCGCGGCGGTTGAGGACGTCGAGGACAGCATCGACCATCGCAGGCTCGAAATGGTCGTTTGTAGCATCACCGATAGCCACATTCGCCAGGAAGGGAAGATGCACATGAAAGGCTTCGGCCAGGCCTTTGGCGAAGACACATCGAACGTCACCCAAACCCAGACTCCAGGCAGCACGCGCTGCCATGATAGGAGCACCCACCATGCCGGTGGAACCACCAACGACGATTATCGAGCATCCATCGTACTTATAGGAACGCTTGGGTGATTCCATCTGTAGTCGCTCGGCTAGAATCAGATATTCTATGGGCGCAGCTGGCGTACTCTCCTTGAGTACCTGTTCAACAACCGATTCGCTGAAGCCGAGGTCTACGAAGATAACTTCGCCGCACACATCGGGTCCGTCGCCGAAATAGCACCCACGCTTGCGGGTACCGAAATTCATCGTGGCTACGCAGCTCAACGACGGACCCTGCATCACCCCTGTGTCGGCGTTGAGACCAGAGGGGAGATCCATGGCAATGATGGGGCAGTTGCTGGCAGCCATGGCTGCGATCAGATCGGCATAGAGGTCGCTTACCGGACCCTTGACGCCGGTGCCAAGCAGGGCATCGACGAGGATAGGGCGAGGCGGGGCCAGGCGGGTGATATCCGGTGGGGTAGCCGCGGCGTGGATAGAAATCCCGGGTTCCTGCAGGTCACGCAGCCGCTTCAAATTGGCTGCGGCCTCCGGCGAGAGGGCAGATACGTCGCTGCTGAGAAGGACGTCGACCTGCCAACCAGCCAGGGCTAAGTAGCGGGCAACCACGAGTCCGTCGCCCCCATTGTTGCCCTTGCCGCAGACGATCAGGCTCCGTTGGGGATGGGTGGGCCAGGGATGGGAGAGGATCCATTGGGCGGCGGCCTTCCCGGCAATTTCCATGAGGGAAAGGGGGTCTGTAGTGAGTGGTAAGTAGTGAGTAGTGAGTAGTTTATCGGAGTGATTAGTATTTGAGATATTCAACCACTCACCACTCACTACTAACGACTCTACTTTTCGGCTGGCATCAGCTCCAAACAACAGATCCTGGTACGATGGCTGGTAGCGGACCATAGCCGGTTCTCAGTATGCGTTTCTAGTAGGCGCGGGCGAAGAGCACCCGGCGGGCGGAGGGCTTGCCGGTCACCATACAGGTGCCGGTTTCACTATCTTCGAAGAGCGGGATGCAGCGGATCGTCGCCTTCGTCTCCTCTTTGATGCGGTTTTCTGTTTCGGCGGTGCCATCCCAATGGGCATAGATGAATCCGCCCTTCTCGTCGAGGACCTGCTTAAAGGTTTCGTAGTCATCCACACGATGGGTCATGGCTTCACGACGTGCCTTAGCCGTCTCGAAAAGGTTGGTTTGGATGGCCTCCAGGATATCTTGCACCGTTTGTGCGATGCCATGCACCGAAACACCTTCTTTGGTGCGGGTGTCGCGGCGGGCTAATTCGACCATGCCGTTTTCGACGTCTCTCGGGCCAATGGCTAGGCGTACCGGGATGCCACGCACTTCATGCTCGGCGAATTTGAAGCCGGGCTTATACTGGTCGCGGGTATCAAAGCTGGCACGAATGCCCGCTGCTTTGAGCTGACCAAGGATCTTATTGCCGTAATCCGAAACCAGAGCCATCTCCTCATCGGTCTTCCAGATCGGGACGATCACGCTCTGGGTCGGAGCCAGGCGCGGTGGGAGAACGAGTCCGTCGTCGTCGGAGTGGGTCATGATGAGTCCACCGATCAGACGGGTCGACACGCCCCAGCTGGTGGCCCAGACGTGCTTGAGCTGGGCGTCTTTATCCTGGAATTTCACGTCGAAGGCCTTGGCGAAATTCTGCCCGAGGAAGTGGGAGGTACCCGCTTGCAGGGCTTTACCATCCTGCATGAGGGCTTCGATGCAATAGGTGTCTTCGGCACCGGCGAAGCGTTCGCTGGCTGTTTTCACGCCGGTGATCACTGGCATGGCCATGAACTCCTCGGCGAAGGTGCGGTACACTTCAAGCATGCGGACGGTCTCCTCGACGGCCTCTTCTTTGGTGGCATGAGCAGTATGCCCCTCTTGCCACAGGAACTCCATCGTGCGAAGGAACAGGCGGGTACGCATCTCCCAGCGGACCACGTTCGCCCATTGGTTGAGCAGGATCGGCAGGTCGCGGTAGCTTTGGATCCAGTCGCGGTAGGTATCCCAGATGATGGTTTCGGAGGTTGGACGAACAATGAGCTCTTCCTCCAGCTTAGAGGAGGGGTCGACTACTACGCCTTCGGGACTGTTCATCAGGCGGCTATGGGTCACCACGGCGCACTCTTTGGCGAAGCCTTCCACGTGCTGGGCCTCTTTGGAGAGGAAAGATTTTGGGATGAAGAGGGGAAAATAAGCGTTTTGATGACCGGTTTCCTTGAACATGCGGTCGAGCTCGGCCTGCATGTTCTCCCAGAGTGCGTAACCAGTGGGTTTGATCCTGAAAGATACCATTTTGTTGCTAAAGGTGTTATCTTTCTGGTCTGTGATTGGTTAGTAGTTAGTAGTTAGTAGTAAGTAGTAAATTTTACTGGGTTTAGATTTATAACCTGGAAAACAACTACTCACCACTCACTACTCACCACTTACTACTCACCACTCACCAAAACGGCGAGGTAGCTCAGACGGTTAGAGCGTAGGATTCATAACCCTAAGGTCGGCGGTTCGATTCCGCTCCTCGCTACGATGAAGCATTATATGCAACTACAAAGCCCATCCGGAAACGGTGGGCTTTTTTGTTTACATTTTGATGGTTCGACACAAATATGATGGATGTTGTCATGCTAAAAATATTCTCTCCCTTCGACCGTAGCCTGCTTGCTGAACTACCTCTAAATAACGCTAACGACCTCGAAAATGCTCTAAGCACGGCTGAAGCCTTGTTTCACGATCGCTCACGTTGGCTACCGGCGCACGAGCGCATCGCTATCCTCGAAAAAACGGCCGCTTTCATGGAGCAATCGCTCGACGAGCTCACTCGTCAGGCCGCTATGGAAGGCGGAAAGCCCTGGGTCGATTCAAAGGTGGAAGTATTACGTGCCATCAATGGCGTGAAGCTGGCAGCTCAGGAAATCGGTCGTATTGCCGGTGAGCAAATCCCCATGGGACTCACCCCAACCTCCGATAACCGCCTGGCCTACACCGTGCGCGAGCCTATTGGCGTCGTGGCGGCCATATCCGCTTTCAACCATCCTCTAAATCTCATTGTACATCAAACGGCGACCGCTTTTGCTGCAGGTTGTCCGGTCATCGTCAAGCCTGACCTGCACACTCCCCTGAGCTGTAAGTCGCTCGTTGAACTCTACTACAAAGCCGGGATGCCTAAGGAATGGGTGCAGATGATCGTCTGTGAAAATGATCTGGCTGAGAAGTTGGCCACCGATCCGAGGATCAACTACCTTTCCTTTATCGGCTCAGAATCTGTGGGATGGCATCTGAAATCGAAACTACCACCGGGCACACGATGCGCTCTCGAATTGGGAGGCGCAGCTCCCGTCATCGTCGAGCCGGATGCCGATCTAAAAGAAACCATCCCCCTACTCGTAAAAGGGGGGTTTTATCATGCCGGACAAGTGTGCGTTTCGGTTCAAAGGATCTACATCCATGAGTTAATAGCTCGAACAGTAGCCGAATCGATTGCCGAAACGGCCTCAAAATTAAATGTGGGCGATCCCTTGCTCCCTTCAACAGATGTGGGTCCACTGAAATCAAAGAGCGATTTACTGCGTATAGACGACTGGGTACAGGCGGCGGTTCGCTCTGGGGCAGAACTCTTGTGTGGCGGACACTCCGTCTCAGAAACCTGCTACGCTCCTACCGTACTCTGGAATCCATCGGACGAGACCAATGTGTCGTGTAAGGAAATCTTTGGTCCGGTAGTGTGTATCTATCCTTATACCGATCGGAATGCGGCCATCCAAAGAGCGAACAACTTGAAATACCATTTCAACGCCGCTGTGTTTACGAAAAACATCGATGTTGCCTTCGATACCGTCAATAAACTGAATGCCTCGGCGGTGATGATCAACGATCATTCAGCCTTTCGGGTCGACTGGATGCCTTTTGGAGGACGTGATGCATCGGGTGAAGGCATCGGCGGAATAGCATACACCATCCGGGAAATGACCCACCACAAGCTCATGGTGTGGCGTTTGAAACAACCCTAAAAAGTACTATTCTTCATTTAAATTTTAGTTTTCCTATTCTTATTTCGTCCTCTCTGTGATCTATTCGCTTGTATATCACGTTGTAATAGTAGCCTTCGTCAGTTTAATAAACGTTCAGGATCCGAGTCAGACCAAGCTCAGAAGCTTGCTAAGTGATGTTGAACTTAGTCCGGATGACACTAGCAAAGTGAATCTATACATCCAGATCTCAAATGAGTATTTGTCTACTAACAATAGCGCCTCGATTGAATTTGCACAGCGTGCACTATCTCTTGCCGAACAACTTCAAATTCAATCAACTATTGATAAAGCTCTTCATCAGATCACACTTACAACGTTCAATGCTGGATTGAATGAAATCGCTGCTCAGTACATGCTGCGCAAGTTAAATTCTTCTATTGAACGCAAGGATTATTTGGAAATTGGTCGCGCATATTTCAATCTAGGATCCCTAAAACATATTCTCGGCGATCTACAGGAAGCTGAAGCTTATATCATGAAGGGCTGGGGGATGATTGACTCGGTCTATACCGCTCAAGGGCAAGCGTATCCCAAAAACGAACTTGCTACCATTTACAATAATCTAGCCTATTTGAAATGGAGTATGGATCAGCTCGAAGAGTCTGAAAAATACTATTCCCAAGGATTGGCCATCGGGACTATTGAGGAAATTACCTCCCGAAATTACATCAATCTCAATACGGGGATTATCAATGTTCTCTTTAAAAAGAAAGAATATGGTAACATTCAACCAAGCTTGAAATCCATTATCGAATACCAAAAGCAAGAGAATGATCTCGCTGGATTGGTTATTAGTTATCGCTTAGAGGGTGATCTTTTTGGTGCACTCAATCAACATGAAATGGCAATCCGTAGTTATATGATGGCATGGTCGCTATCCAATAAGGTTGAAAACGTGTCTACCAGCCAGTATGTCGCCAATGCCTTACACACAGCATATGAAAATATAGGCAATGCCGATTCTGCGCTCAAATATCTGAATATATCTTCTGATCTATCCAAACAAATGAAGGCCAATGAAGCTCGCCAAGAGCTCCTTAAAGCAGAATTGGCAAGAGAGTTCAGTGCCAGAGAAGCGACCTTGCAAATGGCTGCCAGAGATGCTTCACGTCGATTTACCATAATCATCACTGTTATCAGTGCCTTGTCTTTCTTTAGTATTTGGTTGTTTATTTTTTTCCGTAAACGATATCTCAACGCTGAATCAAAAAACCTGGAGATCATGGATCGCGCTCAACAATCCGAATTAGAGGCTAAATCTTTAAAATCAGACCTTGAGCGTAAAGACAAAGAATTAACCACCCAAGTGATCTACTCCATCCAAAAAAATGAGATGATTAATGATGTAGTGGAAAAACTACAAAACAAAAGCACAGAAGAGCTTTTGAGTCAGGAATCCGAGATAAAAAAAATTATAAAGACGCTTGAAAAAACCTGAGATCAAAGTGTGTGGGAAGAGTTTGAACTGCGCTTTAAAGAAGTTCATTCAGGTTTTTATGACCGAATTCAAGATGCATATCCAAATCTTAGTCTTAATGAGCGAAGATTGTGTGCTTTCTTACGCCTAGATATGACGACGAAAGAGATCGCTGCTATCACAGGACAAACGACACGAGCTGTTGAAATGGCTCGTATTCGACTTCGAAAAAAGATGAATCTCACTAAAACAGACACAAGTCTATTTGAGATTTTGTCGTCTATGTAAATGAGACCATGGGCGGGGAAAGTAGCTTTTTTTTGCCAAATACGCCATTTGTGATAGTGTTGTGACATTTAAAACGCTGCAAATATGAAGTCCGATGGATTCATTTTGTAGGAAGATACATTAACTTAGTAACGACATTAAGAATGCTACAACTGAAAGCTAAAGACAGACACAGACACACAACAAACATTCAGAAACACTTCTCTGAATGGTTCTCGAAGCCAGTCCTGATCCGACTGGCTTTTTTTGTTTGTGTGTTTTGTGTGTAGTCCTACCTCACAAGCTCCTTAAACAGAAAAAAGCCAGCATGCCGTAATCAGCAAACTGGCTTTTTTTGTTCGTCGGGGTGACAAGATTTGAACTTGCGACCCCTTGCACCCCATGCAAGTGCGCTACCGGGCTGCGCTAC
>CAZXGO010000099.1:0-405 GCA_964640035.1 uncultured Chitinophagales bacterium
CGGAGTTCCATATACCGGGCCCATTGGGCCGACGGCAGCGGGCTATAACCCGCCGGATGGCAGCGGAAGTTTACAAAGGTATTTTGATTACTTTAAAAGTATCTCTCCGAAGTTTATGGGTTAATAGCAAAACAATAATCATTAATTGTCTTTATTAAAATTTTAGTATTACAAAACAGTTAGGACCATATTTTATATCATTGGTATTTAAAAACTTTGATGTTTGCACAAAGCCTGCAGATATATAACTTTGCAAAGACTTATCTCGTGGAAAACTCCATACATTTGAGCAGTTTTCCTTTTTTGCTTGATCAGATATAGCCGAAAACAATAATAGACTTAGCTTTTGTTTTCTATATTGCTTTTTAATATATTATCTATATTATTAAATACAGTTCCATTATT
>CAZXGO010000099.1:415-5704 GCA_964640035.1 uncultured Chitinophagales bacterium
ATTGCTTTTTAATATAAATTCCTCTTAATCTAAAAGATTCTTGATCTGATTTGTGACCGGATACAACACCAACTATTTGATTATCAATTGTTAGTTTAAAAAAACTTGGGGCATACTTTTTATAAATTTCAGTATCGTAACCCCCTAGGTATTTCATACTACTCATATGTTGGATATCATTACTATTTGGCCATAGTAATTTCCATAAAGGAAATATTGTTTCGAAGTCTGTTTCTTTTACCCTAAAGTTATGCAGCAGTTCCGTCGTCAATGTTTATCCATGCGCTGTTTTGATAACCTTGGAATCTATTTACTTGACTATTATATATAACCATTCCATTAACAGCAGTTAGTGCATTTCTTTCAGTAGTATTATACGATCCAAATTGAACAAAACCACCTGCAATTACAGTTTTATTAATACCGTCTATTATAGCTGTACTGTCGTCGGCAAACACACTACCTTTTAAATCCCCTGTAACTATGCTTGCATTAATTGCACCGGTAGTATGATCTATAATTACGGTAGAATCGTCACCTATAATATTACCTTGTATTTCTGTTGCAAAAACAGAATTAGCGTTAACAGAGCCTACAACATCCACAGAGCCGTGAAATGAGCCTTGGCCTACTCTTAATTCCTGTGTTGCAGCATTAAACCATTCTGATGAATCATCAAGTCTATAAGCTACTGCTAATACGTCTTGGGTAATTAATGTACTTGAGCAAAATATTTCTCCTCTAACATTAAATCTAGCCGGGCCGCCAAACATACCTACACTTGTGCTGTTTGCTGCGTGTACAAAAAGAGACGTATCGGGAAAATCTTCACCCTCATGACCGGCAGCCATGATAATATCTGCATTACGACCTCGAATAAAGCTTTTTGTCTCTGCGCCGTTTATGTCGTTCATTCTAAATCTTATTATACCCAAATCGTAAAGGGCAAGACTTGAATCTAAAGTAGGGTCGTTACGTTGTAAACTGTAACTAGTACGTATTCCATCAGCTTGTAGCAGCAAGTCGTTTGATGGGCTAACTATTTCTGGTACATTAATTGTTTGATTTATACCGTCTACTAGTAGAGTGGAGTCGTCAGCAAAAACACTACCTTGAATATCACCAACAAATGCACCACCGCTTGCAGCAGGATTTCCAGCTTCCCAACGACTATTTGTAGCATCGCCACTAGACGGTGTTATGGGCACATAAACATTGCTTAGGTCTTGAATTGTATTGTTTGAAAGAACCAGCTTACCGTCAGTTCCGTCTACAAGCATTGTGGAGTCATTAGCAAAGACAGATCCTGTTAGATCACCTTGAACACTTGCCGCTTGTAAACTACCAATTACAGAGCTTGTAAAATTACCGCTACTACCTGACACAGTACTACCGGTTATATTACCAGTAATGTTAATTGTACCTGTGCCTGTAATTGCTTGACTATTTAAATCTAAGTTACCACCTAGTTGCGGTGTAGCATCTGATAATAGGTCTGTAATACCTGTATCTGCTTTTGTACCACCTACAGTAATACCGTCACCAACATAAATTAATCTAGTATCGGTAGTGTAAATTAATTCACCTTCTGCTGGTGTAATTGTTAAGCGCTCTGCGTCGGTGCCGCGTCTTATCTGTAAAGCCATTGATAACTCCTGAAAACCTAAACGTTACATATATTTATCTACTTTACTTCCGTTTTTTAAGAAATATGTTAGTACGTTTTTCTATATCTCGTTTAATTTTTTGTATATTAATGTTAAAATTGATAGTAGCAATACTGTTATTGTACTCTTGATACAGTTCTTCGAGTGCTACGTTATAATCAGCATTGGGATTATCTTTTACGTCAATAATCCATTCTCTACCGTCTATAAAGTTAATCTTTATATGTTCTATATAGTCGGTAGGAATGGATTCTATTCTTATGTCTTTAAGGACATCTGGCCAAGATTCTATAGTAGATTCTTCGAACCGCTTTTTTTTATGCACTAGCTACTTCTTGTTTAGCTTTTGCAGTTGTTTTCTTTTTAGTAGGTACGAGAGCTTCAGCTTGTTCTCTTAAAGCTTTTGCTTCTTTAAACAAGCGATCAGCTTGTGATCGATAGCTAGCAGCTAATGCTTCATCTGTAATTACACCCGACTCTGCATCTGCTACAGGCGCAGGTGTCTCTGATACAGTAGTTGATGCATCTGTGTATACAGATACAGGGTCAACAGTTTCAGGTTCAGCAGTTGCTTGAGCTTGCTTTGCAGGAGCATTAGGATCTTTAATCGCAAGGTCAGCTACAGTCACGCCTTTTTGCTGTGCAATAACATTATTCAATTCATCAAGGCCTACTACTGATCTAGTATCAGGAGTCATTTCTACTGCTGTAGTTTTGGTCTTAACCATTCTATTAGTAGTGTGAAACCCAGCTAACATGTTTCTTCCGTCTGGCAAAGAGGTCCGTGCCATTGCTTCTGCTAGTTCGTAAGCTTCTTGTCCTGCTGAACTTTCGACTAGTTTAATTAAACTATCGTGTTCGTCAGCACTGAGACTTTCGGTTGGAACAACTACGCACTCGTCACTTGTTCCAGGTACTACTCTATACGCTACTATGCACTTCTTTTGTGTCTTTTTAATTCTTCCAATATGTTTTAGCATATTTTACTCGCTTTGTGGTGGAGCACCAGCTGCTTGCTGTTGTGCTGCAATATGATTTAAGAATTTATCTAATTTATCATAAACAACACCGATTTGAGACATTTCGCCTGCTTTAAAAGCGCCTCGGCTAGTTGCAGCATCGATCACTTGTCTAATTGCTGCTAAATCAGATATAGTAAGTTCAGTTACATCAGGGGTTGGTGTTTGGCCCTGCGGAGCTTCAGGTTGAGCTTCGTCTGTAACTACTTCTTGGTTTTCTTCAGTCATGTATTATACTCCTTTTGTAATTTATTTATTAGACATGATAAAAAAGGTTAATTCTTTTGGCTGCTCGAAGCCAATACAAACACTATCTTTAAATTTTTTAAGGTAATAGCGTCCTGAGGTATTTGCCTCTATCCATTCAATAAGGCCTAACTCCATGCGTATTTTGAATGGAGTGTTGTCGTCAAAAGAAATCGTAGTAGTTTCGAAATGTTCTGGACAGATCGAAACTCTACGAATATCAAAAAGTTCTAGTGGATTCGGCGCTTGATTAATTTTTTTCTTCATAGTGCGCAGTTACTCCAAAAGGTGCTTGTAGATCCTTATCGTGATTACTGTGAATTACAAACACAGTATCGCAGTAAGTTTCGTCTCCCCAGCTACCCCACGGATAACCATCTGTGAATACAATTAGTTTTTTCGGCTCAATGCCTTCTTCTTTCATATACAGCCAGTTAGCTTCAAAGTCAGTGCCACCGCCACCGGCAGCTTCGTATTCAGCAATGTCGCCATCATGAGCCGAAAACTCTTCCATGTTGTATACCTTAGTATCAAAGCACCAAACCTTAACATTATAGTCGTTGTATTGACTCATAATGCCGTTGATTTCACTTAAGAAGTCTTTAAGCATATCGTCGCCGATACTACCGCTGGTGTCAAGTGCAACACAAATATCAATTGTATCTTCATTTACAGTGCCGGGGATAATTGCACCGTAGTGTGATTTGCGTGACGGACGAGCAAAGCTGTAGTCATTCTTGACAGTACTTTGAATTTGCTGTTGCAAAATTTCACGCCAGTTCATTTTAGGTTCAGTAAACTGTTTAATAATGCGTGCAATTTCACCTGGTACTTTACCAGCACCAGCGGCTTGTGCAGCTGACAGCATGCTTTCTTTAATACTGTCGCGAATTTCTTTCATTTCTGCTTCAGTGTATTTAGGCTGACCGTCTTTACCGTCACCGTCGAGATCCAAGTGCTCGTCGAGCATTTCGCCTAGTTGATCCAAGTCAATATGCTCAACAACATTTTCCATTAGATCATCGTAAACTTCTTCACTAGACCAGCCTTCGTATTTAAAGTCTTGGTAACAGTCAACAAGCTTAGGCTTTGAACCAATATTGTCGCGAACAAGAAGATTGTTTACGATGTAGTCAGCAGCAACATTGTAAATTTTAGGGTCACGATCGCCACGACGACCAAGGTGATCGAATACACAGTGCAAAATTTCGTGTGCAACTACAAACTCAATCTCGGAGTTTTCCATTGCATTAAAAAATTGCGCATTGAAGTACAAGTTACGACCATCAACAGCGGCAGTTGGAAGCCAATCGTTAGCAGGCTTTACTCTAAGACGAGTAGCCATGTTGCCAAAGAACGGATGTTTCAACAGCAAACCAACTCGTGCAACAGTAATACGATCCATTACTTCCGTAGTCATACGATCAAGTTCTTCGGGAGTAATATCAGGATCGGGTTGCCAGTGTTTTGTACCTTCTACAGACATGATGTCACCTTTGTTGTTTAATATATGTATATAATACAACAAAGCGCCTGACTTGTCAAGCGCTTTGTATAATTTTACTCTTGTGCAGCCTTAATGTATTTTCCATATCTTTCATGGAATTCATCAAAGCTAGGAACTTTATCAGGATCAATCGGCAAACGGTATTGAGTAAGAGCAAGTTTCATACCCATTACAACTAGCTCAGTGTCAAAGTTCTTCATTGAGAACTTCAAGAAGTTCTCAACTTGTCCGTAAAAGTCACGGTTGTCGTCGTTTACTGACTGACTAAGTTCGTAACACATTGCAACAATCAAGCTGTACATTGCACTGATTTCGTTAGTATCAAGATCTGTTACTTTACCAGCCAAAATATCGCTTGGATTAGGCATGTCAGCAGCAACTTTACGATGTGCAACAAACTTTACAGCAAGGCCTTCGCCAATCGAACCTGACACAAGATCCATGAGTGTCTCTGAATCATAGTTATCAGTAAGGAAGTCACTTACAAACGACCACGAACGAGGCGTAGCAAACGAACGACTCGGGGACTTAGGGTCAAAGTCATACAAGTCACCTTTGCTAAACTGCAAATAACCAACTACATCAGGATGAATTTTGTTGGTTACAGCCCACTCAAACCAGTCATCAAACGATACTGACATCTCTAAGTGCACAAAACGGTTAGCCAACGGAGCTGGCATACGGTACGTAACACCTTTGTCGCTGTCACGGTTACCGGCAGCAACAATAAGAACATTATCAGGTAGCTTGTATTGACCAACACGACGGTTAAGAATCAGCTGATATGCAGCAGCTTGCACAGCTGGAGCAGCTGAGTTCATTTCGTCCAAGAACAAAATTACATGTTCGT
>CAZXGO010000099.1:5804-8604 GCA_964640035.1 uncultured Chitinophagales bacterium
TGCACAGCTGGAGCAGCTGAGTTCATTTCGTCCAAGAACAAAATTACATGTTCGTACTGACTTGCAAGCTCGTCGTCGGGCAATTCGCTTGGTTGTGCCCAAACCATCTTGCTTTGTGTTGAATCAAAGTACGGAATACCTTTAATGTCAGTAGGCTCCCAAAGGCTAAGCCGAATGTCAATTACATGAGCATTCTTTTGCGCACCGATTTGGTGTACAATATCTGATTTACCAATACCTGGAGGACCCCAAATAAAGATTGGGCGTTTCTGATCGAATGCAGCCGAAATAACTTTCTTTGCAGCGTTTGGGGATGTAGTACGAATGTTGTCCATTGTGTGTTACCTGTGTATTTGTTTATTAACTATGTATATAATACGACAAAACACACTAGATGTCAAATGTTTTTTTGCTTTTCTATTGCTTTTATTAAGCCGTATCTTTCTATATCACCTGAAAGCAAACTTAATTCCATTGCTTTGCGATCATCTGTAACTTCTATATACTTTTTTGTGAGGAAATACGGACATGTGATAAAGTTATCTAAGTGTATCAGAATGTTCGTTTTCATAATATTAAGATCAGGGGGAAAATTAATTTGATAAAATGTTAAAGATAACTCATTTTTTAGAAAATCACGCCCGATTTCGGTGAGGCGCAGCCCACCAGACTGCTTATCACGAATGTTGTACCACCATTCGGATGAATATTTTTTTAGATTAACTTCATCAACACTAATTTTTGCAGTGTTTAAAAAAATTTTTGTGTATGTTGCTCTATTCATTCAGTAAGTTATCTGAAGTAAACTTAATAACCTTAAAATCTTCAGTGTTCCACATACTATTTAAGCGTTGAGCTAAATTATGTGCATGACCAGGATTAGAAAAGCTTGTTTTCTTATATTTTGGTCCTGGATAGTTTGTTAGACTATTAAAACTTTTTAAATTAAAAGGTTTATTTTGATAAAACACAGCCCAAATCGCTTCTGCTTGTAAAACTTGCTCAGTACGGTAAGTCTTTTTATCAGTGTATTCTTTCAATACATTAGGCTTCGGCCTACTCATTCTTTTCGTTCCTTTAACTACGTATATTTATCATTTACCAGCCACTACCACCGTCCATTTGAACGTTTATTACTGGATTTTCTTGTGCTTCTTTTCTGTCAAGTAACAGTTTTTCTAAGTCTTCTACATGACGTGCAAGTAGTAAAGTTAAACAATGATTTAACTTTTTAGCTTTTTCAATATCTAGCCTGATTTCTTTTTGTCTACTAGATTCTGCACTTTTAACTAGATTTACGAAGTCTTTTATTGGTGTAGTATTAATTGGTTGATCTTGCATTTTCTTTACTTAGTTGTGAACGCATTTCAAAGTCAGTTTTAAACGGTCCTTTATGATGATAGCGTTCGATTGTAATAAGTTTAGGACAAAAACTTTTAACCCAGCCCTTGTTAAACTTAATAATATAGTATCCTGCACAATATACACTTTTTGATTTTTCACTTTTTGTAAACAATGGCAGTTTCTTTTTAATGTCAAACATGCTGTTAAAAGGTTCACAGTTTGTAGGAAATTCGTGTACGTGATACTGTGTAGTTTCTTTAATAGATAAATCTGACCATGTCATTTTGCCAAGTTGATTTGTAATTGACGATTTATTTTTACAAACCTTAAAATTACCAGATTTATTTACAATGTAATGATCATTATCGTAGGCAATTGTTCCTACATTTTCGCCATTATCAGTAACAATCCAAAACTTGTCTTTTAGAATTTCTTTTGCATTAATCATTGTGGGTATCTCGCTTGGAATGGTGTAGAGTATAGTGAAATTTGATCAGCAATGCGCTGCATATCCCACTTATTGCAAAATTTAAGAAGTCGCACACCTACTTGTGATAAATCTTTAGGTGAGTGTGTTTGTTCACTAATTGTATTGTTAATTTCGTTACGGATATTTTCGGGTTGTGCAGACAAATCACACAGCAACACATTACGATTGTAATCGTCAATGACTCTGTGTTCGTCACCATTGTGATCAGTCCAGCGCTGAAGCATCATATTATTCCAGTTATACCCTTTACTGGTCATATCTGCATAAGCTTCAGTAAGACCTACTTTATTCTTAGTGCCTTTTTTACGCACGCCAGGGTAAGCACTAAAGATGTTGTCACTAGTGTCACCACGCATACACTTTTCAAACAGTAACCATTGTGGATCTGGCGCAGGCTTTGCTTCACCAGTCTTTTTATCAACAACTGGCTTGCCTTTGTCGTCAAAATAACCTTCGTGTGTAATTGTGGTGTTGCTAACACCGTTGTATTGTTTTACGTTAGGTGCAATAAGTTGTGCAAAGTCACCATCTGTACTAAGAATAACATGATTATCGTTAGGATGAGATTGTACCCAACCAGTAATAAGGTCATCTGCTTCTAGCACAGGGTTGTGTAGTACAGTGCTGTTTGTTTTTTCACGTACAAATGATTTAAATTCGTCGAAGATTTCAAAGAATACACGATCTTCTTCTGCTTCTCGAGCAGTCATTTTATCACGAGTCTCTTTACGATTGCGCTTGTAAGGTTCGTAAGCATCTTTGCGCCAACTACGGCCTTCTAAGCAAAAAACTACATGATCTGCATCAAAGTCGGCCCATGCTTTCTTAATACTGTTAAAAGTTACATGCAAAGCCATACCGACTTTGTCGTCGAGACTTCCTCGAACTACGTGTCGAGCTCGAAAGAAAGTGTTCATAGTGTCTACAAGAATATAAGTGCTCATATAATTATATTAGTATATTATA
>CAZXGO010000100.1:0-8525 GCA_964640035.1 uncultured Chitinophagales bacterium
GAAGCCATGCTCAGTCATCCGATCACAAGCTGCACGTTGCAGTCCTTCAGACGAATAATTTCGTGGTAGGACCCGGTGCTCAACCCTCTGGCTTTTTCCGTTGGGAAGGCGATACCACCTGGACCCATATGGGTTGGAAGAAGTCACGTCACAATGGTATCAGCTTTAATCCGGATGCGCCAGAAACCATGTTTTTAGCTTGTGGTAATGGCGTGTTTCGTACCTTCGATGGAGGCAAAACCTTCAAAATTGTGACCAGCTGGAATATCACCGAGGTTCAGGATGTGACCATCGACACAAAATCACCGACAACCCTTCATATTGCCACGGCCTACGGCATCTTTCGTAGTACCGATAATGGGGACACATGGCAGGAGACGAATAGTCAGATTCCTGCGATGAAACGTTTCGCCCAAACCATTCATGCCGACTATCAAAAAGCTGGACATGTGATTGCTGGTGGTGAGTATGGCATCCTTCGCACTACTGACGGTGGAAATACCTGGGGTTTTGTTGTGCCTGATCTGGCCGTTCGCGACATCCAGCAGAGTCGCTCGAACCCTGAGCTTTGGCTGGCTGGCACCGAAGATCAAGGCGTCTGGATTAGCCGTGATAGCGGCGCTACCTGGACCCCCACCACAGGCAACATCGCCAAAGAGACTATCTATGCGGTGGCGGTTGATCCCCAAAATCCTCAGCGCATGGTGGCTGCAGGTTACAACACCGGTGTTTATCTATCCACAAATGGCGGCACGACCTGGACCCAACATAAAAATGGTTTTCCTGGATTGAATTTCCATGGCATCATCATCGATATGAATGGCTCCGGACGTATCTGGGCCGGAAATGTAGGTCACGGCGTTTTTTACAGTGACAACGACGGCCGTTCCTGGACCTATGCCGGTCTGAAAGGCTCCGAAATTTGGGATATGGAAATGATAGGAGCACGCTAATGAAGACATACATGATCACCAATACCATGAAGCCATCCTTGCTCTATACTCTTCTTCTCGCCACTTTTAGCCTTTGGGCATGCAGTCCATCTGCCCCCATTGATCCCTATGCGGGGGATGGCTTCGCTTATGATCAGGAAGTCACAACTCGGGCGGATAGCCTCATCCGCTTCTATGCTGAGAATCCCGGTTTGGGTCAGCTACAGGCCGCCGCTCGCTATCACTTGAATGTGGACCTTGAGCGTGCCAATGAAATCATGGACTCCCTGGCGTTGCGTCAGGAGACCGACCCCTCTGGTGATATGTTCTGGATGTATCCACAAACAGTTGCCATGTTCGAAGGACGTGGCAAGATGCCGGAAGCCCTGATGGCGCGCCAGCGTAACCTGTGGAAGATCTATCCTCCGTATCGTGGCGATACCGAGAACCATTGGGCAATGTTCTATGCCAGTATGTACCTGATGACCCAAATGTATCCCAACGATCCCGGTTCGGAGTGGTACAACGGACGCAGTTCACAGGAGAATTTTGAGGAAGCGCGTGACTACTTATTGCACTGGATGGATTTGACGGTAACACGTGGTCAGGGTGAGTTTGATTCGCCAGGCTACTACAGCTTCTACATGGCACCGCTCTCCATGTTGTACGGGTATGCCGACGACCCGGAGATGAAACTGCGCGCTGGCATGATGATGGAGTATCTGTTAGCTGACTTTGCAGCAGAACAGTTGGATGGGATGTACCTAGGTGCCCACAGCCGTGTGTATCCTCATACCGTACACAACCAATGGAGCGATAATTCAACTGCCTTCGCCTGGTTATTCTGGGGGAACACACCTTCTCTGTTTCGTGGTGAATCCCTGATCACTGCCATGACAGGGTATCGTCCGCCGGAGATGCTAAAATCGATCGCCACCGACCGATCTGAGTCCTATGTGCATCTCGAGCGCAAGAGAACCCGTCACCGTATCCGCTATAGCGATGAGAAGAATCTGCCGGTCTACAAGACCATGTACATGACCCCCGACTATGGCATTGGATCGATGCAGGGAGGTCTCCTCCAACCGATTCAGCAACAGACCTGGGATTTCACCTGGAGGATTCCAGATGTGCGTGAGGGCTTTAATATGATCTATTCCCTGCATCCGTACTCTTCAGGCTTTGAGCTGGCCATGTACTTCCCGGAAGAGCCCAAACTCCTCACCGATGCTGTTGTCAAATCTAAAGGTACGTACGACTCCGCCGATAAGTGGACCAGTGCTTCTCCTTTTGAGCAGGTGATGCAGCATAATGATGCACTTATTGCCCTCTATGATATCGAGGCGGGATCCCGTTTTGAGCATGTCTCAGGATTCTTCCCAAAAAGCCTGCTCGCGCGAGAAGTTGATGCGAGCGGATGGATCTTCGCTAATGCGGGTCCTGCATTCCTGGCCTGGTATCCGATGGCTCCATATGAGTGGCAGGAAGAGGAGAAAAACTGGCGCCTGCATTCTCCGCACCTCAAGAACGGTGCCGTAGTTCAAGTCGCCCGTGCCAGTGACCATGCCTCCTTTGAGGCCTTCAAAGATGCCATACGTGCTCTGTCCATCACAACTTCGGTTGAAGGGAAGCCCTCTGCTCAGTTCACTACCCTAGCGGGTGATATCCTTGGATTCAGCTACGATGGAACAGCCACAGTCAATGGTGAGCCGGTCGATTACGCCTCATGGCCTCTCTACGGCGGACCCTTTGTGAATGCAGCGGTTGACAGTCGTGAACTTATCCTTACCTATAAAGACCAGCGTCGTCGCCTCGATTTCTCTAAACCCGCTGTCGAATAAGAGTTATACCCATGAAAAGCCTGTTCATTCTCCTACTAGTGATCCTAACAATACCTGCGAAAGCACAGGAGACCCTTTACAATGCCTACTGGAATTCCAAGGGCTATGTAGTGGGCGCCAAGCTTAACCAAAGTGGTTTACACCGATGGGAGGGGGATACGACATGGACCCATCTCGGTTGGAATACTCCACGTATTAGTGGCATCACCATCGACCCCAATGACGCCAATCGCATCTTCCTGGCAGGTGGTAATGGAGTTATCCGAACTCTGGATGCCGGTCAGACCTGGAAGGTTGTCACCGACTGGAGAGTTACCGAGGTGCAGGATGTGGATATGCATGCCTTGAATCCGAATCAGGTGTGGTGCGCTTCTGCTTATGGGATCTGGGGCACGACGGATGCCGGTGAAACCTGGACAGAGATGAACAATGGGTTTGCACCCGGGATGATGTACACTCAAACGGTAGAAGCCGACCGTACGACGAAAGATCGTGTTTTTGCCGGCACCTGGGGAGGCTTGTATGTATCAACGAACGGTGGAATGCAATGGTCGCTCGTTGCGGCCGAAGGCGCTCCAATCCTGGATATCCAGCAAAGCACCGAGCTTAATAATCGCTGGGCTATGGGTACGGAAAAACAAGGAATATGGATATCGAACGATAACGGTACATCCTGGTCGCAGGTGCCTGGACCCAGTTCAAAGCAGACGTTTTACGCGGTAGCTATCGACCCGCACAATGCAGATCAGATCGCCGCCGCCGGCTGGGATACAGGCGTCTGGATCACCAAAGATGGCGGTAAACGCTGGACTAATCTTACGGCAGGACTACCAAAACGAAATATCTATGAAGTGATCTTCGATGTAAATGTACCCGGTCGACTCTGGGTAGCAACTATCGAGGGTGGTTTGTTTCATACCATCGATCAAGGAAAATCATGGGAACAAGCCGGTTTAGGTACATCCACTATTTTTGATATGCAGTTCACAGGGAGGAAATAAGTATGAAAAAGTTGATACCTATTCTCTTTATCATGGCTTTGGCCATCCCAGCCATCGCCCAGTTCAAGCCGCTTTCGCCCGGTGAGTACGCCAAAGCCTATGATGCCCGCCGCGATAGCGTGATTCAGTTTTTGGCTACGACAATCCCAGCCGATGATCTTACCCGTGGTCACTATTTCCACATTACCGCCCGCGCCTACCTGAATCAGGATATGGACTGGCAGTTGGCTCGTCTGGATTCGATTACCAAAACGGTGAGTGGGGATATGTTCTGGATGTACCCTTTCACCTTGCTCATGAATAACGGTCTGGAGAACTATCCACAGGAGGTTCAGAATCGCTTGCTAGATCTGTGGAGGACCTATCGTCCATATCGTGGAGATACCGAAAATCACTGGGTGCTGTATTACTCGACCTTATACCTGGCTGCCGAGCGTTGGCCCGAGTATGGTGGAGATCGCTGGTTTAATGGAAAGTCGTCGAAAGAGAATATGGACGAAGCCCGTGAATGGCTGGATCACTGGATGGAATTGGCCACCACGATTGGTCAGGGTGAATATGACTCACCGCACTACATAAAAGTGTACGTCTCACCTATGGCATTGCTTTATGGCTATGCCAAAGATCCGATGATGCGTCAAAAAGCCGAGATGATGTTGGATTACCTGATCGCCGATTTTGCCGTCGAAAGTTTAAACGGATTGTACGGTGGTGCTACGGCACGGGCCTATGAGCGGGAGGCCGTTGAACCTTTTAATACCGCAGCGGCCGATCTTGCTTGGTTGATGTGGGGTACGGTGCCCCCAAAGTACTGGGGAGATACCTTGATTCTGGCCATGAGTGGATATCGTCCGCCGTACATTCTCTATTTGATAGCCAATGACCGCGACGAGCCTTACTTACACAGAGAGCTGAAAAGAACGCGCCACCGTATTCGTCACAGCATCATTAAGAATCAGCCCGTGTACAAGAGTACCTACATGACCAGTGATTATTCCCTTGGTTTCAGTCAGGGAGGTTTGTTGCAGCCAATCCAGCAGATGACCTGGAAACTGATCTGGAAGGTGGATAATCCAAAGGGGGTAGCGAATACGTTCTTTACCGTTCAGCCTTATTCAGAGCCGATCGAGGGAACGATGTACTTCGCTGAGCCTACCGATCAGGTGAATGAGTTGATTATCCGTTCAAAGACCGAATATGGCAGGGCAAACAAATGGACTGGTGGATCTCCGTATGAGCAGGTCTATCAGGAAGATGATGCCTTGATTGCCTTGTACGATGTGCCTAAGGGGACGGAGCATGAGTTCGTGAGTGGCTTTTTCTCACGTAATTTGGATGAGATGGTCGAAGATAAGAGTGGATGGATTTTTGCCCGTGCCGGTAGGATGTATCTGGCGGTGTATCCGATGATGAAATATCGTTGGGTGGAAGATGACACCAAGGCCAGAAGGCTGTCGGCGCCGGCGGGTAAGGCGGGTTTTGTGGTGCAGGTGGCTCAGGCGAGAGAGTTTGAAGGTTTTGAAGCCTTCAAGGCCGCTATCAGGATGCTAGAGTTGAAGGTCGATATGAAGGCTGCACCAACGGTTGCTTTTACGAGCCTGAGGGGGAAGAAGATCGAGGCGCGGTATGGGGATGTGCCCCGGGTGAATGGTGTGGCGGTGGACTTTGATTCCTGGCCCCTTTTTGAGAGTACGTTTATTGAAGGGGAGAGGGGATCTAGGAGGATGCTCATCAAATATGGCAAGATGCGCCACGAGCTGGATTTTAATACCCTAACCAAGAGGGAGTGGGTGGAGTAGCATTGAGTCATTAACAATCATTTGGAATTATTATCCATAATTTTCAATGATTATCAATCACTTTTGATCATCACTCATCATATTCAGGTATCCTAAAAAAGACTGTCTATAGAGTCTGTATTGATTGAAAATGACTGAAAATGACTGAAAATAATTCCAAATGATTGTTATTGATTGATTATTGATTCATTCCTTTTTCAACCCTCAGTCCGGGTATGCGGCTGAATTCTGAGATATTATTTGTAATTAAAATATGGTCATTAGTTAATGCCTGGGCCGCTATCTGTAGATCATAGGGTCCGATAGGTGTTCCACGGCGGGACAAATAGGTTCGTATTTCGCCATAGAAGCGTGCATGCATGGTATCGAATGGAAGAATTTCAAATGCAGATGCAAACAGCTCAAGTGCTGTACGATTTCGATCTGGGTCACGACTATTGGCAACACCAAATTCCAACTCAGCCTGAGTCACGGACGATAGATAAACGTTCTCAGCCGGTAGTGCTTCGATTTTCTGAATAAGTTGCGGATGTTTCCCGCGAATCAGAAAAATGCAAATATCAGTATCCAGAAGGTACATTCACATCCTTGTTATTCAGCCGAGTCTTTATACGATGGATTTGGATCAACCTCATACCGCACGGCTTCGTCGGCTGCAAGGTCTATGGAGGATGATTCTGGTAACACTGGTTGCATTCGTCCTTCTTCCATAAAATCATCCGTAAAAAGTTCAATTCCTGTACGTAATGCCTCACCCCTTGCCGATGTCTCGCGCAATATGAGACTTGTGCCAACCCGTGTGATGAACATTTCATCCGTAGATATGGCAAATTCCTTGGGAATTCGAACAGCCAGGCTATTCCCTGACTTAAAAACCCGCGTTTTCATAATTTTATATCCTTAAAAATAGTGTATATACAAATGTATATACACTATTTTTAACATTCAAATTAATTACCAAACCCACAGAAAAAATCAAGCACGGTGCAGAATGACTGAAAACGACTGAAAATGATTGTAAGTGATTGTAAATGATTGATCATCTCTTTTTTCTATATTCCTCAATCTCATGTTCCTCTGAAAAACGCTTTTTTAATGCCAACTTATCACGTTATTCCCCATACTCACTGGGACCGCGAATGGTACCTCAGTTTCGACCATTTCCGCGTATTGCTTACTCATTTAATGGATGATCTTCTCGAGATTCTCGAGACCAATCCCGAATACAAATCCTTCACTCTTGATGGACAAACTTCCGTTCTCGACGATTATCTGGAGATTCGACCTGATCGCCGGCTTTTGATCGAAAAATATGTACGCGAAGGACGTCTGTTCATTGGTCCGTGGTACATCCTCCCCGATGAGCATCTCGTAAGTGGTGAGGCCACGATCCGCAACCTGATGCGTGGACGCGAGACGGCCCATGCCTTTGGTGGAAGTATGGATGTCGGCTATATCCCCGATTCGTTTGGACACATTGCCCAGATGCCTCAGATCCTGCAAGGTTTCGGCATCGACTGCGCCATCGTATGGCGTGGATTCGGTGGCGAGCCGGGTCAGGAGCCATCGGAATACCAGTGGATCTCCCCCGATGGATCCCAAGTCCTCATGGAACACCTGTCCGATGTCGGATACAGTGCAGCCTACTTCAACTCGACCGACATGCGCTCTGCCGAGGAACGCTTTGAAGACTTCGCTTCGCGCGTCGACTTCCGTGCCCAGTCCGACGAGCGACTCATGCTCTGCGGCGGCGACCATCACTGGCCCTATCGGAACCTCCCTCTTGTACTCGCTCATTTGAACGAGCAATACAAAGGCGACAAAGTACTCGTACACAGCTCCATTACCGCCTTTATGGAAGCCATGAAAAAGGGTGTGGCGGGAAAAAAACTACCTCAGGTACACGGCGAAATGCGTTTCGGCTATCGCTGGGCTTTTAACGTGACCGGCGGGGTCTATTCTACCCGCATCTACCTCAAGCAAGCAAATACCGCCGGACAATTATTGCTCGAGCGCGTCCTCGAGCCCCTCGATGCCATCACTCTTTGGCACGGTGGACGCTCGCAGGCGCATCTTATTCGCCAGGGCTGGACCTACCTAATGCAAAATCATCCACACGATTCGATCTGCGGATGCTCGATCGATCCCGTCCATCGCGAAATGGAGACCCGTTTCGAGAAGCTCCAGGAGCTCGGTCTGGGCGTGGAACGCTTTGCTATGATGCAGATCCTTCCCGACAAGGAGGGTGACCGCGGCGACGATGAAAGCTTGAGCCTGTTTAATCCATCTCCCTTTACCCGCGACGAGATCGTCGAAACGGATGTCGAATTCTTCAACCAGCAGATTGTGGTCGGTCTGAATCCCGATGTGGTGGTGGATCCTGCTTTGCCTCCGGTGGCAGGATTCCGACTGGAAGATTCCGATGGCAATGCCATACCCTTTGAAATCCTGGATCGTAAGGTCGATTTCGGGATCTCGTACAACCGCTTCGACTATCCCGCACAATCCTTGATGGAGCGCTTCCGACTGCGCTTCCGTTCGGGTCAAGTACCAGCAATGGGGATGAAAGCCATCCGCATTGTACGCACCGATACCTTTGCTGCTGAGCCCAAAACACTACCATCACCCTCAGGGCATCGCATCAGCAATGGATTGGTAAGCCTGGAGGCCCAGCAAGACGGTAGCTATATGCTCACCGATCATGAAACGGGACAAATCTATGGTCCAATGGGCTATTTTGAAGATAATGGTGATGCCGGCGATGAGTACAACTGGTCGCCACCGATGAAGGGCGATCGTATCTACGACTCTCGCAGCTCTGCCAAAGTGCATATCGAAACCGTTGACGGAGGCTTACGCCAGGGATTACGGATCACAGGTAGCTGGGAACTTCCCACTGGGGTTACCGAAGATGACAACCATCGCAGCGATCAGATGAAGACTCTTCAATTT
>CAZXGO010000101.1:0-8452 GCA_964640035.1 uncultured Chitinophagales bacterium
TGCTATCTTTTCGAGGAGTGTTCATACCAGTATTGAAAGGAAAAAGTCACAACATTCTAAACGCTAACTACATGTCCACTTGATGTCTTGTTGCATTGTTGCCTTGATTTTTTGATGCCTTGAGTTCGTCTTCCAAACATATCGCCGATCGGATTCGCCTGATGATTGCTACCAAGCAGTTTCAGGTTGGGGAAGTACTGCCGTCAACGCGTATTTTGGGTCAGCAGTTGGGGGCGAGTTTTCATACGGTACGCAAGGCCTACCATCAGCTTGAAGAGGAAGGGCTGTTACGCGGGGAAGTGGGACGTGGCTTCGTGGTGGTCCGCCAGAACGTACATCTCGATAAGTCGGAACGTCTCGAAATGGGAGCATCCAAAATGCGTACGGTTCTCGAGGAGTTGATTGGTTTTGGTCTCAACGAGGACGAAATTGAGTCGATCTTCGAAGAACAGCTTCGTTTTGTGGATTGGCCCGAGCGACTCCAGACCTGTGCCACCCTTGGATCAAATAAAGAGCTTTCGGAACAGCTGGCACGTGCTATCAAACAACAAGTGGGTGTTTCCAGTGACGTCATCACCACCGATCAACATACCCGTTTTGCTAACTACGACGCCCTTTTCGTGCCTCTGCCGTTGATGCGCTCCCTCAAATTTGAACACGAAGAGATGCTGTTGATCCCCATCGTGTACTCACCCGATCCTGAAATGCTTCTCAGCCTCAGTGAACATCTGGTGGTCGATACCGTCGGTATCGTGAGCACCGAGGAGTCAAGCATACCTATTATCATCGAGGAGCTTAAGATTAACCTTCGGTACTCAGGATCGATCATGGCAGGAACCATCTATGGCAAATCACTGCCTCTTTTTGTCCGTGATGTCGATCTCATCATCTATACGGCATCGGCTGCCTCACTCGTTGAGAAGCTGATCCCCGAAAAACGTCGCCTGGCCTGGAGCTATCTGGTCTCAGAACCGAGCGCCAGTGCCATCCGCGCGGAACTGTGGGACCAATAAGTGAGTATACCTCGATCTACCACCAATGGGTATCCGGAATATGAAACGCCTCTCCTATGTTCTTCTTGGGCTACTTGTCTTCTTTGCAATCCTGATTGGCAGTGTTCTACTGTATTTCAATGACGCACGTCTGAAAAGGATTATCCTGCCCATGGCCAGTTCCTCGCTGGGTATGGAAGTGCAGGCCGAATCGATGTCACTTAGCCTTATCCGTAGCTTTCCGAGAGCAGGGATCACCGTCAAAGGACTACAGATCGGCCATCCAGACAGCTCTTTTTTGCAGGATCTGGAGTCACTCGAAATGCGACTCAAAATCCTTCCCCTCCTGTCGAATACCCTGGATGTCGACCGACTCATCATGAGGTCGGCAGCCATCCACTATGAGGTCTATCCGGACTATACCACCAATCTGGATCCTCTTTTCCAGGCCTTCAGCGATACAACCGTGGCCGATACGAGCGCTGAGGCCTGGGATGTCGAACTTCGGCGCATTGTTCTCGAATCATCGACGATCCGCTACCTCGATGCCCCCAAGCAAGCTCAACTTAGCATCGATCAGTTCGATCTCAATGCTTCACTGAAATTAACAGAGGTCTTAGAAAGCGATTTTGATGCCAACATCGCAGGCTTAAACATCAATCAAAGGGATACCCTCATCATCAGCAACCTCTCTTTTGGGCTGAATCAATCATCATCGATCGATTTTGATGCAGAACGCATTGAACTCAAAGAGGGTCATCTACGCATTGGCGATTTCAAACTGGGTCTAAATGGCACCATCGAACATTGGTCAGATCCTGTTGCATTAGATGTGGCTATCGCCAGTAGCTCGGACGACTTCTCGGAACTCTTCAAGTTATTACCGGAGTCCATCCGACAACATTTCGCCACCTATGACACCAAAGGGGCTTTTGAGATCGAAGCTAAGGTGAAGGGGAAATTAGGGGCTGTAGACATCCCCCGTTTTGAAGCAAAAGTCGCTCTAAAGGAGGGCTATCTCAAAGATCGAAACCTGCCGACAGCCATTGAGGATATCAACCTCGAGTTCAAGGCAAATAATGACCTTGTCGAGCTTGCTAGCCTTAGTGCCCGGGCTGCTAGCAATCGGATCACCGCCAACGGGAAGCTTCTTTCGCCCCTGGATCAGAAAAAGGCCGAACTTCAACTGCATGTTTCGGCCAAAGTGGATCTGCAGACCGTAAACGATTTCTATGATCTCAGACAGCATGATATCGAAACACTCAAGGGGCAATTGCAGGCAGAAATCGATGTCGACGGACTCCTTGCGCAGCTGGATCAGGGTCTTTTTAAAGCAGACCTTAACATCACAGACGGGTACTTGAAGTATGCCAGTGTGGCTCGTCCCATTGAAGAGGTGAATATTCGTTTGGCGGGTGACCGCGAACAGCTGCGTATCGCCGATTTTCGTGCCCGGGCATCGGAGAACCGTGTCCAGTTGAGTGGTCTGGTAACACAACCGTTAACTTTAGACAAGACCCGTTTTGACCTCAGCTATGATTTGGTTTCCAATTTGGCGACACTCAAAGATTTTTACCCGATGAGTGAAGATACCCTTGCACTAAAAGGGAGTTTCAGTTCAAAAGGAAGTGTGAAGGGGGTGTATAAGGAGATGGAAAAGGCTTCGGTTTCAGGATCCATCGCCCTTCAAAATGGCTATCTGAAGTATACACAGCTAGGTAAAAAGCCCATTGAGCACATTCAGTTCAAAGGGTCATTGAATGGGCAAGCGCTGCAGTTTGATACCGCCTCCTTGCAAGCCGGATCCAATCGTGTGGAGGCTAAAGGATCCATTCGGGCGCTATTGAGCGAGAAACCGATCGCCGATCTCACTGTGAAGACGAATTTCAATCTGGCCGAAGCCGGCGATTTTGTTCCCTTAGATCCGGCATTAAAACAAATCAAAGGTCGTGCTCAAAGTGATCTGACCTTGCGGGGACCTCTCACCGAGTTTGAGAACATGTACTTTGTAGGATCCCTGGTGCTCGAAAAGGTTGGAATCGTCCATGATTCACTCCCCAAGCCCATCACCGATCTGAATGCAAAACTGCAATTCAGTCAGCAAGCATTGGATTTAGAACAGATGGTTTTCAAAATGGGAGCCTCTGACCTTGATATCAAGGGCTCAACACGTGGGTATATGGCCGTTTTTAGCGAAGATGGAGCTGAACCGGCTCAGTTGACGGGAAGTTTATCATCCCGTTTTTTGCATTTGGATGAGCTCTATCCGATGTCGGGCGAGGAAGAAGAGGTGCTGCTGGTGCTTCCCAATATGAATGCCCGCTTGAATGCCAGTATTGACTCCATGATCGTGTTTGCGAGTCCGGTTACCCAGCTGAAGACTACCCTTGAAATGAGTCCCAAGCAAGTTATCATGCGCAATGGCTCGTTTCGATTGTTTGGAGGCACGATTCGAGGGGCCTTTGTCTTCGATGTGCTCAATCCCCGGTCGTCCCTGCTGGACTTTGCCGGAGAGCTTATCGACGTCAGGATTGAGACCTTTTTCAAGGAGTTTCCGGTCTTTGGATCCAAAACCAGGATCCATGAATACTTCAGCGGTGGAATCAATTTCACTACTGACTACAAGACCAACCTCGACTCCTATCTCAATCCACAGACCTCCACCACCGATGCCTCCGGTAGTTTTGGAATGAGCGCGGTCAGAATCAGGAACCATCCGATTCAGGTGGCGCTGGCTGATTTTTTGAAGCTGCCCGAAATCAAGGATATTGGCTTGAATGAATGGCAAACGAACTTTGTGATCGGTAAGTCGATGTTGAATATCAGGGATCTGAAAATGAAAGCCCGGGATATCGGTTTCGAGCTGGATGGAACAGAAAATATGGTCAACGATCAAATTACCTATCAGGCGAAGATCTTTCTGCCAAAACGATTGAGCTCAGCGATCACTCAGGTCTTGCCCGCCGAAGCCAGTCGGGCCTTGGTACAACCCGATAGTACGTTTTTATTACCCTTGAGTATCAGAGGAACCTATACAAAGCCCCAAATCGGACTCGATCAGGAGGTACTTCGGGGTATGGTGGATGCCTATGTAAAGCGGCAGGCCAGTTCGCTCGAAGAGGCTGCCCGTGAGCGACTCCAACAGCTACTGCGTCGCAAACAGCAATAAAAAAGCCCAGCACGCTGAATGCAGGGCTTTTTCTGGGATCATAACCTCTTCAGACCTTAGTTTCTACGCCCCTGCTTGTCATTCTTGCGATTGTTATCGCGATCTCTGTTTCTATCCCTATCGTTGTCGGTACGGCGATCATCGCGTCGATCATTTTTTCGATCGTAGCGATCGTCTTTGCGGCGATCATCATAACGGTCATCACGGCGATCCCAGCGATCATAGCGACTGTCGTATTTCCAGCGATCAGTATGGTAGGTCCATGGACGATCATGGCGGGCATTGATAACGATATACCGGTCGCGGGTTGCATGACGAAGATAGGATGGTAAGCGGCGGCTACTGTGCCATCTGCCACGATCGTACCAATAGTATCGATCGCTGTAGGTTGAGTAGTACACATCATAATTCACAAAAAAGTAGAATCGCTCGTAACGGTATCCTTTATTGAAACTAATGTGGATACTGGCATTTCCAATCCGAAGTTGTGGATCGCTTGAACCACGTGTGCCAGCTTCGGAGATCGTTGCAAACCTAAAACCTGTCAGGGTGAGCAGGAGGGTAAGGGAAATAATGAAGCGTCTCATGGTCGTAGGATTTCGTGGTTAACGGTTGTTTCTGGAACGATAGAGCCTAGGATGGATTGCCGGAATCGCACCATGATGTGATAGGTCGCTCAGAAAGCTCCCATATTCAAGTGATAAAAATGCATGATTAGGCGTAAGGAAAGTCCGTCGGGATGTATCTTATGGATATGGGAATCTCAAAGACAACGCAGCTCCGCCTACAGGAAGCCATCCAGGCCCTGGATGCTGAAATAGAAGCGGTACTCCAGCAGCCTGCCTCGGAAACACTCATCGACGGTGAATACCTGCCCCGTTCAGGAACAAACGAAGACTGGGATTATCGCTTCAAAACCGCCACCGCCTCACTACGCTTTGTCGAGGAGGTGCGTCATATTGACGGTGAAAAAAGTGAGCTGCTCACCGTTGTGAGTACCGACAGTGAAAGCATCACCCTACGTTTTACCAGCGATCATGGCCCTCATCTTCGGTCTGTTTTCATCGAATGGGAGAATGACTTTATCCTGAAAAAAACGCGCGAGTCGCTGGAGCGACTGCTAAGTAAAGACAGCGAAACGGGACTATTGGAGGCGATCTGGCATCCCGAACGACTCGAGACCCTGGATGAAGGACTCGTGGCTGTCGACGATGGCAGTTTGAACACTTCCCAGGCCGAGGCTGTACAGAAATCGCTGGATCAGGCCGTAAGTTTTATTTGGGGTCCACCGGGCACCGGCAAAACAAGCACGCTGGGGTATATCATCGCTAATGCCCTCATGTACGGGAAGCGTGTTCTTTTTGCATCGAATACCAACCGTGCCGTGGATGTGGGCTGCCTGAGTGCCATCCAGGCTTTGCATAAGCTGGGGGCTTTGAACCAGTTGAAACACATCACCCGTTTTGGGGATCCGGCCTTGAGCGATCCCGAACTCGACAAGCATCTCTTTGACAAACAAATCGAGCAGCTCATCCTCAGTAAACAAGCTGAGCTCGTCGAAGAGGATCCCGACAAAGAGTACATTCCAAACGAGATGATGATCCTGAAGAGCCGCAAGCTGGTCTGTACCACACTGGCTCGGGTATGTACCTCCGATCTCTTAGCACCTATCCGTTTTGATATGGTGGTGATCGATGAGGCCTCGATGGCCTCTCTGCCCTTTATCATGGCCCTGGCATCAAAGGCCGATGCTCACATCGTGATCGCAGGCGACCCTATGCAGCTGCCGCCGATATCGATGAGCCAGGATCCGGAGACCCGTGCCTATCTGGAGGAAGATGCTTTCTCCAGGATCTCGGGGGCACGCTCAACGGCCGAGCTCTTCGCCTGGCATGATCGCCATCCCTCGTTTACAAGCTTTTTTGAGCTGCAATATCGTATGCGCACCGATATGGCCGGACTCATCTCCGATATTTTCTACGAAGGACGTCTTCGCTCCAGTGAGGAGCGTCAGCAGGCCAGCGAAGGACGCTCGGCATCGGTAAAGGTCATCGACACCAGTGCTCATCAGCCTGTGCTCGAGAAGAAAGAGGGGATGCGTGGGTTCCAGCCGGTGAATCCTGTGCATGGACGTGTGGTCACCCAACTGCTCCGTCAGTACACCTACGAGATGGGTATTCCCATGCAGGAAATGGGCATCATCGTACCGTTTCGCAGTGGGGTCTATGCCTACCGGAAATGGCTGCGCGACGCTGCGCTCGATGCCATCGAAGTGGGAACCATCCACACCTACCAGGGACGCGAGAAGCGGGTTATTGTCTTTGATACGATGATGACGGGCGAGCCCAACCAGAATGGAGCGATCCGTCATTACACAGTGCGTCCTTTCGACGAGGATAAAAATGGCTTAAGCGTGCCTCGACTCCTTAATGTGGCACTTTCGCGGGCTAAAGATCGCCTTGTCCTGGTGGCCGATTTCCGGCATATCGATGCCGTCTACGCGGGTAAATTCCTGGGAAGGCTACTGCATAAGGCCGAGGCCTATGGCGATCGGATTCAGGGAGCCCCGAACTCACCATCGGCATAACGGCGCGCATAACGCGCCTCGTCGACCCGCGCGAGTCCTTCGAGACGATCAGGATCTCTGGAGGCTATGGTCATCTCCCGACGGGTTTTGAAGCCTGGACCTCGCGCCACATGCCAACCCGCATGACACATCGCCGCCCGGGCCGATACCGCCGCACAGTAGGTACTCATCACAGCGCCCGGATGAGCGTGCTTATAGAGCGCACGAAACACATCGGAAGTCCACAACTCCGGATTGGCTTTGGGCGAAAAAGCATCGAAGAAGATGATATCTATGTCCCGCTCCGGAAACGCGAAATCCTGGAAAAGGCCGATGAAGAGATCAAGCTGGAGCTGGTCGCTGATAGGAAAGGAGTTGTGACCCGGCGAAATAGAAGAGAAGAGGGAAGAGAGAAGAGTTGAAGATTGAAGAGTCGAAGATTGAAGATTGAAGCGTTGAGGAGTTGAAGAGTTGAAGGGAGGTGGGTTGCGGGTGGAAGGATTTTCCTTCTCGACCAATGGTTCTCGTGTCATCCCGAACTTAGCATTGAGCGTAGCGAAATGCCTGCGAGGGAGCTTGTCTTTGAGGGCGGAAGAATTAGGGTTGAGATGCAGGTGTTCCTGGTAGTTAAGTTGGGAGGCGGTGTCGGGGTTGATAGGATATCCTTCGATGCTGGTGTAAAGTACCTGTGAGCGCGATCCGGTGTGTTGGAGGGCGTCGGCCACAAGAAGCAGGTTGAGTCCGGTGCCAAAGCCCATCTCCAGAATATGGACCTCCTCATGACGGCGTAAACGATCCATAAGACCACTGTTCTCAAAGAAAACATGGCGGCTTTCGTCGATGGCCCCGTTCGTATCGTGGTACTGCTGACCAAAACGGTGCGAATACAGCGTATGAGAGCCATCAACGGTCGGCTGGATCTCGGTGAGATGCTCAGCGAAGCGCTCGTCGTTGTGTTTGTCGGGACCTGTTGGCATGTGTGTTGAATCGTCTCGGAATCGGCCGTACCTTACGACCTTACTATCCAAAGGTAATGCTTCCTATGCCCGAAGGAAATGATCTTCTGCACACCATCATCAATACCATTGGTGATGAAATCTATCTTAAAGATACAGAGCGTCGATTCGTTGTCGTCAACCGAGCTGTGCTCAATATGCTCGGTAAAAAGTCAACCGAGGACGTGATCGGTTTACGCGATGAAGACCTCATCAACCCAGAGTTTTTGGAGATTTCCAAACGCCAGGACGAGATGGTGCTCGGCTCCGGTATCCCAATCATCAATATCGAGGGTTTCGCCTACACCGATGCCTCCCAGTCAGACATCAAGCGGAGTATGCTTATCTCGAAATACCCTCGTTTCAATAAAGAGGGCACAATTATTGGCCTCATCGGCATCAACAGGGATATCACCGATCGCAAACGGGGTGACCTGAACATCGTGCGCAATTTGCAGAAGACCCGCGCACGCCTGGATCAACTCAGCAATCTGATGACCGAGCGCGACCAGCTCATGGATCAGCTGCTACAACGGGCGATGCTCGAGGTCAAAGATCCTCAGGCCCTTGAGATATTCAGAGAAATGAAATCCATCTTCAGCCATATTGGAGCTTAAATGAACCCCAGCCGCATCACCGACGACCTTTTTCAACGCATGGTGGACCATCGTCGCCATCTGCACCGTAACCCCGAGGTCAGCTTCCAGGAATATGAGACCACCGCCTATAT
>CAZXGO010000102.1:0-5382 GCA_964640035.1 uncultured Chitinophagales bacterium
CAGGGACGGCAAACTCACCATCGAGGATATTACCGGCGGCAGCTTCACCATCACGCTGCCCGCTGCACCCGGCATCGGCAACGAAGTCACTATCATGGACGGCGACGACTGGTATGTGAACCCAGTCACGGTAGCCAGGAATGGCAGCACCATCGAAGGCTACAGCGATGACGTAGTCCTAGACATGAAGGGCGTGATCGTCACGTTCGTCTACGACGGCTACAACTGGCAGGTTTCCACCACCACTGGTGAGCGCGGCGCTACTGGTCCCACAGGACCCACTGGCCCAACAGGTCCTGTGGCCACACAAGTGGCCACTGTACACACACCCGGCACGCTGTCAGTGGGTGAAAATCCCAACATAACACGCTGGTATCCCGTGCGAGACATCGTGATTTCCAAGGTGATTGGCAGGGTATTAGAAGCGGGTACTGAGCCTGCGCTGATAAATATCAAAAAGAATGGCACTACGGTTTTCACCCTCAGCATCAGCAGCACCACTCCAGTAGAAGATGTCACTGGATTCACTGTAGATGTTGGGGATTATGTGACCGTGGTCGTGCAAGCGAACGGACTGTACGCTAGCGACCTTTATGTGTCGTTCATCTATTCAACGACTGGAGCATAAAAATGTATTCTTTTTCTTTTGAAGCAGGTTCGGCTGTGGTTCGGTCCGATGAGACGGGCGAGATCATGGTCAATCAACCATTCAATCCAACATCGCCTTCACAGGCACCTTGGGCAGATGCTGCCGAAGCTGAAGCATTCGTCAAAGCAGCTTTCCCACAGTTTTTCTATGATCCAGGACTAGAGCCCTGGGACGGTACGACTCTTCCTCCACCTGAGGGAGAAGAAGTTCCAGTAGAACCCAGTCAAGGAGCATAATTAAATGGCAAAATTTTACACTAGATATTTGACCACAGCAGCGACACCCTCGCCAGTCAACAACACCGTATTCTACGGTTACCGTGGTGCCAACTACACGGTCAACGGTCAGTTTTACAACGCGTCTGACAACGTCAAGCAACTCGATAACTTCCAGACTTCCAGTAACTTGGCCTATAACGAATGCCAAACATGCTTGGCCAACATGGCAGTGGATTCGGTGTTTGAACCCGGTCTACTGGCCAACGCTTTTGACTTGCTGGGCAGCCGCTTGCCCAACGAATATCAAGCCGGCATCTTCAATTCTTATGCCACATGGAAGACCAGCAGAGACGAGTGGACGTTCAAGAACATGGGTACAGTATGCGGATCTTGCTATACTGTGCAGACATCAAACACCACTCCTTGCTTAGAAGGCTGTGTGGTTTCCGGTAGCGCGTGTGGTAGCGGATTCATCACCAACTGGTGGAACTGCACTACACAATACTATCCTTGCGGTCCAAACTTCTTTAGGATTGAAAAACCCAGTGGTACCTTCAACTGTTTCCAGCCCTGGAGCATGGGTTTCACCAACTTCTGTAGTCAGTGCGCTAACTTTCCTTTCCAAAGCTGCCCGCAACTCGAAGCCAGCCTTGGCAATACCACCAGTTGCTATTACATGCATTTTTGCACTGGAGCAACATATAGCTGTGGCAACTACTCCATCTACCCTGCTGGTAGTTGCAACACCAACTCTTGCGGAACAGGAGCATTCTGCGGATTTGAGCGCATAACACAGACCTGCTGCTATTGCACACAGGGTCGCTCAGACCAACACGTGTTTGGTACCGTGGGTCTTTATCCAGGCATCTGCCAGACCAACTGCTGGGGTACACACGTGATCGGCTCTCAGGCCTATTACGGCTCTTGCATGGCTGGTTCCAACGAAGCCGGTGTGCGTGTGTTCTTGACACGCAACAGCGCGCACACTTTCTACATGTTCCACGACGCGCTCAAAGGCGGTATCCAGGGCGTTGACAATGCCGCAGACACTACACTGAGACTGTCGTTAAGGAACTTTAACCATGGTACCAACACTACCACGGCCGTGACTTACTTCAAGAAAGGTGTTTCAGGTCTAGTGATCCCCAGCCAGGGCGATGTTGACACCACCAGTGCTTACAGTTTCTATATGATCAGCTTCAATGGTGCCGATACTGCTACACAGACCGTCTCGATCTACCACCCCAGCTTGAACCTTGACACAGGTACTACCACTGTTGGATCGGCTTATACCTTGACCATGACTGCCGGTGAACAGCAAGATCTCTATGCTGACCTAGGTCACAACAACACGTTTGAAAGTGTTTACAACAGCGCCGACTTCCGTCGTACTACTGTAAACCGTATCTGGTACAGCACCGACAGCAACAGCGTCAGGCGCTTGCACCTTGGCATCTACAACACCAATGCCACAGGTTTCGTGACTTCAGCCAACGGTTTCAATGATCCAGCAGGTCGCGGCAAGATGTTCAAGATCTACAGTTGGGAACTCGACGATGCCAACACAGCTGCCACTTATCTAGGAAAAGTCGACTTGTCTTCGTATGCACCTCGCTACTTCTTCCCCTTGGACAATGACTGGCGCATCGTTTACTCTGGTACCAGCTTCACCAATGACATCATCCTGAGCCTGAATCAGACCACAGGTCTGTATCAGTACCAGAACACGATGCCTTATATCGCGCCAAGACTGTTCAAGGATCGCGAAGGACGTTGGAGTGTACAGATGGTTGACACTAGTGTGACTCCAGTGGGTGGCATCTACAGCAACTACATTGATATCTTGACTTCGGATGTTGGACAGACTTTGGTGATCACTGCTGATAGCACTTCGTTCACATTCACGGGCACTACTATCAACAGCAACGTGACTGTCAACGTCTACGACTACTTGGGTAATCGTATCGCCAAAGAAGTCACGCTGTCGATCGTTGGTGCTACTGCCACACCTGGTGTGACGTTTACCGGTGGTGCTTACTCGACTACAGTCAATACGTCAAACAGCGCAGACACAGTGGTACCAGTGCAGATCATCTCCAGCACCAGTGCCAAAGTGATCGGTACTGTCACAGAGAGTCTGTAAATGAAGTTCAAAACCACTGCGACGTTGGTTTTTGATCTCGGTGGTAATGGAACCGTGGGCGGGGGTAGTGGTGCTTTCACTCTCCCTGCCTGGGTTTACAGTTCGACTCCTATAAACATCGTCGTTTCGCAGTCGGTGATAATCACACCAACACAATAAACCCATGCAAGAAAGAAAAACAGTTGAAGTTTTTTTCAATCTAGGAGGTCAAGGCTTCGAAGATGCAGCGGCGGTTACGCTGTCACCTAGTGGCATCGTTGACAATTACAGTCGAAGAATTGACTACGACTTAATTGGCAAGTTTGCCACACTAGAAATAGAAGTTTATACCATTGATCAATATCAATACCCAACTCCTAGTGCGACTATAGATTCTACTTTGCAATTCTTGCTTGGCAATACCGAGTATATTTTTGCCGGATCTCTGCCTATACAAAACGCAGGGTCCTCTAGCCCTTCAGGTTACACTGATCAAGTAGATTTCAATATCGTTGACGGAAATGGCGAAACGATTGTCACAACTCCTACTCAATATTATTCAGCAGGAAACATCGAAGGCAGCAGCGGTACCACACCATTCTATAGGATCGCTTATCTACCGATATTGAACGGTGTGGTACCGCTGCACACCATTCTATAGGATCGCTTATCTACCGATATTGAACGGCGCAGAGATCATCAATCCAGCGATGACACAACCCATCTATCAAGCCGGCGGAAAGACTACGGAATTCACGGTCACTGCTGTCAACACACAAGGATCCTTTATCGGGCTTACTCCGACTACTGTATTTGATGCAGGATCTGCAACATTATCTAGCACAGTGAATTTCAATATCTCGTTGGGTGCAGTCAATGATGGCATGAGCATCTTTGGCACTTATGCTGCTCCAAAGACCTATACCTATCCCGACGGTTCGCCCATCCCCAGCCAGAAACAAATCTGGACTATCTAAGCCTAGACTGTACCAATCACTTTGACATTGGCATCTGTGCTTTTTTCTTGGCACAGTGCCTGTGCTACCTGTGAAAAATTCACAGGCGGAATAGTTGACGCTGCAGGATCTTCGACTTTGATCTTGGCTTTGGTAGATTTGCCGAGTCGCTTCTTGGCCGACGCGATGATCTGTTCTACTTGTTTCTCAGTGAGATCCATACAGTGATCATTCATGCGATCTATAGCATCTTCCATAGTCACGCGTATAGGACTATACCTGCGTCTTCCTTCGCCGGCGTCAATGATGTCAAAATCCTGACAGCCAGGATAGCTGACATTGACAGGAAACGTGGATCCAGTGACCACTGTTGCTGTCTTGCCTAATGCACGGACCAAGTGTTGACCCACAGAGTCGCAGCCAATGAAATGATCTGCTAGTTCCATGACCCCTGCCCAGATGCGCAGATCAGGAATCTGAGGCATGGCTACTAGTGCCGACTCAGGAGTTTCACCTAGATCCACTGGAAATTCGGTCATGAATATCACGCCGTAGTATTTTTTCAAGTCGTCGATCACTGTTTTGATATCTCCTGCAGCAAAACTCCTGGAAGTTGGGTCTACGATCATTGAACCAGTCTGATGAGCAGATCTACCAAATGGTTGTACCACTACCACTTTATCAAATCCGCTGCGTGCTTTGACTTCATTGATCACAGTCATGGCCTGAGCGATCTCCACTTTGTTTAAGTAGATAGAAGGAGGAGGTAATTCTCTCACTCCTTGGCCATTGATCTCGATATCAAAGGCTTGGGCGAGACTACACCTCTGGTTGAAATATTCCCAGATCCTGTAGGGCTCCACTGTGATGAGATCACGATCTTTCAACTTGTCATGGAAAAGACCCTTGTGCCAATGGTCATAGACTCTATGATCTAGTTTCGGGTGTCCTCGGTAAAGATTGCTACCGCCTTCACATACGATGATGAAATCATCGTCGGTTTCTGCCAGTTTTTCAAAAGCAGGGATAGAACAGATCACACGACCTGCACCACCGTTGATGAAATAAGCCTTGGGTCTTGCCACGTCATTCTCCTTGAGGTTGGTTCTTGACCGTGATCAGAGTTTGATGTTCGGGCAAGTAAAGATATTCGATCTCTGAATTAGCCAGCGTCCGCACCGCATCATCTAAGGTTTCCACCAATGGCTCTCCGCCAAGATTGAAACTGGTGTTGAATATGATGGGCACGCCTGTTTGGCGATGGAACTCACTGATGAGATCATAGTAATGTGGGTTCTGCTCCTGAGTGACCGTCTGGATGCGACAAGTACCGTCGATGTGTATGATGCTGGGTATCTTAGATTCCACCCCTGGCTGGCAATCCATGGCGTACATCATGCTAGGACTTTCCGACAAGCCTCGCATGTCAAACCATTC
>CAZXGO010000102.1:5392-8406 GCA_964640035.1 uncultured Chitinophagales bacterium
GAAGTACTCACGTCGCTTGATGCGATTCACATGGTCTTTGCCATCGATCACTGTGGGATCGAACAAGATGCTACGATTGCCCAATGCACGCGGGCCAGATTCGCTGCGCCCTTGGAATAGAGCCACGATGTTGGGTTGCCGTATCAAGTCAACGACGTCTCGGGGTGTGACACCGGTCTGTACTTGTGCAGAATATTTTTCAGCCGCGGCAGTGATCTCATCGACGGTGATGTCATATTGGAATCCCAGATACAAAGATTCGTTGCGAGCACGTGTGTCAGAGTCCTTGGTGGTCATGTGATACATCAACAATGCTGCACCAATGGCTGTGCCTGCATCGCTGCTGATGGGTTCCACATACAGCCGGATGCCTTCTTGGTTCAATCTCGTCAAGTAAAAATAGTTGGCCACACAGTTCAGTGCGTATCCGCCTGACAGCACCACGTCTTTGATGCCAGTGCGATCGACTGCTGCCAGTATTAAATCTAACACGGCTTGTTGGCTTTGCTTTTGTATCGCATAGGCCATGTCACGTCGATTCTGCAGTAGCGTGACATCTTCGCGATTTTCGTACACAGAATGTGGAGTCTGTAACTCGGTATAGCGACCTTCATTGACCAAAGCCCCATTGGGATAAGTGGGGATGATAAGATTGCGGTCAGACGTGACCCAACTACCCGATGCACCACCGTTGGTGTAGATAGGAGGGATGGCATCATTGGGGCCACCGTAGGGAAATAGTCCCATGGTCTTGCCTGCTTCGATGGGTGGCCATCCGCAGTACTGCGTGACTGCTTCGTAGGCTTTGGTGATGCCAGCGGTATCATCCAAGACAAGCTCGTAGAATTCCCCCGAATCGGGGTCGCGATATTCTTCCAGGCGCATACTAGGGTAAGGTCCTCGTCCGCCTTGATGTTTGTAGATCGTAGAAATCATGTCTGGATACTGGCAATTATAGATGGATTCCAGTTCCCAGGTAGTCTCAGTTTGTGGTCCAATCTGCATGTCGATGAAAGCGCCCGCGCCGTCCACGATCACGGCAGTGGCACGCTCAAATCCGCTACGATAGAAAGCGCAAGCAGCATGCAGCTTGTGGTGTATGCGACTGAGATCGACGACCTGAGGATGCTCGTAATTGTTTGCTTTACGATCGATTAGGCCCAGTTTACGAGCGAGACCAGTGTAGACGTCGTCACCAGTGAAATCCACACGACCGGCTGTGGTGTTCAATGGCTGCGTGTGTGCTATCACGAGATAATCCAAGCGATCAGTGTATTCAAGGATCTTGATCATGGCAGCATAGGGTCCGCCATCATATTTGGTGCGGCTCAAGCGTTCTTCCTCGATGGCGAATACGATCTCACCGTCACGGAGCAAGCATACTCCGCCGTTGTGTCCTCGGGTTATTCCTGCGATCCACTGTGCCAATTACATGATCCTTTCTAAGATAGTTTAATGCGGAATACTTATCACGAATCACAGCGTCGTAACATACCATCTCGGTAAATACAGGATCACTGGAGTCCCCACATGACTGTAAATCTCAAAGACTTAGTTTCCGCCAGTTTACCCACTGGCCCTACTGGACCCACCGGTCCTACTGGCCCTACGGGCCCTGTTGGTCCCACTGGAACTGTGAGCAGTGCCATCGCTACCGCGGTCGCTATCTCAGATACCACAGCATCCACCAGCACCACCACAGGTGCACTGACAGTGGCCGGCGGCGTTGGCATCGCTGGCGCTGCCAATCTGGGCGCGCTTGGCGTCGCAGGCACGTCAACATTCGCTGAAGTGCTGGAAAAATGCACCATCAACACCACTGCAGTGGAATCCACACTGACTTTTGATGCCTTGGAACAAGGTGTCATGTACTGCACCACCAACGCTGGCGGTAACTGGACCTTGGTCTTGCGCGGCGACGGTTCCACGACCCTAGACTCCATGATGTCGGTGGGGCAATCGTTGACCGTGGCTGTGATGGTCACCAATGGTGCCACTGGGTATCGCCAGACTGGTTTCACCATAGACGGATCAGATGTCACGCCCAAATGGCAAGGTGGATCTGCACCCAGCTCGGGCAACGCCAACTCTGTGGACATCTACTCGATCACTGTGGTCAAGACTGACACCGCGACTTTCTCTGTGTTTGAATCACAGAGCAAGTTCGCTTAAGGAACTTAGATGCCTTTCTTAGGGACACTGGGTGGAGGATCCATACGTGGTCGCGGTCGAGGTATCGGTGGCGGTGGGCTTTATGCTTTCACTTCTCATACTTTTACCAACGCCGGAGCCAGCGGTGGCACTGGACCCAGTGTCGGACAACTGCGTTCCACTTACTCTTCTGCGCCATGGGCCCAGGATTCCACTTTCCTTAATGTGACCAGCACAGGCATACAGAATTGGACCGTGCCTATCTCTGGCACTTATCAATTCGAGTTGGTGGGTGCAGGCGGCGGCATCAGCCCTTACACTGGCCAAGGTGGTGCTGGCGGAAAAGTGGTCGGGAACATCAACCTAGAAGCCGGTACGATACTGTATTTCCTGGTAGGGCAGACCACCGGCGATGGCAATGGTGGTTTCAATGGTGGTGGATCAGGCGGTCGCGGAGGTGGCGGTGCCACTGATATCCGCTTGAACGGCACAGCTCTCGCCAACCGTATACTCGTGGCCGGCGGTGGTGGTGGTGGTTCGGCCTACACCAGCAACGACAAGTTCAACGGAGGTGCCGGCGGTTATCCCAGTGGTGGCGGTGGCACCATAGTCACCAACAGCGGCTACACACTCAACACTGGCGGTGGCGGTACCCAAAGCAGTGGCGGTGGTGGTGGAACCAGTGGCGGTGGAGGTGGTTCTCTTGGCGTGGGCGGTACCGGAAGCTCAGGTGTAGGTGGAGGCGGTGGAGGTGGCTATTACGGAGGAGGTGGAGGTGGTTACTATACTCCGGGCGCGAACACAGCTTCCAACGGCGGTGGTGGATCAGGCTACTATAATCCCACTTATGTCACTGATTTCAC
>CAZXGO010000103.1:0-8403 GCA_964640035.1 uncultured Chitinophagales bacterium
CCACTGGTGAACTCAGTAAAACACAACCACCACGTAAGCGAATCCGAACCAAAGAAGTCACGACAGCAGAGGTAGCATCTACACCTCGGAAACATCCACTTCAGGTGCACGGCCTTACCATTGGAAGCCAGGAACCCGTCTTTATAGCTGGACCTGATACCTTCGGTAGTATGCAACAGCTCAGTCGTATTGCCCGTATCGCCCGAGAGTGTGGGGTTGATATTCTACGCATTGGTTGTAGTCCAGCCATGGGAGAGCCGTTTAACCGATCACGGCCGGAAGAGACAGACGTAATCATGGCACGCGAAACCGCCGATGGATACGGAATGGCTCTACTTTCTGAAGTTCAGTCTATCCACGAGGTAGACCTTTTTTCAAAATATGTCGACATCCTACAGGTTGGCGCCTGGAACATGCGTAACACCCCCCTTTTGCAGGAACTGGGTAAGCAGACCAAACCGGTATTATTGGTTCGCAATATCGCCTCCGGTATCGATGAATTTCTTCAGGCCGCCGAATACATCCGTAGTGAAGGGAATCAGCAAGTTATTTTATGCGACGCTGGAATAAAACGCTTCGATGGGTCCTCACGAACGATGATAGATCCATCCAGCATCTGCGAAATAGCCGAGCAATCACCCTGGCCACTTATTGTAGATCTAAGACATGCCTGTAAAGATCAGGAACAAGCCAGGATCCTGGCACAATCACTACGTAGCCTGCCCTGCGACGGACTGCTCATCAATATCGAATGGCATCATACAAGTACTGAACCAACGCAGGCTACCCTTCAGGCTGAGTTAAATGGGCTGATAACCGCCTTTGAACGATCATCCGAAACTTAAATTTTATGTTCATGAAACGTACCACATTCATACTTTTTACCATACTTACAGCAGTGCAACTTAGTTTTAGCCTGCCAAATAATGCAGTTGAACCTGAGGTACCAGGCTCCCTGTTATCGAAAGTGGGGATTATTTTACCACTTGGTGAACCCGGATCCTTCGATGATGGAATGGTTGAATCACCCGTTGTATGGTTCGACGAAAATAGTGGTCGGTATGGTATGGTTTATACTGCTTATCAGCGCATCGATACTACGATCCGCGGATATAAGGCTGTGGCACGCCCTCAAGTTGGATTAGCCTGGAGCGATGATCTCATTAACTGGGAAAAAGATCCCAGAAGTCCCATTTACGGCCCTTCTGATGAACCAGGCTCGCCCGATTCAGACGGCACACCTGGACCATATATCTGGTTTGAGAAGGGCACCTACTATCTGTACTATTTTGGAACTACCGATCAGGGTTATGAACGAGGTATTAAGACGCTAAATCTGGCTACTTCGACTGATTTAGTAAACTGGACGCGTCATCCAGACAATCCCATCATACGTCCAGAGGGAAAAGGCTGGAGAAGTGAGGCCATTTGGCATCCTCATATCGTGAAGGTGGACCAAACCTACTACCTATTCTTCAATGCTTCAGGAGTTATTGATGGGTATCATGAGGAATTTATCGGCTATGCCATTTCAACAGATCTTGTGAACTGGACCGTTGATGATACCAACTCCCCGCTTGTGGTGGGTAGTCGCATACCAGGTCAGTGGGATTCAAGTGGTCGCGCCGGTGATCCGAGTTTGTACCAAGTTGATGATCGTTGGTATATGGCCTGGTACAGCTGGGATAAAGTAAATTCCCAAGATGGTCTGGCTTGGACCACTACAAAGGAATTCCCATTAAACTGGCGTGTCTATGAAAATAATCCCGTTTTAAAGCTTGGGGCCCCAAATGAGTTTGATGGTTTACATGCTGGGAAGCCGTTCATTGTCCGAACAAAAGAGCGTCACTTCCACTTTTATACCGCTGTTGACACCATGGAAACTCGTCAGATTGCCGTTGCAGTATGGCCTCCCTTGCAGAGATAGTAGGCTAAAAAAAATCGGTGTGAGAATGTCACTTCTCACACCGAATGTTAACTTACTGAACTGCGAACAATGCTGTACTAGACAGCTTCTTTTGTCCATGGTATGGACAGTTTCTTTCTTAGTTTAGATTCGGATTACCCTTTAACTGGAGAGACTGACGATTTTTGATTAAAAAGATGTATAAAAGGTATGACGTATACAGACTAAGATCATAAGACAAGCACACACATATGTGCATCTATTTAAAACATATGGATTTATTCCATATCAAGTCAAGTACCTGATTTATTTCTAGTTAGTAGACGTCTTTTGACATCTTGTTTAACTATGAGTGCTTAAATAGGTTGTATTACAAAATGAATTACATAAAATGTAAAAGTACTTATTATTTTGATTTGAAATTTTATCACATCTTTATTGCATATGGACGAGGCACAACACGATAGAACATTCCTGCAAAGTCGGATTCGCGAAATGTCAAGACACATGAAATTTGTGGGACTATTTGCAATTATATATGGAGCCTTGATGTGTCTCACCATAATTGGAGCCATCCTAGGAATACCTTATATCATTTCAGGCTTGAGACTTAGAGAATCTGCCGATTCCTATTTGGCATATGTAGAGTTTAATGACACACGTCAATTGATGACTGCTTTTGAAAAACAAAGTAGCTTTTTCTTCATCATGAAGGTGTTCATCATTATAGGACTCGTCTTTTTAGTGCTTTACATAATTTTCTTTGCGAGTATCTTTGCCTTTTTAGGATCCGAATTTTTCAATAACCTGGATGCATATTAGGGGGTGTTGCGATCAACATCCCTTCGATAGATACGTTTTAATAACTGACCAAGGATTCGCTGCAGATGGAGTAGGTCTGTTTCTTCAACGTGTGTGAATAATGCTCTATTCGACCGATGGCGCACAGGTTCCATTTTTTGAATCGTCGACCAACCTTTGGAGGTTAAACGGAGACGTTTGCGCCGGCGATCTTCTTTGTCAGCTCCTTGCTCTACCAGACCTTTTCGGATCAAAGAATTTACCAGAACGGTAATATTTGGCCTGGACACTCCTAGCGATTCAGCAATCTCGCTCGCTAGAAATCCACGTTCTGAGCGCAGCTCTTCCATTCGTGGGATATTTGGATCACCAGCAATAAAAAGCAGAATCAGCCATTGTTGCGTTGTTAAAGAAACTTGGTCTGCAATACCGTCCCCATTTCTTTGCATTTGATTCGCTAAATTCAACAATAAAAAAACGAGTGTTTCTTCTAATGTTTTTTGAATCTTATGGTCCGACACCGAATAGTTCTCCTTAGACTAAGTACCTTTTGAAGTAGAAGTAGTTAATATATTAAATAGTTAATAATAAAAACCACTGTCCCCTATCACGGTATGTCGAGTTATCCCAGTATCGCTTTTGATGAGTATCTACACCGATCAAACAATCATAAACATCGGATATACGCACTTTTAGGAGGCTATTTTGAAGATAGGGGTCGTGGAAAACGACATGCCATTCTTGATTTTCTGGTGGAATACTATTCCTTTAAACGATCACACTTAGTGACCTGGAGTCCTGGTTTTCCAGTAAGCATTGAATCTAGGGAGCAACATCACATTCCAGAGGGGAATTTTTGGATACAACGTGGTTCACATTATGAAATTAATCTGGAGAGTCTGTCTGAAAAAAAACAGGCAGCTCTACGATGGATATTAAGTCTACTAGAGTCGATTGATCAACGGGAAGCTCGCTTTAATTGTAGGGGTATGCATGAGTGGGCTATGGTGTATGCATCCACAGAGCGCAGGCATGCATATTTAGATTTGCGCTTAAGCCAGGAACACATTGATGATTTTGTTCGATCGCAGCCCATAGGTTGCTCACATATCGATGCATTTCGATTCTTTACACAGCAAGCCCGCCCACTCAATATATTCCAACCTGAGCGAGACACCCAAATCGTGCATGATCAACCAGGGTGTATTCACGTAAACATGGATCTATATAAATGGGCCTATAAAGCTTGGCCATATATATCGAGTGATTTGATTGCCGACACCTTGGAGCTTGCTTTGGAAGCACGAATATTGGATATGCAAGCTAGTCCGTACGATTTAAGTATGTACGATCTCGTTCCTGTATGTATTGAAACCAACGAAGGCCGTTTGGAGTATGAGCATCGTCAACGAATCTTATCTGAACGTGCTCGCCCGTTAAGAAAACAACTCATACAAGCTTATCACCAACTATTTGAATCCATTTTTGTCGTATCATAAGCCTATGAAAACCTTCCTGCTGATATTTTTTTCATTGAGCCTTTTTGCTGCTTGCTCATCAACTGAGGTTCTGGAGACCAGCCCTGAACCTATGATTGAGCCTAGTCAGGAATACCAGGCTAAACCCATTCAGGATGAAAACGACTGGGTCGAAAATACTTTGGCTAAACTAAATATTGACGAGCGAATTGCCCAGTTATTTATGGTTGCTGGATATTCGAATCGCGGCCCTGCTCATGCTGATAGTCTAGAGAAGCTGGTTATAAACTATGGTATCGGTGGGATAGCCTGGTTTCAGGGTGGACCTGTTCGTCAAACAATCATAGCCAATCGCCTACAACAGGCATCCAAAATTCCGCTACTATATGCCATGGATGCGGAATGGGGTATTGGTATGCGCCTTGACAGCACGATGAATTTCCCTCATCAAATGGCCCTTGGAGCCATTCGCAACGATACTTTGATCACTGCGATGGGGAGACGAATTGCTCAAGACTTCCGGCGTCTTGGTATGCATATTAATTTTGCTCCGGTGGCTGATGTAAATAATAATCCTGCTAATCCTGTGATTAGCTACCGTTCGTTCGGTGAAGATCGATCAAGGGTAAGCCAAAAGGCGATTGCTTATGCGAAAGGTTTGCAGGAATATCGAATTCTAACCTCGGGAAAACATTTTCCAGGTCATGGGGATACAGATGTCGATTCACATTATGCCTTACCGGTGATAAAGCATGATCGTTCGCGGCTTGATTCTTTGGAATTATACCCTTTCCGAAAAATGATTGAGGAAGGGATCACCGGCTTAATGGTAGCCCATTTGAATATCCCTTCACTTGATACTACCTCCAATCTACCCTCGTCCCTGTCGGCTCCGATCATTACTGAATTGCTCCGAAATGAATTGGGTTTTAAAGGACTCATCTTTTCGGATGCGATGAATATGAAAGGAGTAACAGATTTTTTCCCTACTGGCGAGGCTGAAGTTCGTGCCTTGATAGCGGGTAACGATATTTTAGTGATGCCGCCTGATGTGCCAAAAGCGATGGATGCTATCAAAAAGGCTCTTCTGGAAGGTCGATTAAGCCAGGAAGATATCGATAGCAAAGTTCGCAGAGTACTTCATGCAAAGCAGTGGGCAGGACTGTTGGAACGGGAGACCATTTCGCTGGAAAATCTGCACAAGGATTTAAATTCAAATGCCTCATTAGAATTGAATCAAACCTTAGCTGAAGAATTTGTAACCCTGATTCGTCAAGATGAGGACTCCTACCCTGTTACACCAGACAAAAAAACAGCTATTTTATCTATTGGACCCGAGTCGATGTCACACTTTCAACAAACATTGGGTGATGGCTTTAGTACGTTTTGGCTGAGTTGGCAAACGAGCGAAGCGATGGCAGAAGCCATACGAAAAGAGTTGACCTCATATGATAGGGTTGTAATCGCTGTCCATGACATGAGAAGACGTCCTTTCAATCGATTAAACATTCCAAAAAGGATAGAAAACCTATTGGAAGAAGAATCCCGATTACCAGGTAGATCACTTGTGCTCTTTTCAAATCCATATACCTGGTTACAGATTCCCGGAGCAGATGCATATAAAACCTTAATCATGGCTTATGAAAACACTGACTATGCTCAAAAGGCGGCTGCAGATGTAATGACTGGCCGTAAGCCTTCCAAAGGTAGTATTCCCGTTCGCTTGGGCGAAACGATACGTGTTGGCGAGGGCATTCAATCAAAATAACGCGATCCAATTTTTTATTTACCCTTACGATTCATCTAACGATATCCATCTATGAAATCTTTTTTTGTCCTTTTGTTCTTGTTTTTGGTAAGTAGCAGTTCTACAATAGCACAGAGCTCCGGTGCTATTTTTAGAGGAATAGGACCTGTCGCGGTCGTAATTCAGGATATTGATCCTGAGGCAGTTCGAGAGGATTTCAATGTAAGTATCTTAAAAAATGATGTTGAAGTGGAGCTTAGGAAAGCTGGAATACGTGTTGTTGATCGATCTGAATTAACCGATGCAGGTGGGCGGCCATATGTATTTGTCATCGTTCATTTAGTTAAAGGTTCACTAAACACCTTTAATTATCATGCTGAGCTTCGATTTCATCAAAATGCATCACTAACACGAAACCCGGATGTCATACTAAGCGTACCGACATGGAGCCGAAGTGTAACAGGCATGGAGCGTGCAAATCGGATGATCAATGTGCGCGATAAAGTCCGTGAGATGATGATGGTATTTATCAATGAATATTTAGCCAGTAACCCGAGATAACGATGACCTACCGTACTTTAGGTAATTCAGATTTACAGGTATCGAGTATTTGCTTTGGCGCCTGGGCAATTGGTGGCTGGATGTGGGGTGGTACGGATCAAAAAGAATCCGTCGAAGCTCTACGAGCATCATTTGATGCAGGTGTATCCAGCATTGATACAGCGCCAATCTATGGAATGGGACTAAGTGAGGTTCTCGTTGCTGAGGCCTTGCAGGGCATACCAAGAGATCGTGTACAACTTTTGACCAAGTGTGCTCTAAAATGGGAGCCGGTTGGATCAAACGAACGTGTGGATGGATATGACATGGATGGAAATCCAATTCGGGTTTTTCGTCATGCCGGTAAAGAAAGTATACTACGGGAGTGTGAGGACAGCCTACGTCGTTTAAAAACGGATTATATCGATTTATATCAAGTTCATTGGCATGATGCTTCAACTCCAATTGATGAGACGATGGAAGCCCTGTTACTTCTTTTGGAACAAGGTAAAATTCGCCATGCATCCGTCTGTAATTATGATGAAGCTCAGTTAGAAGAAGCACTTAAAACGGCTCCGATAATCGCCAATCAAGTACCCTACAGCATGGTTCATCGGGGAATTGAAGAGAACGTGGTGCCCTTTTGTATTCAGCAAAATCTTGGGATTTTAGCCTACAGCCCGCTTCAACGTGGGTTGTTAACAGGAAAGATCAAAGAGAACCAACGCTTCCCGGAAGGTGACCATAGGGATGGAAACAAATTTTTTCAAACAGATTTTATTCGAAAAACGAACCAGTTTCTGGATTCGATTCGTCCAATAGCTGACGATAGAGGGGCGAGTTTGACCCAGTTAGTTTTGGCCTGGACACTCAGTCAACCCGGTATTAGTACAGCCCTTGTGGGCGCTAGAAATTCCCAACAGGCCGTACATAATGCGATGGCTGCTGATCTTGTATTAAATGAGGATGAGGTTGCAGTAATCAGTGCACGCTTGTTAAAGAGTGGATTGTAAGGTTTATGAAGGTCGCCTTCATCCTCAATCCGGCCTCTAACCGAGGAGGCAATGCGAATCGTTGGAAAAAACTGGAGGATCTAATTCGTAAAGAATGGCCTGACGCTCGCATAGAGTACTCGGAGGGCAAGGGGGATATTGAGTCCAAAGCGAGGACCCTGGCGGGCTCGAGCGAGGCTGTGGTGGTAGCTGGAGGTGATGGATCCGTGCAAGAGCTTTTCAGGGGTTTAAGAGGTACAAATTGTATCGGTGGATTGATTCCGGCTGGAAGTGGGAACGACTTTGCCCGTTGCCTGGGAATTCCAAGGCATCCGACCAGAGTGGTGCGCGAACTCCGGGGATATAGGCCCCAAGGGGTGGATGGGGTAAGATTAACCATCAATGGCTTGGAGTCAAGCTATGTAAATACCTTGGGAATCGGATTTAATGGATGGGCAAATCACTTTGCGTCAAAAGCAATCTATGTTAGAGGTTCTATGAAGTACCTCCTTGCCGTGATTCAGACACTATTTCGGTACCATGGGCAAGCATTTTCTATTCATATTGATGAAGAGCATCGTTTCGATCATGCATTGATGATTACCATTGCGAATGGGAGTACTGAGGGCGGTGGCTTTCAGATTGCTCCCAGGGCAAATCCATCCGACGGATATTTAGATCTGGTCGTCATCCGCTCAATGCCCGTTTGGAAATTGCTTTTGCGACTACCCTTTTTACTCTTTAAAAGACAACCTGATTTTAAAAACATTGAACGCTATCGATGCAAGCAGGTCATTATACACGTTCAAAATGGCTCTGCTGTACATGCTGACGGTGAGGAAATGGGTTTAGGCATCAAAACCATCGAGGCGAAAATAGTACCCTCTGAGGTGTCTTTTCTTTGTCCTGGATACAATTAATAATATATTAAAATATTAA
>CAZXGO010000104.1:0-5319 GCA_964640035.1 uncultured Chitinophagales bacterium
GCGATGTAAGCGGCGAAGCCACGATCACCGACCTAGGAAACGCTACACTGACAGTGACTCTGGACACAGTCAATGCCAACACTGGTTCTTTTGGTTCTGCTACTGCGATTCCTGTAGTCACAGTGAACAGCAAAGGCCTAGTCACTGGTGTTTCTACAGTCACACCAACAGTCCTGCTGACTGCCGATTCGGGCGCTGGCAACGTATCTGGATTCCAGATTGCTGGCGACCAGGATGCTATTTCTACCAGCCTGTTTGATGGCGTGGTGACTGTCAGTGCTGCCACTGCCACTACCACACAGAAAGGTGTCGCTAGCTTTGACACCAACGACTTCACCGTCACAAGTGGTGCTGTCGCTATCAAGACCGCTGGAGTTTCTAACACACAACTGGCCAACAGCGATGTCACTATCGGTTCGACCACAGTGGCTCTGGGTGGCACATCCACCACACTGGCTGGCCTCACACAAGTCGACGTTGACAACATCCAGATCAACGGCAACGAGATCTCCAGCACAGATGCCAACGGCAACATCAGCCTGAACCCCAATGGTACAGGTAACGTAGCAGTCAACAGCAGCCGCATCACAGGCCTGGCTGATCCAGTTGACGCACAAGACGCAGCCACCAAAGCCTACGTTGACTCCGTGTCACAGGGCCTGGATGTCAAGGAAAGCGTTCGTGCTGCTACCACTGGCAACATCACATTAAGCAACACACAGACCATCGACGGCGTGTCACTGAGCGCCGGTGATCGCGTGCTGGTCAAAGACCAAACCAACAAGACACAGAACGGTGTCTACGTGGTCGCTAACGGAGCATGGGCACGTGCTGCTGACTTCGACAATGATCCAAACGTGGAAGTCACTTCTGGTGCGTTCATGTTCGTGGAAGAAGGTACCATCAACGGCGACAGCGGTTGGGTACTCAGCACCAACGGTACTATCACACTTGGTACCACCGAGCTTGACTTTGCCCAGTTCTCTGGTACAGGTCAGATCACTGCTGGTGATGGCTTGGCCAAAACTGGTAACATCCTCAGCGTCAATGTAGCAGCTTCGGGTGGTATCGAGATTTCCGCAGATAGCCTGCAACTGAAATCCACAGTGGCTGGCGACGGTCTCACATACAGCAACGGCATCGTTTCCGCAGTTGGTACAGCAGATCGTATCTCGGTCAGTGCCGATGCCATCGACATCGCTAGCACATATGCTGGTCAAGGCAGCATCACCACACTAGGTACTATCACTTCTGGTACTTGGCAAGCCAACACCATTGGCGTAAGCTACGGTGGTACAGGTGCTACCACGCTGACATCCAATGGTATCCTCTACGGCAACGGCACAGGTGCTATCCAGGCCACAGCCGCTGGTACAGATGGCTACTTCCTGGTCAGCGACAACGGAACTCCTTCGTGGACGAACGTGATCGATGGCGGTACTTACTAAGCAATAAATAGCAGCACCGGGAGGCTTATTAGCCTCCCGCATAACCTTTTTAGGAAAGTCAAATGGCAAGTCGAGTAATACTCAAAAAGTCTTCCGTCTTAGGCAAAATTCCACAGGCCGCAGATCTGGAATACGGCGAACTCGCTATCAACTACACTGATGGCGATCTTTATTTTAAGCGTTCGGATAACACCGTCCAGACCATCGTTGGCCAACACGTTGGCCCTGAAGATACCCCAACATTCGCATCTGTCACTATCACTGACGAACCCGTCAATGGCACAGATGCAGCCACCAAAGACTATGTCGACCTAGCCGTCGCTGACGCTTCCTTAGGCAACACTGACACCCTTCCTGAAGGCGATGTCAACTTCTACTACACAGATGAGCGCGCACGTGCTGCGATCTCTGTCACTGGCGCTGCCACTTATGACTCCAACACCGGTGTCATTTCTGTAAACGAAACACAAGGCGCCACAGGTCCCACAGGTCCTATCAATCAGTTTGATGTTAGATTTGACACTTTCACTGGCGACGGTACCACTACAGATTTCACACTGAGTGTGGCTCCTTTAGATGAATCACACACCATGGTGGTCATCGACGGTGTGTCTCAGCTCAAGTCAGACTATGCTGTAACTGGCACCACATTATCTTTCCCAGAAGCACCTGTGAATGGTGCCAAGATCGAAGTCACTGTCATACAAGGCGGTGCCAAAGGTGATACCGGTGATACAGGTGCCACTGGACCCACCGGAGCACAAGGTTATCAAGTAACACTCTCCGCCACTCCACCAGCCAACCCAGAGAATGGCTATGAGTGGATCGACTCGGCCACAGGTATCAAGTATACTTGGCTGGTAGATGGAGATTCTGGTCAATGGGTTGAGCTAGGTGGTAACATCTCCGCAGGTCCCACAGGTGCCACAGGAGCTACTGGTCCTACAGGTGCATCAGGACTGGGCTTTACCATCGCCAAATCCTATGACTCAGTGGCCTCTCTCACAGCCGACACAGCACCAACTGGTATCACGGCTGGACAATTCGCCATCATCAATACTGGCAATGTCGAAGATCCAGAGAACTCGAGATTATATGTATGGGATGGCAGCACTTATACCTATGTCACGGACTTATCAGGTGAACAAGGCGTAGTCGGTCCAACTGGTGCCACAGGTGCGCAGGGCATCCAGGGTATCCAAGGCGAAGTTGGTCCAACTGGTGCTACAGGTGCACAAGGTGAAGTTGGCCCCACAGGCGCACAAGGCATACAAGGCATCCAAGGCGAAGTTGGACCCACTGGTGCGCAAGGCGCACAGGGCGAAGTTGGTCCAACTGGTGCCACTGGTGCACAAGGCATCCAGGGTATCCAGGGCGATCAGGGCATACAAGGTGAAGTTGGCCCCACTGGTGCCACAGGTGCGCAAGGCGTACAGGGCCCACAAGGTGAAGTTGGACCCACTGGCGCGCAAGGTGTCACAGGACCTTCGGGCCCAGGTGCTGATCAATCACTGAACACCACCGATGCAGTGACATTCGCAACGGTCACTATCACAGACTCCCCGTTCAATGCCACTGATGCTGCTACCAAAGAATACGTAGATTTAGCCGTCAGTGAATCTGCACTCACCGACACTGATACATTACCCGAAGGAGATGTCAATCTCTACTACACAGATGAGCGCGCTCGCGCTGCTCTCAGTGCTGGCACTGGCATCACCTACGACAGCAACACAGGCGAGATCGCTGCTGATACTACCACACTGGCCACACAGACCTATGTGGCGCAGGAACTAGCCAACTTGGTAGATTCTGCTCCAGCTGCGCTGGACACACTCAACGAACTGGCCGCTGCCTTAGGAGATGATCCTAACTTCGCTACCAGCATCGCGACTGCCATCGGTGAGAAGTTGGCCACCGCCGACTTTGACACCACCGCTGACACTTGGCTGGCTACCAAATCTACCACAGATGTCGCAGAAGGTACCAACTTATACTACACTGATGCCAGAGCCGATGATCGCATCGCTGCTGCCAGCGTTGGTAATCTCAGCGACATAGACATCACTACAGCGGCACCAGCTGCTGGTCAAGCCCTAGTCTGGGACGCTGTCAACAGCAAGTTCATCCCTGGTGACAGTTTCAGCCAAGCCGACTTTGACACAGCATTTGCTGCCAAAGACACAGATGGACTCACTGAAGGATCTACCAACCTCTACTACACAGACACGCGTGCCAGACTAGCGTTCTCTGTGATTGGTGCTGCCACTTACGACAACGCCACTGGTGTCTTTACCATCAGTGACACACAAGGCGCCACAGGTCCTACAGGTCCTATCAATCAGTTTGACGTCACGGTAGATTCTTTCACTGCTGATGGTACCACTACAGATTTCTCACTGAGCACGACTCCCTTGGATGAAAACCACTTGTTCGTGGTCATCGAAGGCATCACGCAGCTCAAGTCTTCGTACACGCTGTCCGGTAATACACTGTCGTTCTCCGAAGCACCCAGCGATGGCTATGCCATCGACGTCACTACCATCCAGGGTGGTGCCAAAGGTGATACAGGTGATACAGGTGCCACTGGTCCCACAGGTGCCACAGGCGATATCGGACCCACCGGCCCACAGGGCGTGCAAGGTATCCAGGGTATACAGGGAGAACAAGGAGTCACAGGACCCACAGGTGCTACAGGAGCCCAGGGCCCACAAGGTGAAGTTGGCCCAACTGGAGCTCAGGGCATACAAGGCATCCAAGGAGAAACGGGTCCAACTGGTGCCACTGGTGCTGCAGGCCTTGGATTCACTATCGCTAAATCATATGACTCAGTGGCGGCTCTCACAGCCGACACAGCACCAACTGGCATCACGGCTGGTCAGTTCGCCATCATCAACACCGGCGATGTCGAGGACCCAGAGAACAGCCGACTCTATGTATGGGACGGCAGCACTTATACCTACGTCACAGACCTATCAGGTGAACAAGGCATCGTTGGACCCACTGGTGCACAAGGCGTACAAGGCATACAGGGCGAAGTTGGCCCCACTGGTGCTCAGGGCATACAGGGCGAAGTTGGCCCCACTGGTGCCACAGGTGCGCAAGGCGTACAGGGCGAAGTTGGCCCAACAGGTGCACAAGGCGTACAAGGCATCCAAGGTATCCAGGGTGAAGTAGGACCCACTGGTGCTCAGGGCGAAGTTGGTCCAACTGGCGCCACAGGAGCTCAGGGCATCCAGGGCATCCAGGGTGAGGTTGGCCCCACAGGTGCACAAGGTCTCACAGGTGCCACAGGTGCCACTGGTGCACAAGGTTATCAGGTCACGATCTCTGCCACTCCACCAGCCAACCCAGAACAAGGCTACGAATGGATCGATTCCGCCACTGGCATCAAGTATACTTGGATCAATGACGGTGATTCTAGCCAATGGGTGGAACTGGGTGGTAATATCTCGGCAGGCCCCACAGGTGCCACTGGTGCCACTGGTGCTCAGGGCATACAAGGCGAGCAAGGCGTCACTGGCCCCACAGGAGCCACTGGTTTAGGATTCACTATCGCCAAGAGCTACCTATCAGTGGCAGCTCTCACAGCCGACACAAGCCCAACTGGTATAGTCGCAGGTCAGTTCGCCATCATCAACACCGGTGATGTCAACGACGCAGAAAACAGCCGACTCTATGTGTGGGATGGCAGCACTTATACCTACGTCACAGACCTATCAGGTGAACAAGGCGTAGTTGGACCCACTGGTGCTCAGGGCCTAGTAGGTCCCACTGGTGCCACAGGTGCAACAGGTGCACAAGGCATACAAGGTGAGCAAGGCGTCACTGGCCCCACAGGTGCCACTGGTGCGCAAGGAGACGTGGGACC
>CAZXGO010000104.1:5329-8322 GCA_964640035.1 uncultured Chitinophagales bacterium
GTCAGATTGTAGGACCAAAGGGTGAAACAGGTGCAACTGGACCCATTGGTGCAACTGGTGCAACTGGACCTACTGGTGCCACTGGGCCAGTTGGTTTGCAAGGTAATGTGGGTGCTACTGGAGCAACAGGATCGCAAGGGCCAAAGGGAGATGCAGGCGCAACAGGACCTGTTGGGCCGCAAGGCGACACTGGCGCCACAGGGGCCACTGGTGCGCAAGGAGACGTGGGACCCACAGGACCGCAAGGCGTGCAGGGCATACAAGGTCTCACAGGTGCCACAGGTGCTACTGGCCCCCAAGGTTATCAAGTCACGTTCGGTACCACTCCACCAGCCAATCCAGAAAACGGTTACGAGTGGATCGACTCAGTAACAGGCATCAAATACACCTGGGTCGTCGACGGTGATTCCAGCCAATGGGTGGAACTGGGTGGTAACATCTCAGCAGGACCCACAGGACCCACAGGTGCACAGGGTGAAGTAGGACCCACAGGAGCACAAGGCATCCAGGGCGAAGTTGGCCCCACTGGTGCGCAGGGCATCCAAGGCATCCAGGGAGAAACAGGACCAACTGGTGCCACTGGTGCACAAGGCATCCAAGGTGAAGCGGGACCCACAGGACCCGCAGGTGCCAACGGCACTATTGGTCAAGACGGTGCCACTGGCCCCACAGGACCCACAGGCAGCGTCAATAGCTGGACTGTGAAGACCGCAGCCTACACAGCAGTCGATCACGATCGCATCATCGCTGACACTTCGGGCGGCGCGTTCGCTATCACACTACCTGCCACTCCAGCCACAGGCGCACAAGTACAGATCACCGACGGCAGCGACTGGCAGACCAACAACCTCACAGTAGAGCGCAATGGCAGCACCATCGAAGGGCTGTCACAGGATCTGCTGTTGACAGTGGGCAACATCATCGTGGACTTCATCTACGATGGTACAACCTGGCAAGTGATCACCAGCATCGGTGCACAAGGTGCCACAGGTCCCACAGGACCCGAAGGTGTATTCGATGTCACGGTAGACACATTCACCGGCGATGGTTCGACCACGGACTACACACTCAGCATCGCTCCTGTAGACGAGAACCATGTGATCGCAGTGATCCAAGGCGTCACGCAGGCCAAGAGCGCATACACGGTCACTGGCACCACGCTGTCGTTCTCGGCAGCACCAGCCAACGGTGACGGCGTAGAGATCACTGTGCTGCGTGGTGGTGGTGTACAAGGACCCACTGGTCCAGCTGGTGCTGGCGTACAAGTGGACACTTCCACTGTCGCTACTACCTCTGCCACAGACATCTTCTCTTATACTTCGGCCAACTACCCAGGTGCCAAGTTCATCGTGACCATGGAGGATTCCGTGTCTGGAGAATCCATGATCATCGAGGCCCTGATGCTGACCAACGGTGCTTCACCAATGATGACCACTTACGCTTCTGTGTACTCGGGCGCTGCTGCATTGGGCACCTTGAGCACTTATGCCAGCGGTGGTTCCACTGTGCTGGCAGTGACACTGGCCAACGCCAACTCCACTACCGTGAAGGTAGCATATACATTGATAGATTGAGGAAACTTAGATGGCCAACGTACCATTCAGATCTGACGACGGACTAGCTTCAGGATCAACCGACATAGTCCAGGCGGTATCAAACATCGTCACTATCTCCTCTATCCAAGTCACTGACAGCTCATACACCGTGCTAGACGACACCGCAGTGGATCTCGCTGGTGGTTACATCAAGATCACCGGTTTGGGATTTGCCAGTGGTTGCCAGGTCTTGATCAACAACACACCGGCCACTTCAACCACTTTCGTTTCCAGCACTGAGGTGCGCGCCCAGGTACCAGCCATGGCTGCTGGCACTTATGTGGTGTATCTGGTCAATGTCAGTGGCAGCGTGGCCATCGCCATCAATGGCATCACTTATTCGGCCAATCCTGCATGGGTCACAGCTTCAACATTGACATCTCAGCAAGTCGATGTGGCCATCAGCATACAGCTTGACGCCACTGACGCTACCACTTACTCGCTGCAAGCGGGTTCTAGCCTGCCTGCTGGTGTCACACTGACATCAGGTGGCTTGTTGTCGGGTACCGTCACTGGTGTCACTGAAGACACCACGTACTCGTTTACCGTGGTGGCCACCGACGCAGAGAACCAAGACAGTCCTAGGACATTTAGTGTCACGGTAACGGCCGTTACAGCGGATGAGTATTTCAATTCTACTGTGTTGCTGTTAAATGGTGATGGAGTCACTGGCGCACAGAACAACACCTTCGTGGACTCAAGCGCCAATGCACTCACCGTCACCAGGAACGGCAACGCCACACAAGGTTCGTTCTCGCCATTCAGCCCCACTGATTGGTCGGCATATTTTGATGGCAATGGGGATTATCTTTCCTTATCATACAATGTGAATCTTGCTCCATCTGCGGCTTCAGACTATACCGCTGAGTGTTGGGTAAATTATACCGGGAGTGCCAGTGGCACATTCATGTTATTTGGTCAAAACACTGATGCTGATTATATTTGGGCAGTGAGAGTGATCTCTGGCGTGCTCTATATGGGAACTAATGGATCGCAAGAAGTCAACTGTGGCACACTACCTCTAAATGCTTGGACTCACATTGCTATGTGTTATGATAGTGGTGGCAATATAATTAGATGCTTTGTAAACGGCACGCAGGTTGGTAGCAGATCATCCCCAACTATAACTAATACCTCTACAAACTTTATGATTGGATCTAGAGGTACACAATGGCATTATACGGGGTATATTTCTAATTTGAGAATCGTTAAAGGTTCTGCTCTCTATACTTCTAATTTCACACCTTCGTCTACACCTCTTACTGCTGTCTCTAACACTCAACCACCCCCTGTCCCTAATTTGCAGTTACCTCCAGGCGTTTGTGAACCTACCAGTACCCCACGAGTGAGTGAAAATACACCTGAAGAATTCACTTTATTTTTTCATCCAACCACCCA
>CAZXGO010000105.1:0-6557 GCA_964640035.1 uncultured Chitinophagales bacterium
CTACTGAACTAGTAATAAGTGGCACAAATACCATAACACGTTCTGATGCTGGTGGATCTTTTTTAACTGACGGCTACAGAGTAGGTGGACAAATTACAATTGTATCATCTAACGAGTCTGCTAATGTAGGTACATATGTAATTTCTAGTGTAAGCGCTACAGTAATTGTAGTAGATGGCACACTTACAAACGTAGCTGATGATACTGGATTTAGTTCAGCAGTTAACAATAGAAACGTACTTAACTTGTTTTTGCGTATTAGAGACGGTGATACCAATGGTAAAACGTTTGATAGTTCCAACTTACCAGCGATTGGTGTTACAGCCGTAGACAACAAAGTGTTTAGATTCCCACTTGCAAACGTAACCGACTTGGATATTTCAAGTACAGATGCTACAATTACAGGCGGCAGTCCTTGGGATCAAATTTTTGTACGTTACTTTGATGGTGCATTTAGTCGTGATGTTGACCAAACTAGTACAACTAATGAAAACAATAGAGACTTTGGTATTGTAATTGATGTAGGTACTTGGTCAGGTATTGATGGCAGTGTGACCAACCTCGGTTCTGCGTTAACTTCAGCCGATGGCGGGTTTGCTACTTTAGGTACCATTTTTGACGGAGGCACTTTAACTATTCACGATAGTGCAACAGCAAGTTTAAATACAGATTATACACTAGCCACACCGTTTAGAGATGCAGGCACGTCGGACACTGTAGCTAATATTACCGGCTCTTTCAGTGCAACAGATAGTGCGTTAAGTTTTACACTACAGCGTGCGTCACCTGTAGCAGCAACTACAAACGAAATTTACGAAAAAGTACAGTATTTGCTAAGACAGAATGCAAACATTAATTATCATGGTGATCAAACTGGTGCTTCGCCAACTACAGGTGTAGTAACAGGTGCAACAGCAGATGCCCTATTACGATTTGTAGGTACTGAGTTAGAATCAGGACAAGCTATTCCAACTAACCCTAACGGCGGTGGCACAGGTGTTATTGTAGAAGGTTTCCAAGAAACTGACTTCAACAGAATGACATTCTTTGATAATACTGAAACATTGCGTACATTCCCGTTCGTTGCTTCGGGCACAATTTCCTTTAACACAAACCTACAAGATGATCCAGATGCAAAGTATTGGATGTTCTTTACTTACACCGAGAGAACTGATACAACTAATGGTTTAACGTTAGGTACAATATCAGGTAACACAGCTAACCTTACTACAACTAGTGGTCTCACCAATATGCCTGTGTTGCAAGTAGGCGAATATATAAGGTTAGGCCAATTAGACGGAGTAACTAAATCTTTCTCAAATGCAGTTAATAATGGCATTTTCCGTGTAACAGCCGTTAATACTTCGCAATTAGACTACACTATTGCTAAGGTTGATGTAAATGACACTTTGATTGCTGAAGGTCCTGCTGATGTAACAATTGACGAAGATCCAATTGATTCACCGGATGCAATTATTGTTGATAATAACGATGGCAACGATATTTCAGCTAATATATCAGGATCAGCCAGCGTAACATTTACGTTTGATTATGATAACAATGCGCAGGGTGCTAGGGAAGCAGGCGACGGCGACGCTGCTGTAACACTTAGAGCTATTGGATTTAACTCAGCACAGTTTGTAGAAACAAGTGGTTTGATTCAAGCATCAGATGCTAACAACTTCTCACTCGTTGCTGCGTTAGAAAGAAACTACTCAAACGAAACATAATAAACTATATAATAGCGAGTGTAAGAAATTGCACTCGCTATTTCTTTATAAGGACATAAATTATGAATATAGGTATTGCAGAAGCTGCTAGAATTTTAACAGCATCTGAAGACGAATTAATGTATCATGTACAGTGCAACAAAATAAAAGCATCAACTAATCAGGACACACTGCAATGGGAGTTTGATTTACACGAAGTATTACAGCTAAAAGAAGCTTTAACAGTAGAAGACAATGACGATCTAGACGAAGCAGGAGTGTAGCATGTCTGTTACGGTGTGTTTTTCTTTAGAAGAGGGTAATAGTACTTTTTCTCAAAATGATTTTAATAACCAATGGAGTTATGTGTTAGAACATTTCCATTATGATAAAATTTATGTGGTAGGAAATGATGCTGAAAATTCTATATTTGCCTATAAATGTTTTACTAATGGGACTTATAGTCTTGTCAATTCATATAACGATATTACAGAAAACCTAGTATATATTACTCCACAAAACAGTAATTTTGCTGGGACAGTGAATCTCAAGGATTATACACACCCAGCTGACAATGTTTGCTATGTGTTTGGCACAAATAACGATGGCATTTCATCTACCGTGGAAGGTGACAAAGTTTATATCGATGCCCATACAGATTTGCCGTTGTATAATTGGGTGGCATGTGCTGTGGTAGGTTATGACCGGAGTATGAAAATTGGCAATAGTTGATAATAGAACTGTTGTAGATCTAGCCACAGCAGCATCAGCTTACGTGGGTACAGGTCTAGGCGATGATAATGAAATTTTCTATCAAGGCTCAAACAGTGTTGCGGAAGTTTTCACTAACTCACAAAGAACTATTTTATACAATGCCACTACACCACAAAATTGGTCTAACAACACTTTTCTAATCCTTGTAAACTGTGGTATTGTAGGACTTTTAAAGTCTATTGCAGGAACAGGATCTAACGATCCTGGTTTTGGTGTAAGATTTACAGGTGCATCTACAACAGATTTTTTTGAAGTATGGGTAGGAGGAAACGACTCGTGGCCAACAGCGTTTGCAGGCGGTTGGGTATACTTTGTGGTCGACATTGAAGAAGCTTCAGCTAGTCCAGACAACACAGGTGGCACCCCACCTGCAACCACTGCAATTCAACATGTGGGTGTTTTTGGTGAAACTACAAACATGCCTAGAAACGTTGATAACACTTGGTTAAATGGTATATGGAGAATACCGAGTGGAACGCCTGGGATTCTAGTCGAAGGACAAAATACCGGATCAGTAGATTGGACTTTTGCTGATATAGAAAGTGCATCCTCAACTAATCTATGGGGCACTTTTAGACCATCAGACGGCGGCGCTTATGTATCAACTGTGCCGTTGCGTATAGGTAACGGAACTGACAGTGTAACGCATGGGTTCACAGACACTAACCAAACTATCCTATGGCAAAACACAGGTTTTGTAGCAGATGGCTATTACGGTGTTGATGTTAGAGGAAGTGCCACAAACACAGTAAATGTCACATGGGGAATTAAAACTGGCACTGGCAATGATGCTACTGGTGCACAGGGTGTAACTTTACAGTCTGATGCAAATACTACAGGTTTGCGTTGGTATCTAGATGTAAACGACGCTAATATTGACAGCTTCAACGCATATGGTTGCAGTTTCATTAACGGTCAGACTTTTAGTATGGATCAAAATAATGTAGAAACTATCAGTAGTACTTTCTTGAATTGTAATAGTGCGGTACAAAGTTTAAGCACAAATTCAAGCTTATGGCAACGAAATGCAGTAGTTGATGCTAACACAGCAGATGGGGTTGCTTTCTTAAAAACTGTAGATCTTGACAATATAAAATACAGTACATTTGAATTCAGTGATGGGCATGCAATAGAAATTACAACTTTAGGTACAACTACTAGTTTTACTAGCACAGAAAACACATTTACAGGATACAATGCTACCATTGGATCTAATGACGCAGTATTCTACAACAATTCTGGACAAGAGGTTAATATCAGTGCAGTTGCTAACACGCCAAGTATTCCGTCATACAGAAACGGCACTAGTGCAACTACAAATGTAACTGCTGATATAACTATCACAGTTACAAACCTTAAAGATAATACTGAAGTCAGAGTATATGATACAAGTACTTTAGATGATGACCCAGCTAGCGGCTACGCCACTCCAACTGAACTAGCAGGTATCGAAAATGCAACCGCAGGTACAACAGACGATAGAACTTTTTCCTTTACTGTTGCTGCTAGTACACAAATTACTATAAGAACGTTTAATATTAATTGGATAGCAGATGATGTGACTGTAACTCCTACTGTTTCAGGAGATGTTCAAATTGCGCAGCGTACTGACAGAGTATTCGATAACCCTGCTTAACAGATAAATACTATATATTGAATTCGGAGTAATAGATGTCACACTCAGTTGTACGTATACCACCAGATAGTACCGGCAAACGCATACTAACCGTAGAAAGACGAGTATTAACTTATGATCTTAATACCGGCGGAACATTTGAAGTAGGCCAAACTGTTGAGGGCACCGGTGGGGCATCGGGCGTTATTACTGGTATTTACACTCTTGGATTTCCGGCTAACTCTGGTAGATTGTATCTAGAGAATAATACTGGATCTTGGGCAAACAATGAAGCTATTCAAGTTAACGCTGTAACCTTTGCAAATGTAGATTCTGCAACAGACGCAATTGATGATTTATTTACACAACAAAATGTTATTGCAGATGCAGATACACCTGACAATACACTAAAGATAGATCCCGACGGCGGCGCCCATGTAAATTTTGAAGGCAAGGTTCCTTCTGTTGAAGCCCAAGGCGAGCTTGTAACTGCACAAAGACATCTAGCTTGGGCTCCTATCTATGATTATGGTTTTGACGATCCAAATCTAACAAACAACGAATATAGAGTTCCTATAGCAAGTAAAACTTGGCCTACACTGCCTACTGGCGGCGCTGGAACACGCATTAAAGGTGACACTAGTGGCACAACTGGTAGAATGTGTGCATTTGTTACCCGCGGGACAACTGATATGGTCTTTATTACCGACACTAACGGTCAGTGGGCCGATGGCGAAACTATTAGAGCAATGGAAGATCCACAAGGTCATTTTTTCACGGTTGCGGGTGCAATGCCTGCGATAGAGGTTAACAACACTACAAAGTCGATAGATCTTTTATTACCTAGCGGCGTTCCTGAATATACACATGCAATTAGAACAAGTAACTTATATATTCCGCAAGCAAGACAAGAAACAACTACAGTAACCTTTTCAGTAGCAGGAGATCCACTCGACTCGCCTGGTACTACTAGAAGAATAGGTTTATTTGATGACTTCAACGGAGTTTTTCTAGAACTTTTTAGATCTGACGGTAGTGATTCTAATTTTGATGTTACCGGTGGTATTGATACAAGTGGTGTTCCTTCTTTTGCAGTAGTGCATAGAACTAGCACAACCGGAGTGAAAGTTGATCACAGAGTATTGCAAACTGACTTTAATATTAATGAACTAGACGGCTCTGATGCATTTGGATTTGCACCAGATTTTACCCGTGTGCAAAGATTTTATATTGATTGGCCTGGTGGAGGCGCCGGAACTATAGAATTTGGCATATTTAATGATCTAGGACAGCGTAAGCCTTTTCATAGATTTAGATTAATTAACAATTCCATGTTTACAGTTAATCCAACAGATGGTCATAAACTGCCTGTAAGAATGGAAACATTAGCAAATGGTGGCGGTTCGCCAGGAGTAGCTAACATAAAAGTATCAGAAGCATATGTGTTGCGTAGTGCACCTGATCGAACATTCACGCAAACATTACTACATGGAGCTGCAACTGCAAATATTTTAAATATTGATTCTAGCAGAGGAGAAGTCCCGCTTTTAGCAGTTGGCGCAAGAAAGCAGCTAAACGGCATTGATAATAGAATGTATGCTAGACTACATGATATAAATGTAAATATGTTAGACAGTCGGACTACAAGAACATTTGATGATGCAAATGTAGATACAGACAGTGCAGCAGCTGAAAATATTGAATTAGTTAATCATGGATTTTCAACAGGCGATCCTGTATTTTTTAAGGAAGGATCAGCACCGATTACTGGCTTATCAGACTGGAATTATTATTACGTAATTAAATTAGATGATAATAACATTGCTCTTGCTACAACTTATCATAATGCTATAAATGATGTACGGATAGCAGTTACACCTAACACAGCAACCGGGCATACTCTCGAAGAGCCTACAGACGGTAGTGCACTACTACGTATTAGAGTAAATAGCCAAATTGCTGATGCTGTTTGGGTATCACATAATGCAAAACGTAGTGGTAGTGAGCATACAAATGGTACTGGCACTGGTTTCAGACTTAGTCCACATATAAACATTACTACCGGCGGTACCGGCTACAATGTTGGAGATTTGTTAGAATTAGATAGCGGCATTACGTACTATAGAGAAGCAGTTCTAGAAGTTACTGCTGTTAATGCCGGAGTTGTCACAGAAGTAAGAATTGCGCCTAGCAGTGTAGGTCATGGCTTAGAAGCCGATGGCGAAACCACAGCTAATTTTGGCAGTTACAATGGTAATTTTAGTTCTGCAGGGCACAAAGCAGCCGGTGCCGGAAGTCAAACAACTGGAACTGGAACAAATGCTACATTTAGCGTAAGTGTAGAATGGGGACATGGTTTTTGGTGGGCTGAATTTTACAATACATGGGCTGAATTTAATTTTTCAGAATTCGGAGAGTTGTTTACAGATTTTGCATTTTATCTAAGTGAATCTAAGCAC
>CAZXGO010000105.1:6657-8255 GCA_964640035.1 uncultured Chitinophagales bacterium
ACAACAGCAGAAGCAATTCTAAGATCAATACCAGACGATGTTTGGAATTATGTAATCGACAGTGCTAAGGGTGAGATTGCAAGAGAGAAGCTGCGTAAGATTGCTACCAAAACACAGGATATTGCGCTGCGTTAAACACCACGTATTGTTTTTAGTGTAGTACCTGCTGAATTTTTAATTAACAGCGTATCGGTTGTAGCTCCGGTAATTTGTCCATTAACATTAAGAGCTCCACCTATACCTACACCGCCTGTGACTATCACAGCACCAGTAGTTGAGTTTGTTGAAGCTGTAGCATTAGAAAATGTAATAGCGCCTGTGGCTGAATCTGTTGCGTCAGACCTTATAAAAGATGCTGCCTCTAAGCCATCAACTGTATCTGCGTCAATACCATTACCTGTGCCTTCATCTGCTGTAGTAAGTATATTAGAGTAAACAGCGCCGTCCTCTGTTATTTCCCACTTGTCGTTTGCTTCATTCCATCTAAATTGAACGTTTGTACTTGTTCCTCTTTCTACTTCAATACCTGCATTTTGGGAAGGAGTACCTGCTTCGTCTGCATTAAGAGTAATAATGTTGTCGCCAATATTTACTACATTTGAATCAACTTGTGTAGTTGTACCTTGAACAGTCAAGTTACCAGAAACAATTACATCATTAGTTACAGTAAGAGAATTTTCAACTGAAACATCAGAAGAAAATATAGCAGCTGGAGTAACTGTAATAGCTGAACTGTCAGTTGTATCAATAAGTGGTGTAAATAAACCTGTTGTTACAGTCAATTCATTACCAATAGTAACATCGTTTGGTAAACCGATAGTAACTGCGGCTGTTTCTGAACCACTACCACTTACTTCTACTTCGTTTGCTGTACCTGCAATAGTTGCAATATAATTACCAGTTGTATCAGTACCTAGTGCTATTTGATCTGCTGTATCAAATAAACCTATTTGAATTTCATTTAGGGCTTTGCGTTTTTGATTGCTAGCGTCAAGAATAACCATTTCGTCAGTACCAACAGCAGCGTCAGTCATGTCAGTAAGTTCTGATAAATCTACATCAATAGTTGGTGTTGCAGTTTCACCTGAATTATTTTGTAAATCTATCAAAGCGCCAGCTACAAGAGATTGTACATAGTCACCAGTAGTATCAGTGCCTAGCGCAATGTTCCCTGTTGATTCAATAGTTGACCACGATATACCATCTGTAGTTAACTCCCATACGTCTGTTGATTCATTCCAGCGTATGTTTACATTATTACTAGTTCCACGTTCAACTTCAAAAGCAACAGTTTCGCTAGGTGTACCAGCTTCATCTGAATTTAATATTATTTGATTACCTTCAAAAGAAGGAACACCACTTGTATCAATCGACAATGTTCTAGGAGTTTTTGCTAGTTCAAACGTTCTGCTCATTTAAATACCTCTCTCTACAGTATTTATTCTAAATATTGTTTACTTGAAGTGTGCCGTTTGTGCCTGTAGTAGCAGTGCCTGTATAGGTAGTACCTCCTTCGATATCAAATCTTATTCTACCTGCACCACCTAGCCCGATAGTATCGCCGTCAATAGTGCCTTGTGTCTGCTCTCTTACGGTTA
>CAZXGO010000106.1:0-8050 GCA_964640035.1 uncultured Chitinophagales bacterium
CATTGGCGATAGGCGCAGGGGAAAGCGTCGTGATACTCTTTGGTGGATGTGTATTTGTACACGCGGGGTTGATTTGCCATCTCTAGTCTCCTGTGATAAGGGGCAAGTTTGATGACACGCAGAATTTATAGAGCGGGATGAGCGTCATTTCTAGGCCGCTGTTCTTAGTTATCTTCAGGAAGCGATCTCGTCGATACCAAGATGCTGGAACACTCGTTGTACACCTACCACTTGGCTCCAGCAGTCCCAGAGGGCATGGTGTTTGGCTGTCTTGGGTCTTTCTAGTCCTGGTACCAAGGCATACAGCGTCCTGGCATCACGAGCCTGCCAGTAGTTCCAGGCTACGCCTCGCTTGAGCTCGCGGCTGAAATGCTCGATGATGTTGAGGTCGAATCCTGATCCATTGGCCCAGATAGCATTGAGTCCGCCGCACCATTTGTAGAAGTCTGACAGCACTTGGTCGATGGGGTGTCGGTCTTCTTCAGCGAATGCTTCGGCCTGTACTTCTTCGCTTTGCTTGCCCCACCATGCCAGCGTGGCATCGTCGATGTTGTGATCTATGCCTTCGAAGCTCTCGATACTGACACGCCGATAGAAGTGATCAAGCTCTTCGACTGGAGTATCCGAATCGTTGGCCCAGGGATCAAATCTCACAGCACCGATGGTCAGCAAGAGACTGTTGGGCTTGGTGCCCAGGGTCTCGAGGTCGACCATGATGTGGTTGCCAGGCTTATGCTTGGTCAGTGGATCTCTCATCTCCGCCCGTCATCCGTTTCAGTATGCAAGTGCCATCCATCTGTAAGTCCCATTCGATGGTGTCGCCGATCTTCCAGCCCACGGCTTCCAGCACATCGTCAGGGAATTCCAGCAGCATGTCACCGGTTTCAGGATCCTCAGTGACTGGTAAAGTCCATTTCTTCATGCCCGTAGTCCTTCGCTGAGGTTTTTGATCTCTTCGTCAGTCATGAAGAACTCATACGTGGACGACTCTTTGAGTTCGCCGTCTTTGTACTGTTCGTTGACGAATTCGAGATGTCGTAGTCCAACGGGCCAGCTGCACTCGCTGACACGCACTCGGATCTTGAAATCGGCGCCTTCTCGGGCCAGGAATTCTTTCATGGTCTACTCCTTGTGTTGTTTAAGGTTATCTAATAGAGACTTCAGTTCTGCTTCGTTGGGATAGTGTCGCATGACGTCGCGTGCGCGATCACGGATATGGCTGGGCACCCTAGGTGTGACCTGAGGTATCAGCAAATCCTCGATCAGTCTCAGCCCGTCGATGATGGCTTGGTGTTGCTCTTTCTTTTTCATGCCCATAAGGATCCTCTGATCTTGATCAATCTGATGAGCATGTCTTCGTCCTCTTGCTCATGTTCTGCTTCTAAACGATTCATGTGTTCCAGCATGGCATTGACACGAGCACGTTTTTCATCAGTCTCTTCTTCGTCGTCAAAGAAGAAGCCTTCTCCCGATCGTTCCGCACAGTATTCAGTCCAGCCCGACGCTTCGTGAGGATCAGGCCTTTGCGGTCTTTGGTTCTTCCACCAATCGTACAAGGCCAACACTTCTTTGGCTCTTTCGGCTTGGTGTGTGGGCTTGCCCAAGAGTTCGCTGCCCTCTTCGACATCCCATTCGCCGTAGACCAGACCAGTCTCCCAGCGCAGGTGATCTAGTCCTGCTTCGGGGCATCTCCAGGTCCTCCAGCGGAACCAGCCTGCGGCCCAGAACGGTGGCTCGTACTTTTCTCGGGCTTTTTGATCGCAGGCGATGTTTTTCCAGGCCAGCTCGATCTCCACGTAGTCGACCAGGCTACCAAACATACAAGGAAGGAACCTATCACCCAGATCGCGCCAAGTACCAGGAACGATATGGTCAGGCTCAGCACGAAGAGTATGGGTACCAGTGACCCAACGATTGTTGATATAGTATTTCGCGTCATAGATCTTTCGCATGGGCCAAGTCAGGAAATCCTGCAAGCGATCCAAACCTTCTTCCACGATCCAGTATCGGATGGGATGGCGGTTTCGTGCTTCTTCGTGCCAACGGCGCCACTCTTGGCTGGTGGCTGCCGACAGCTTGTCAGTGCCGCGGAGCCAGTCCGCGAACTTGCTGCATGACCAATAATGAGCATGCATGGCCATCACTGTTCCTCTACTTGTGACACATTGACTCCTGCTTGTTTCAAAAAGTCCAGTCCGGACTCGTCGCGATATCTAGTGCCCCAGAACACTTGCTTGATTCCACTCTGATACACCAGCTTGGCGCACTCCATGCAAGGCGCGTGTGTCACGAACAACACGGCTCCTTCGGCACTTTCAGGACTGCGGGCCACTTTGGCGATGGCATTGGCTTCGGCGTGCAAGACCTCGGGCCTGGTCTTCAATCCTCGGCTGACCAACGATTGTGGTTCACCCATTAGTTCAGAGAAGCCCACGTCTTCGTATTCACAGTTATTGTCCCAACCTGCAGGCATGCCGTTGTAGCCGATAGAAATGATGCGATCATCTTTGACGATGATGGCACCAACTTGTAAACGACGCGCGGTGCTGAGACTGGCATAGTTCTCTGCTGTCTTCATGTGGGCGCGGATGTACTTGGGCTTCATACTATGATTATAACAGGTAGCTTGGCGTTTGTCAACGGGTTCCGTGTTCGAGGACTTGGATCAATCTTTTGTAGGATTTCTTCAGCAAGCGCCGTCGGACCGGATGTCCTGCAGGGAACAGGCTCTGATAGTTCCACCATACCGTGGCTATGTCCTTGTTGGGATATACCAACTCTGCCAGACCTTTGCGATCCATGCACTCTGACACCAAACTCCAGGCATAGGCATCTATCTCGTCAGGGTCGGAATAGTAGTTGCGATCAGCGTCATCGTAGGTTTCACGGCAGTAGAGATCTATGCCTCGACGGGCCCGGTGCTGTAGGTAGTGGACCTTTTCGTGCATCACGCACTCGCTGAGATCCCAAACGAATTTGGTCCAAGTCACTGCATCGCCACGCCCCCAATAGTAAGTCCTGGAATCGGGATGTGTGTTGATCCAGATCTTCATGGGCTGCACTTTGGTATCAAACTCGTAATGGCCGGAAAGCACCAACTGTCCACGATCCAGCACAGGGCTGGGATTCCAATGGAATTGGCTGTCCAAGCGATCGTTCAACAAGCGACCAAGCCGCCGAGCCAAGGTCCTAAGATCCTCGACAGGGCGGCCTTGATCAGCCAAGATGCGACGTATGTCTTCGCGGTATCGCCAGACTCGCCGGAATTCCATATCAGTCTCGGCGGTTTCCGATCAACTGCAGGATGTTGATGAAGATGTTGATGAAGTCGAGATACAGGCTCAGGGCACCCAGGGTGCGTACCGCGCCCGAATCACCACCAGCGTAGTAGGTCTCCTTGAGCCTCTGCACATCATAGGCAGTGAGGCCCACGAAGATCAACACAGCCAGCACATTGAGGGCAGCAGCCAGGGCCGGTAACTGCAGCCAGATGTTGACGATGCCTGCGATGATCACTCCGATCAAGCCCACCAACAGGAATGTGCCCATACCAGTGAGATCACGCCGGGTGGTGTAACCGATCACAGCGAAGGCGCCAAAGGTCGCGGCAGCGATCAAGAAAGCCGTGACCACGCTGGTGGCTGTGTACATCAACAAGAGACTGCCCATGCTGAGTCCTTGGGCAGCCGAGAAACCCACGAAGCACAGGATCAAAGCATTGTTGCTGAGCCTGGCCTGCCCGAAACTCATGATCAGCACGAACGCCAACGGGCTGAGGATCACCAGCCATGTCAGCGGTCCGCCTGTGTACAGCGCAGGGATGCTACTACCGATAAACGCAGTGGCCGCACTGAGTACCAGTGCGAAAGCCATGCGCAAGAATACGTCACTGAAGAAAGATCTGAGACCTTCGTCTACTGCGGATCCAGATCTCGCGTCGATATCAAAAGCCATTTGGTGTTCCTCCTTTGAGGTGATTATTTAATGCTAGACGATGACTTCTTTTGGCCGACTGGCGCGGTATAAGCAGGTGCCCTTGTCCCGTACCAGATCCGCCATGCCCTGCGGCGCGTCCTGCCACATCTCGCGCATGTCTGGTTCAGTGAAGTCATCGGCGGTGTCATAGGCCCAGACTTCGGCCCGGCGTTGCTGGTTGGCACGCGCACGATGGACCATCATGATCACGCGGGTGTTCCAGCCACCCACGGGCTGCTCGCCTGACAAGATCGCTATCATGTCGTCTTGGCGCAGATCATCCAATGGCAGCAGGGTGTCCATGCCCAAGGAGTCAAACAACACTATCCATTGTTGGGCCATGGAATCGTCCCTATGCGCTGATGTTGAGGGTGGAGGAGTTCTGCTCGCTGATGAGGCCGGCCTTGTTGGGGAACCTTTTCGCGAAGTTTTCCTGCAGTTCCTCGAAGGTCTCGCCGTGTGCCAGGAACGAGTGATCCTCGGCTTGGTAAGCGAAGTAGTATCCGGAATCAGGGTCGCGCTCGATCTTCATGAACACGAAGTTCTTTTCCACGATGGCCTCGGCTACTTCTTTGACGGTCTCTTGGTAGCTCTTGCGCAACACCCAAGACCAAAACACATGCCCGATGGCCCAAGACACCAAGAAGATCACCAACAGGCTGAAAGCGGTATCACCCATGATTTTATTTACTTTCCAGGATCCTCAGGGTCTGGACGTTCTCCAGACGGAAACTGCGCCAAGCGTTCTGATCCGTGCACCACACGCTCATGGTGTCCACGGGTTCAGGGCGAGCTGGTTTGGCCTTTTCCACTACCGGTGCTGGTGGCAATAGGTTGGGCATCAAGGTGCAGGGCATGATGCGCTGTTCGCCATTGACTTTGGTGAAAGTCACGGCACAGACGTTTTCCTGTAGCAGGCTTTGGATCTGTTCGCGACGTTGATCGATGGTGTCACTGGCTTCGAAGATGATTTCAAACATATGAACTCCTTTGGTTTATTATAGCAGGGATATCAGGACCAGTCAAGTGAGGATCACTTCAGGACCTGTTGGTCGAAATAACGGTAATGATCCTCCAAGGTCCAAGACTCAGGATCGACGGCGCGTCCATCGTAGGTCTCGAACTGGGCCTCGAACACCTGTGTATAGCGACGGAAAGGATGCCAAACATCAGGAGTATGGCTGGCCCACCCGGCTTCTTTGAGAGCATGGTGCTTGGATCTGCTCAAGGTCACGGTGGGGCAGTTGAGTGCTTGGTCTATGGTGATCACACCCGCGATCATCATGTCACGCACACGGGCCGCAGGGATCAAGTGCTCGAAGTCTGCGTCCTGATCCACACCCACTTCACGATAGTGGGCACCGATGTTTTCCTTGATGGCGTAGCCGTGATAGCGTCTCAGCAAGTTGTCCATGTCATCGCGCACCAAGCGCAAGGTCTGCTGGTCGTTGGTGCTGCCACGATAGATCTCCAGGATCTCAGCAAGCCGGCCCGAACAGTAGCGGTAGGTGGCACGATAACTCTCGCTGTTCCTGGGTGTGCGGGCATACACTGGAGGCACGAAGTCCTCGATGAGAGCACGATCCATTAGAACAGTCCTGGAGCGATCACGCCCTCTTCGATGCCCATCTTGGATCCATCACCGTGGTAAGGCAAGTTCAACGATCCACCCTTGACCTTGTGTACTTCTCGCAGGAAGTTGCTCATGGCAGTGGGCGCAGTCCAGGTACTACCATCGCCTTTGTAGAACGCCCACTGGGTGCGACCCTTGGCGTGTACCACTGCGCTGTCGGGCCAAACACGGGCGATGCTGGACAACAGCGTGTCCATCCAGTCTTCGGGCAGGATCAAGCCAGCGGTGCCAGCCAAGCGGCGCAGTTCGTAGAGTCCAATGAACACACCTTGATCGATCTCTTCGTTGTTGGGGAAGTTGTCGCGGATGGCTTTCAGGATGCGACACAGCACTTTTCCTGAAGTGTCTGCATCGATGGCTTTCTGCGCATACTTGAAGTGGCTGAAGAAATACTGGTTGTCGCCGCGCAAGGCTTCGCTCTTGCGGGTGTTCTTGTCTTCCAAGTCGATGCCCAGGGCGTCGAATTGTTGTTGCATGTTCCAGGCCTTGACGTTCTTGATGTCTCGGCTGCCGTTCTTGTAACGCACAAGGGCGTTGCGATGCAAGTCGCCGGGACCCAGTCGCTTGACGCCAGTGTCGTTGAGCATCTCGAAAGCATAGGAGGGAAAGTTGGGATCATCGGTCTCTACCACCGCACAGGGTATGTCGGTGTAGCCTAGGATGGTGGCGGCCAAGGTGCGGTGCTGGCCATCGTAGGTATCCACAGTATCTCGTCCCTTGACCCTACATGCCGACACCGGCGAGCAGATCCTTGGGTCCCATTTCTTCATGATCCGCATCACATGCTTGTGGATGACATCGCGTTGCACTTCGTAGTCGATCCAGAGATCGTCGATGTGGATGGTAGTGCAAGTGGGGAATGCCTGAGGAAGATTCTGTGCTCGATGACGCCACGATTCCAGTTCGCGGTCCGAGACTTCGAATTCTCGTTTGATGGTGGCTTCGACTTCCAGGGCCACATCGGTGAGTTTGCGTGTGAGACGCTTGGCCATAGTTTTCCTTTCGTTGCTCGTACGATACGAGATCAGTTTATGGGTACTACAGATACTATTTTAGCAAAAAGTCCAGGGTTTGTCAACCCCTACGCAGATACTAGAGGTCCACGGCGGATTCCAGCATGCGGAAGCGTCTTTTAGGACCAAACTCTTTCTTGAAGTAGTAGTCTTGGATCTTCTTCTGTATGCAGTCGGGCACCGACGACGATTCGTCGTCGATGATGAACATCACCGGCGATAGCCTCCATGATCCTGTCTCCAGGAACTCCATGTAGTACTGGCGATGTTTCTTGTTGGAAGGATCGAACACGGTCTTGGGCCGACCGTACATCTCGAGGCGGAACTTTTCGCGTTTGGTTTTCATGCTCACAGTATATGATAAACACGTCACAGATGTCAAGGTAAATATCGTTCAACCACGAGAGGACCGATGCTAGAACTGAACCAATACCCGGCCCTGTTGCTCAACGCAGATTGGCAACCGCTCACGGTCCATCCTCTTTCCACCATGACATGGCAGGAAGCCATCAAAGCCGTATTCCAAGAACGCGTCAGCGTAGTCGAAGAATACGACTACGAGATCAAATCAGAAAAAGTATCTTGGCGTCTACCTTCGGTGATCGTGCTCAGAGATTACGTCAAGCGTGGTAGCACTCCCACTTTCAACAGATACAACATCTATCTCAGAGATCAGTTCACTTGCCAGTACTGCGGCGAAGAAAAAGAAGCGCGCGGCTTGACCTTCGATCATGTGCTGCCTCGTAGTTACGGTGGTAAGTCTAACTGGTTGAACGTGGTAGCCGCTTGTCAACCCTGCAACTATCGCAAAGGCGCTCGTACACCACGTGGTGCTGGTATGCGGTTGTTGAAAGAACCCAAAGAGCCCACTAGCTGGCAACTCTATCTCAACGGTCGCCAGTACTTGCACGATTCACTCCACGAGACCTGGAGAGACTACCTTTACTGGGATTCCGAACTAGAGTCATAAAAAAACCGCCCCGTAGGGCGGTTTTGTTTGATACGAGCCTTTACTTGGCGCTCTGACGGAACTCAGGATAAGCCACGAGACCGCACTCTTCCATGTCCGAACCTTCGTGCTCTTCTTTGGGGGAGACACGCAAGCCCATGGTCAGTTTGATGATGTACCAAACGATCAGGCTTGTGATGAACACCCACCCAAAGATCACAGCAGCACCGTAGGCCTGGGTCAGGAACGATCCGGCTGTGTTGGTGAAAGGCACAGCCATCAAGCCCCAGATGCCGGCTACACCGTGCACCGAGATGGCACCAACTGGGTCGTCGATCTTGAACTTACGGTCCAGGATCAGGATGGATGCGTAGCAGATCAATCCACCGATGGCACCGATCGCTGTAGAGGCGATGGCAGTGCCTGTGAGTGGTTCAGCAGTGATCGACACCAATCCAGCCAGGGCACCGTTGAGGGCCA
>CAZXGO010000107.1:0-5459 GCA_964640035.1 uncultured Chitinophagales bacterium
AAAGCACGGCTCACATGTTTCCGGTTAGTCCGCTCGCTGGTCGGGGATTCAGTCGTCTATTTTCGACTCACCCACCAACACAAGAGCGCATCGAGCTGCTTTCGGAGATGGATCGTACTGGTATCTATCCGAAATAGTCTATCCGATGTAACATCATCTCAACATGAAAAAGGCAGCCATGAGCTGCCTTTTTTGTTTCTTCAGATGGCGAAAGGGATAAGCGTTTAGTTGGCCGCTTTGAAGATTTCGATGGAGGTGATCTTCACTGGATTCAACGGACGATCCTGAAGGCGAGGATCGGTCTTATTCGTTTCAGCAGTGGCAATCTGATCAACCACTTCCATCCCACTTACCACCTCTCCAAAGACGGTGTATTCATTATCGAGGGATGGGTAATCGGCGTGCATGATGAAGAACTGTGATCCAGCGCCCATTGATTTCTCGCTCACCCGTGCCATCGATACAATGCCACGTTTGTGTGAAGTCGGGCTGAACTCGTGAGGAATGGCGCCCATGGGTCCACCGAGACCATCATCCATAGGATTCGTATTTTTTGTGTTGGGATCGCCTCCCTGGATCATAAATCCGGGGATTACGCGATGAAAGTAGGTGTCATTGTAGAAACCGCTCTCGGCGCGCGACATAAAAGCCAGCACATGGATGGGGGCGAGATCAGGGTAAAATTTGATTACAATATCACCGGCTGTGGTGCTTACGCGAGCTTGCATACCCTGCATGTAGCCGCTGAGTTGCTGTAGGCGTTGTTGCGCTTGTTTGGCTGCTGAGCCCTCAGTTTCGAGGGTTTTGACCTGCTCGCGCAAACGGTTCAACTCTTCAGTCTGAGCAGCTCCGTCGCAGCTGGTAAGCAGGATAACAAAAAGTGCAAGTATGGAATATCTCATAGTAGTTCGGATGAGGTTGTCCTGATGATGTGTTTACGTTCAGTTTTTTAATCTGTAGCATGGCCAAAAGCCGGCTAAAAATAAGACTTTGCCATGTATTTGGGCAATATTGACGGCTTTTTAAAAATTTTACAAAAAAAATGATGGTCAGGGCGTAAGGAATTGTGTTGGCGGATATCTACATTATAACGGAAACAATTACCAATCTTCAAATTCTATGGCAAGTTTAAATAAAGCACTGATCATCGGAAATCTTGGCGCGGATCCTGAGGTACGTTACACTCAGTCGAATACCGCGCTGGCAACCTTTAATATCGCTACCACTGAAAAATATCGCGATGCCAACGGCGAAATGAAAGAAAACACCGAATGGCACCGCATTGTGGCTTGGGGACGTTTGGCGGAGCTCGCTCAGCAGTACCTCAGAAAGGGAAGTCCGGTGTACATCGAAGGAAGTATCCAGACACGTCAGTGGGAAGACAAAGAGGGTCAAAAGCGCTATACCACTGAGATAAAAGCCACGAGTATGCAATTGCTGGGTTCTCGTCAGGATGCAGGTATGGATATGCCGATGTCGGCCTCTTCCGCACCTAAATCTGCTTCAGTAGCCAGTTCTACCAATAAGCCCGCAGTGGTCGTGAATGATGAGTTCAACGACATGGACGACGATCTGCCATTCTAAAGATCTTCATCACAAAGGCTGAAAATGTGTATATTTTAATTCCGGGGGGTATAAATGTTTAACCCCTCGGATTTTTTTATGCTTTTGTCGTTTTTTTTGAACTGATACTGTTAGATGTGGATCCCTCTCGATCGTCCTTTTTATTACAACTAGCCGCAGATCTTCAACTGCCCACAGCCCCATCTCTGAATGCCGGTGAGATGGGTTTTCAGATTACTGTTATCGTAATCTCTTTCTTTTTATCTGCGATATTTTCCAGCTCTGAGGTTGCCTTTTTCTCGATTAAATCTCATGATCTCACGGATCGTATTCGCCAAAATGATAGTCCGACCCTTCGTCGCATTCAATATTTACTTGAGCATCCGCGACAACTTTTGTCTACGATTCTCATCGGTAATACTGTGGTAAATATCCTGATATCTGTTTTTGCTGCCGTGCTTACGGGTAACCTTATTGCCTATTACGATTGGCCAGCCGTACCCGTTTATGCTATCGAAATAGTTCTACTGACATCGGCGCTTGTCGTTTTTGGTGAGATATCACCAAAAGTAATCGGTTTGAAGAACCCTTATTCGGTGGCATCTCTGTTTAGTCGTTTCATCTACGTCTTTTTTGTTCTTCTCAAGCCCGTAAATAAAATTGTGGCTGCTAGCTCAATGAGTTTGGAGAAGCGTATACCGAAACCCAAAAATAAAATTACCGGTAGTGATCTGATGGCATTGGCAGAAGTTGGAGAGCAAGAGGGACAATTACGTGAAGATGAGCGCGAAATCATCGAAAATGTAATTGAATTCGGCAATACGGAAGTTCGGGAAATCATGACCTCACGGGTAGATATTGAATCGGTGTCGATTGATGATACCTTAGGTGAGGTACTTGAACGGGTGCGGTCCCTACGAGTATCCCGCTTGCCCCTTTGTGATCCAGATTTAGATTCCATAGCAGGTATTATCTATGCCAAAGATCTGCTCTCCTTTCTGAATGAAGAGATTGATGACCGTGAGTTCAATTGGAAATCCATCGCACGAAAAGCACTGTTCATCCCTGTAAATAAGAAGCTGGTTACCCTCGATGATGTACTTGAAGAGATCATGGGTGAACTGGAGATGGATCCATCCGAACAGGATGAAATACGTCAGCTACGCAATGGTGATTACATCATGGATGCCCGCGTCGATCTGGATGAGCTGAATGATCTCTTTGAGCAGGAAATTGCCAAAGATGATGATGAATATGAAACTCTCGGCGGACTCGTTTATCACATCCTGGAGCGTATTCCATCGGTAGGGGAGAAAGTACGGGTTGGTAATCTGGAGATTATCGTCCACGAGTTGGAAAATAACCGTGTGAAACGCCTGCGCGTGCGCCAACTCGATACAAAAGAACCAGAAACCGGCTCCGATTTAACCAAAGAATAGATATCACTACAATGATCGATCGTTACAGTCGCCCAATAATGTCGGAATTATGGTCAGAGCAATCGCAATTTCAGGCGTGGTTGGATGTGGAACTGGCCGCCTGTAAAGCCTGGAGTGTTCTCGGGCATATTCCCAAAGAGGATGTCGAGGTTTTGTATCGCGACGCCCGTTTTGATATCGATCGTATCAAGGAAATCGAAGCGTCGACCCGCCACGATGTCGTCGCTTTTACACGTGCTGTTTCCGAAAGCCTGGGTGAAGAAAAAAAGTGGGTTCATTTTGGACTAACCTCCACCGATGTGGTCGATACCGCATGGGGAGTTCGTCTCAAAAAAGCCAATGGGATTTTGCTGGAAGGTGTCGATCGTCTGATCGAAGCGCTGGCTGCCAAAGCCCGCGAGCATAAGTTTACGGTGATGATGGGCCGCACCCACGGTATCCATGCAGAGCCAACAACGTTCGGACTCAAATGTGCACTTTGGTATGCAGAGATGCAACGTAATCGTGAACGTTTCCTGCAGGCTTCTAAAGAGGTAGAGTTTGGGAAGATTTCTGGAGCCGTCGGAACATTTGCTCATATTCCCCCAAAAGTGGAAGAAATTGTGTGTAAAGAACTCGGACTCGCTTTTGCCCCTATATCTACACAGACCTTGCAACGAGATCGTCACGCCTACTACATGTCGGTGATTGCCCTTCTTGCCTCTAGCCTGGAAAAAATGGCCGTTGAAATACGTCACCTGCAGAAAAGTGAAACCCTTGAAGTCGAAGAGCGTTTTTATGAGGGACAAAAAGGCTCCTCAGCCATGCCTCACAAACGTAATCCGGTGGGATCAGAAAATATCAGCGGGTGCGCGAGGGTCATTCGTGGGTATATGGTGACTTCTTATGAGAACATGCCACTCTGGCATGAGCGTGATATTTCGCATTCAGCGGCCGAGCGCATCATTTTGCCCGATGCAACGACCTTACTCGATTACATGCTCGACCGTTTTGCGCGCATCATCGAAAATCTGGTCGTTTACCCAGAGCACATGAAAGAAAACATCGATCGCACCTTCGGCCTGGTGTTCTCTCAGCGGGTTCTGCTTAAGCTCATCGATACGGGGATGTCGCGCGAAAAAGCCTACGACATGGTTCAACCTCTGGCCATGCAGGCCTGGAAGGAAAGGCGCCCATTTCGGGAATTGGTCGAGGCGAGTGATATTGCTCAAGCACTTGATGCCGATGCAATCGCCGATGCCTTCGATCTGATGTATCACACCCGGCAGGTCGATACGATATTCAAGCGTCTTGGTCTATAGACGCTGAATGGGATAGTTTCTCAGTAGCTCTTGAAGCTGCGGGTAGCTTATTTTTCCCAGTGGTGAACGTGGGAATTCCTTGTGAATACTGAGGGTTTTTGGGACTTCTGCACCGGATAGATGGTCTCTTAAGAACGTGTTCAACGCTACAACATCCAGTGGAGCATTTGTTTTGACCTCTACACAGGCATGTACGCGCTCGCCCCATTCGCTATCTTCAACTCCGATTACTGCTACATCCTGGATATTTTGAAATTGTCGTATCGACTCTTCGACTTTAGTTGCAGGGATGGAATATCCTCCAGATTTGATGATATGCTGGGTGCGTCCTATAAAAACAAGGTTGCCATTAGGGCTCAAATAGCCGATGTCATTCGTGTTGAACCAATCATCCTGACTTGATGTGGACTGCCCAATGTAGTATTTAGCAATTTGAGCTCCTTTTAACCATATTGTCCCTTCTTTTGTGGCCTTAGAAGTGCCAGAGTCACCGTTTTTGGTGATCAGCTCTATACCGGGAAGGGGCTTTCCACAATCTGAGATGTGAAGAGGAGATGCACTGGCTTTTGGACTCACAGTGACATGACCAAAGGTCTCGGTCAATCCATAGCTTTGACGTACGGGCAGTTTATTGCGATTCACCATCTCCAGATCCGCTTTGCTCAAAGAACCTGCACCGACAAGGATATTATTCAACGATGCTAAATCCTTCGCACCTCTGACCTCCAGGAGACGATGTAACTGGGTAGGTACCAGAGAGAGGTGTTCGATTTGTGGGTACTCGCGCAGTAGTTCAAGGATGGATTCGGGGTCTTTGCGGGCATCGACAACAATGGGAGTGTCCCAAAGCAGGCTTCGGACAAGGATCCCTAGTCCACCGACATGGTTCAACGGCAAATTTAGTAACCAGGCGCCATCAGGGGATGGCTCAAGTACTTGTTTGGAGGCCTCAGCGGCGGCCTGAAGCTGAGCTTGGTTAAATCCCAGCCATTTGGGCTCGCCAGTCGATCCTGAGGTGGCAAGCATCACGGCATGAGTGGAAGGATCCGAGGGTGTTGGGTCTGCTTCAGGGAGCTGTTTGAGCTGGGCAATGAAGGGATCGATGGAGAGAACATCCCTATCTACTGCCTGTGTAGCATCAGCAACAACCCAAAGT
>CAZXGO010000107.1:5469-6411 GCA_964640035.1 uncultured Chitinophagales bacterium
CTCACAAAGGGAATGCCTGCAAACAAGCAGGAGGCCATCACCAGAACGGTTTCTGGGTTTGTATGAGCCTGAATAGCCAGAATCGGGGATGACGATGATCTGCCCTGTATAAAATGGCACAATTTGCGGGAAAACTGGAGAATTTCCTGCTTTGTGATCGATCCATATATGCTTTCAATGGAAAAACTCATCTTCTTAGAATCGATAGATCAAGCCAGGATCAGGTTCAGGCCTTGGAACCGAATCATCAATAATGATCTGTGATGGTTTTTCCCTACTGGTCTCTTTCAACAGATCACGTTCGAATAATGTCCCTGTATTCAAGCCGTGATCAGTATTTGGATCGGCAAAGGCTATGCACAGACTGTAGATCCAATTTCGGGCGACTTCGGACTCAAGTAAGGTGGTCAACGTGAAGGGGATATGATGATTACTGAGCCAATCGATCATGTGACGTATTTCTCTTAAGGAGCCCACCAATGCCGGTTTTAGGATGAAATACCGGGCAGCTTTGAGTTCGTGGATATGAATCATCGATGCAAGATCTGTGCAGGACTCGTCCGCAGCAAGGGGAAAGTCGATTTGAGCTTGTAAATTTGCCATAGCATGTTCTTGTCCTTTTGGGAAGGGCTGTTCCAGATACTCAGGATAGACACTTGAGAGTAGTTGGCACCACTCATAAGCTTTATTCAGAGGCCAGGATCCATTCGCATCGAACCGGAAACGAAGGTCAGGATGAGCCCTGCGAAAAGGCTGTAATAGTTTTACCAGTGCACTCGGATCCTGAATTTTGAATTTGATAGTACGAAATCCATCCTTGACGGCTTGCTCTATGGCTGCCGGATAGGCTTCTTCGGCCATAATCCCAATGAGAGCATTGCATCCAACACGATCAGTAGCTTGTGGATTCAGCAGCTTCCGAAGACTCATACCGGATTTGTT
>CAZXGO010000107.1:6478-8024 GCA_964640035.1 uncultured Chitinophagales bacterium
CCAGATAGATCGATCGTCATACCGAAAATGTAGAAGGAGGCCTTCACGTTCTGAGATGACCTGATTTCCCAAAACCAGATTTTGTTTGAAGGGGATCTTATACGTGTAGTAATTGATCATGGTTGAGCCAGCCAGAGGCCAACACAGGTTAAAAGGCCGTAAAGAGCCATAAAAGCTGCCGTCTTTTCCAGGGTCTCGTTGAGCTGGCGCTTATCTGGCTCAGTCCACACAGAATTGAGCGCAATCAGTGCCAATGGAAGTGTGATAAAGGGCAGGAATACAATTGCGTTGAATCCTTCCTGAAAGAAGAAATGTGGTGGTACTGCCAGAGCCACGAAGAGTAATCCGGTGTATTCCAGGCGCAGAAAGCCATCCCCAAAACGCACCCCCAGGGTTTTTTTACCCGCTTTTTTATCCGTTTCAGAATCACGCAGATTATTGACGACGAGAATGTTAGTGGCTAGGGCACCGGCTCCTAATGAAGCGATCAATGCGGGATAGGAGAGCGCAGCTGTTTGCAAAAAGTAGGACCCCATCACTGCAATCACGCCGAAGAAGATCATTACAAAAAGATCGCCGAGACCATTATAGGCCAGAGGATAGGGTCCGCCAGTATAAGCATATCCAAAAAAGATGGATAGCACACCAATCAACAGAATTGGCCACCCACCCACCCAAACCAGACTTAAACCGATCATAAAAGCCAGAAGCATGGTGATTGCTGCAGCCCGTTTCATAGCATGGGGTGCAATCAGTCCAGCAGATGTCGCCCGCAGGAAACCTATCCGTTCGTCGGTATCTGCACCTTTCACGAAATCGTAGTACTCATTTGCGAAATTGGTGCCTACTTGAATCAGAAGAGCAGTGCATAGGGTGATGCCAGCAATAAGGATATCATTATACCCATCAATAGCGGCTAGCGTTACTCCGGTAATTACGGGTACTGCTGCTGCTGGTAGGGTGCGAAGCCGGGCTGCTTCAAGCCATACTTTCATCAAGATGTGAACCTTTTTGAAGAACTAATTTAGGAAAGATTAACCCAAATATACTCCGATTCGATCCTGTCATACCACTAAAAGCCCTTTTTTACGTAAAGTGAGGTTAATTGGCTGAAATAAAAATGTCTTAAAACGTATCTGCCTTTTTAAATAAGACGAATTATTGAAAATGATTAAATTAAATATTGTTTATTTCTTAAGCTTCCTTATTTTTGGGCATCCCAAAATCCAATAACGGCAAATAATTAAACCTATGAGCAAGTCTTTACGTAGATATGATGTTATGGCTGCGATCAGGCATACTGATAGCTTACCAATGCCAACGAATACCAAGACCATGAACATCCCTGAAATCTTTGGGGAAAACACCTTGCATCTTGATAATCTAAAAGCAAGATTACCTAAAAGTGTTTGGAAGGAACTACGTAAAACACTAAAGAATAATGAGCCTATTCCTCTCTCCATCGCGGATGCGGTGGCTGTTGCTATGAAGGATTGGGCGACTGAGCGTGGTGCTTCTCATTATACCCACTGGTTTCAGCCCTTAA
>CAZXGO010000108.1:0-7940 GCA_964640035.1 uncultured Chitinophagales bacterium
CTGGAAACATCGGAATCAGTCAATCAGCTTTTCCAGATTTTTGATCGCGACGGGCAACTCATCAGAGGCTCACCGGGAGCCCCTGAAACCCCAATCAGCAGTGAATCTGACGGGTTTATCGACGTCAGTCACAATGGCATCTTATGGCGAACGCTATCGACTACGACCCCTTCTGGAGAACTGATCGTCGTGGCCGAGCGCCGGGCATTGCAGTTTGAAATTGTCGAAGAGGTGGTAACCCAAACCCTGCTGCCCATTGGCATCGGCATCCCCATACTGGCGGTGCTGATCGGTACCATTATTACCTTCGGTCTGCGTCACCTGCGACTGGTGGAGAGAGAGCTTCGCGCCAGATCCTCGCAGAACTTGCAAGCGCTGACGTTCGACGCGGTGCCTCTGGAGCTCCAACCCCTGCTGGAAACCACCAACTCACTGCTAGATCGGCTCGAAGCCGCCTTCGAGCGAGAACGTCGGTTTGCGGGAGACGCCGCGCACGAGCTGCGCACCCCTGTCAGCGCCTTAAAAATTGATGTCTTTAATCTCGGCAAAAAATTAGCACCCGACGATCCCGATGTCCGAGCTGTCGAGCAAAACCTTGACCGCATGGGCCATATTATTGAACAGCTGCTCATGCTTTATCGTGCTAGCTCCGAACAGATTAAAAGTCAATTTCAGGAAATACAGATCAAGCGTTTATGTCAGGAAGTCATCACCGACCTCTATCCGCTCATACAAGCAAGACAACAACAGATCTCTCTCGAGGGCGACGAAGTCGTGGTGAATGGGCATTCCTACGCGCTGAGCGCTCTGATCAAAAATATTGTCGACAATGCGAGTAAATATTCCCCCCGGGGTGCCACGATTGAAGTGCGCATCCTAAGACAGGGGCAATCTGTCACCGTTGATGTCATCGATTCCGGCCCCGGTATCCCGGACAGACTCAAAGAACGCGTTGCGCACCGTTTTGTCCGTGGCACGGACGTCGCTCACACCAAAATCCCCGGCTGCGGCCTGGGATTGTCTATCGTGGATCTCGTCGCGAAATTACATCAGGGGACCTGGGCATTGGCCGATGGCCCCAACGGTCTGGGCACAAAAGTGTCCCTTTCGCTTGCGCTACAAGGAAAGCTGGATGAATCGGTATCGATGGCTTAAGGCCCTGCCTCTACTCGCAACGCTGCCCCACGCCGAGGCGGCCGCCCCCACCGTTGAGTTGGAAATCATCAACCATGTGTTTCAGCCGAGCTCTGTGGAAATCCCAGCCGGTCAGAAGGTCCGGCTGTTGGTGGTCAATCGCGACGCGACGCCGGAAGAGTTCGAAAGCTACGAACTGAATCGAGAAAAAGTGATCGCCGGTCACGCCAAAGCGGTGATTTTTGTGGGGCCGCTGGCGCCCGGTGAGTACCCCTTCATTGGCGAATTCAATCCTAAAACCGCCCAGGGCGTTATCCGGGTGACGGCGCCGTGATTTTGGAGGCTGTCGTTATTGTACTGCGCGAGGTTCTCGAAGCAGCGCTGCTCATCGCCTTGCTCCTGCTCGTAAGTCATGAAACCAAAGTCGGGCTGCGTTGGCTCGCTCCAGCGTTTGTGGTCGGGCTGACGGGGGCTCTGCTCTACGCCTGGCAGATTGCGTGGGTAAGCGAACAATTTGATTATGCAGGCCAGGAAATTCTCAATGCCCTGCTACAGGGCCTCATTTTTGCCTCAATTTGCGGGCTGTTTGTCGCGATGAGAGCGCCTGGCGTACATCGCTCTGTCATTGCCACATGCATGGGCATCCCTATCGCGCTGGCTCTGGCAAGAGAGGTATCCGAGATCTTCCTTTACCTGCAGGCTTTTCTGAGCACCGAAACAATGGCGGGGCCCGCCATGGCGGGCGCTTTGATTGGCGCCGTTACTGGTATGAGCACCGGCGTGCTGATCTATCACTTGCTGGGGTGGATGGATCAGCGGCAAAGGGACATCGTTGTGCCCATTTTGCTCGCGGTGGTGGTGGCAGGAATCCTGACGCAGGCCGTCTCGCTACTCGAACAAGTCGATCGCATCCCCTATTCGCCACCACTCTGGGATACCAGTGGCTGGCTCCCGGAAAATTCACTGCTCGGTCAATTGCTTTATGCTTTGCTGGGCTACGAGGCGACTCCCTCTCGCTGGCACGCCATTATCTATGTCGCTTCCCTGCTAGTGCTTTTCATGTCTTTTCGGCTCCCAGTGTCTACATCTCGCTCGCCTCAGATTTACGCCAATGAAGCGCCCTAGCCATGCTCTGACCACGATCGCGCTCGGAACGCTGGCCAGCAGTCAGGCACACGCTGATGGGTCAGCGATCAGCCAGATCTATGCCCCTTATGTACAGCCGCTCGAGCGAGAGATCGAGATGCTGTGGCTGGATGAGAATCGACCCAGTGGGCGCATTGAATCCAATAGCTTGGGGAAATTGGGTTTCGGCACCTCATTTTTTGATGGGGTATATACCGAATTAAGCGTGTCGACACTCGACACCGACACGAGCGAAAGCCAACAGGTTGAACTGGAGATCATTTGGCAACTTACCGAGCAAGGGGAATACGATAGTGATTGGGGGGTCTTGTTCGAAGCCGAAACTAATCTCGACACCCACAATCACGAACTCAGCGCCGGCGTGCTGAACCAAAAGGACTGGAACAAGCTCAGTTTGATTTCCAACCTTGTGGCGAGCTATGAGTGGGGCTCCGGCTTCGACAATGAACTAGAGAGTCGCCTCGGCCTGCAAACGCGATATCGTCTGCGCCCCGAGTTTGAGCCAATGATCGAGTTTTTTCAGGGCCAAGACACCACTGCTATCGGTCCCGGGGCGGCCGGCCTCATCCGTTTGAGCCCGGGCCAGCAGCTACGCTGGGCTTTCTCAGCCTTGAAGGGCCTTAATTCAGAGCTGGATTACACCGTAAAGCTCGAATTCGAATACGAATTTTTCTAGCCTCAGCGCAAAAAGTTCCCGTCAACCGAGGCTATTCTCGCCGCAAAACTGCCATTTCTGCCTTAAGTCTTCCTTAAGGTTTCTCGCGGATTATGAACGCTCACACAGAGTGAGTGATACCCATGCTGAATCAAACCTCCTTCACGGACGTGACCTGCTGGCAACACGAGGCGTCCCCGTTCATCGGCAACGGTGATAACGGCTTTACTTTAGCTGGGGTGCTCCCCAATCTTTCCAACGAACCCTTGGCAACACTGGGTGCGATCAATGGTGCCAGACAATGGGAGGCGCGTTACCACGGAGAGGACTCGGCCGATCGACGTGCTATAGAGGACTTGATCCGAGAGAAATATCAGGCCGTCCACGGCGCCAAGATCGAGCAGTGTTTGCCGCACCTGTTCTCCATTCGAACGCCGGGAGAGCCCGCCGCTGGGGCCGTTGGCATTCGCATGATGGAGATGGAGGGCGGCCTACTGGAACGCTATCTAGATAGACCTATCGAAACCATTTTGAGTCATGTCACGGGCGAGGAGATCAAGCGCGACCGAATCCTAGAAGTTGGCAATCTTGCCGCCGAAAACATTCAGGTGGCCGTATTGTTAATCGCCTTTCTCTTTGAAGAGGCAGAGCGGCGGGCGCGATCGCACGCGGTTTTCACTGGCACCCATGCCCTCCGTATGGCACTGAAAAGAGCCAAGGTGCCCTACCACACCATCCAGACTGCCGACGCTGAAAAACTGGGCGCAGAGAAGGATCACTGGGGTCGCTATTACAACTGCGACCCTCAGATCATGGCGGTCAACGTCAAAGAGGGGCTCGAATATATACGGCGCCGATTCTGGCTGTCCCGGGAGTCATCATGCGGGAGCTAGGCAAACGCATAGAGCAGTTCGCCAATCTCTATCCGGATCGGGAGAGCCTCGTCAGTGCAGGGGCAACGCTTTCGTATCAGACGTTGGCGCAGCGCATTTGCAACGCACGTGACGAACTCCAAGCATTGGGGGTCCGGCGGCTAGGAATCTATGCCACTAACTCATTTGATTGGGCCATTCTCGATCTCGCTGCCTGTTCAGCAGACATCGTAGTAGTGCCCATCCCACTTTTTTTCAGTGCGCATCAGGTTGAGCATCTGATTAACAACAGTTTCGTCGACTACATTTTTACAGACAGAGACTTCCCCTTTGCCCCGGGCCAAAACCTGGCATCGAAAACGCTGCAGGGCGAATATGTCCAACGCAACATAACGGCCCCCCAGACACTGTCAAATTACTGCAAAGTCACCTACACCTCTGGCAGCACAGGACAGCCCAAGGGCGCCTGCCTCGGCGAGGGTACGATGATGTCGATCGTGACATCGCTATCGGAGGCATTGATTCCGAGCCAACTGGGTCGCCACCTGGCGCTACTGCCCTTTGCAACGCTGCTCGAGAATGTCGCTGGCATTTACCTCGCGCTATGGATGGGGCGGAGCATTTTCATCGAGACACCGGATCAGTTGGGCTTGTCTTCCAACCACACGTTTGATCCCCATATGTTTGCCGGGCAAATCAAAGCGTCCCGCGCAGAGAGCGTTATCTTGTTGCCGCAAATGTTGAAGCTCATTGTCGAAGCCAACGTGGCAGACTCTTTGGCAGGACTCAAATTCATGGCGGTGGGCGGAGGTAAAGTCGCGCCTGACCTTCTACTGAATGCCCAGGCTATGGGGTTACCGGTTTATGAGGGCTACGGGCTGACAGAGTGTGGCTCTTGTGTCGCACTTAACACGCCGCTGGCGAATCGCGTCGGCAGCGTGGGCAAGCCCCTGCCCCATGCTCAGGTGCGCATTGGCGACTCTGGAGAGGTATTTGTTACGGGAGCGGCCATGACCGGGTACCTGCAAGACATGCCCGCTCCATCGGAGATCGCTACGGGTGACGCTGGCTTTATCGATACCGAGGGTTTCCTGCATATTACCGGCAGAATCAAAAATGTGATCATCTCAAGCTACGGCAGGAATATCTCTCCCGAATGGGTCGAGAGTTACTTTCTAGCCGATACGCGAATTCAGCAAATGGCCGTATTTGGGGAGGCTCAGCCTCACCTGAGCGCGGTGTTCGTAGTTTTGGAAACGCTTGACGATCTTGAACTGCAAGAGCTTGTCCGCACGGTCAATGAGGCACTCCCTGATTACGCCAAGGTCATGGCGTGGACCCGAACCTCGAAACCCTTTTCAGTCGACCAAAACACCCTCACCAGCAATGGCAAGATGCGTCGGGAAGTCATCGCCCAAAAATATTTCGAACTTGCCTACAAGGGTAAGGTCGCGGCATGAATCAGCGTATTGCCGACCTCTTCGCAACGTCCACGGTTGAAGCGGTAAAGTCAACGCTGGCAAGCCGTGGCTGGATGCTTATTGAGCAAACATCCCTCGACTTACAGGGCTTCAGCGCTTTTTTTCAGTCTCTTTGCGACGTCCTTACTTTCGACCCCGCCAGACAATTCGCTTCAAATGTGGCCCAAACCGTTGATGCCGGAACCGCAGCGGTCGGGTTACATATCGAAAATGGCAACACGCCGATGCCACCCGATGTAGTGGCGTTTTTCAGCATGCGGAGCGCGTCCAGTGGAGCGCAAACCACGGTCTGCGACGGGGCGGTGGGTTACCAGGCGCTACCCGAGCCATTGAAAAATCGTCTGGCGCAACCCTATTTCATGACGCGGCACCTGCCGAAAAAAATCTGGCAACGCTATGTCGCAACCGCGAACGCCATCGCTGATCCGTCGAGCGTAACACTACAACAGCTCGATGATTTCATTCGGGCCAACCCCAATCAGTCTTGTGTTATGCAGAGCGATGGCGGCATCCTCTATCGGCTGCGCATCCCCGCCATTCGTGCCGATAACTTCGCTGGCATACCTGCCTATGCCAATGCCCTGCTGGGACCCTCCTACAACTATGAACCTCCGGAGTATCACGCACACGACGGCACGCCGCTTGAGACGGCTCTGTTTGAGGATCTCGCGGCGATCTGTGAGGAACACACTCAAGAAATTGCCTGGCAGGACGGTGATGTGGCGGTAATCGACAATAAGCGCTGCCTGCACGGCAGACGAGCGATCGAAGTGCCTCTGGCGGAGCGCGAGCTCGTCATCGCCATGGGGCTGCGCGCGCCAAATACCATTCTTTCGAATCAGGGAGTCGCTCTATGAAAGGTCTAGCCGTTATCACAGGTGGCAGCGGTGGTATTGGCTCTGCCATTGCAACGACCCTGATATCCGAGGGATATTCCGTTGTTTTATCTGGACGAAATGAGGCACGTCTGGCCACGATAGTCTCCGCCCTTAAACAGCATACCCCTGGCGCTGCAGTCGAATTCGTTGCCGCTGATCTAACAGAAACGGTCGGGAGAGAGTCACTACTGAGCCATATCGCGGCTTCATCCGCTCCATTGTCCCTTGTCGTCAATAATGCAGGCTCGGGACTATTCGCAATGTTTGAGGATATTCCGCAGAGCGAACTTGAGCGCGTCTTCACCATCAATGTCAGCGCCCCGATGCTATTTACCCAAGCGGTGCTGAGCCAATTCGGCGCCGCCGCAAATGAAATGCAGATCATCAATATCGGCTCGACATTCGGCACCATCGGTTATCCAGGTTTCAGTGGTTACTGCGCCACCAAATTTGCGCTGCGCGGCTGGACCGAAGCCTTGAATCGCGAATATGCCGACACGTCGATCCGGATTCGCTACTTCGCACCACGCGCTACCCGCACCGAGCTCAATACCGACGCGGTTAACGCGATGAACGAAGAACTGGGCGTTACCATGGACTCCGTTGATGAAGTAGCCCGCCAGTTCGCGATATTCCTCAAGAGTCGAAAACAGTCCGCCCACATTGGCTGGCCGGAGAAATTCTTTGTCTGGCTCAACAAAATGCTACCCGACGTGGTCAGCTCGGCGCTGGCCAAGCAACTCCCTGTCATCAGAAAGCACGCCCATAAAGCATAGGCGGCCAGCTTTTACGCTCGCTTTCAAGGTGGGCACCTTGCGAAGTTGGTTACCAAGCCCGCGACGCCCCTAAAAATCCGAATGTCACCGCTCTCCCCGAGGGAGCGTGTTATCTGTTGATCCGCCTGCGCCTCATAGCCTAAAGTGGGACGACTTGTTCCAAACAAGTGATCGCCGAAAACCAACCGGGACGGGATTTTCCGACCGCTACGAGAGGATCAATACCATGCCTTCTGCTGAAGATCGTTTTGCCATCGCTGAACTTCTGAACCGAATGGCGTATTACTACGACGAGGACCAGCTTGACGATCTGGCTGCCTGTTATGCCAGTGACGCCGTCATGAGCATGCAAATCGCTGGCGGCGATATGGTGGGGCCATTTGAAGGCCGCGATAACATTATGGAGCTCTACCGTGGCGCCAAGTCGACTCAAACTGACGTGCGCCGCCACGACATTACCAACATTATGTTTGACGCGTCTGGCGATACCCTCGCGGTCACATCCTATCTGACCCTGTTCGCGACCGAGCACGGTGAGACCAAGTTACTGACCACCGGGGTCTATCGTGACCGGGTGGCGCAGGTAGCAGGTGACTGGAAGATCACGCGGCGTCATATCGATCTCGACAGCGCTTACTGAGCACTCCGCGTGAATCTCGGCCGCATTCCCGCAAAGACTGCCCTGCTGAATCCCGGCAAGGAAGCGCTGATTGATATCCCTAACAATCGCCGAATGTCTTTCGGTGAACTGGACGAGCGCATCCGGCGACTGGGTAATGGACTGTGCACCGAGCTCGGTCTGAGCAAAGGGGATCGCGTTGCCATTTTGTCCAAGAACTGCATCCAGTACATGGAAGTCTTCTATGCCTGTGCGCGTTGCGGACTCATTGCCCAGCCGCTCAACTGGAGGCTCAGCGAACCCGAGATGGCGAAGATTCTCGCGGACGGCGAGCCCAGCGTCCTCATTGCATCTGAAGAGTACAGTGACCAGACCACGC
>CAZXGO010000109.1:0-7909 GCA_964640035.1 uncultured Chitinophagales bacterium
CCATCCAAGATGGACGTACATCAACATATTGCCGATCTAACGGCAGAGATAAAAGCAGCTTCATTAATTGATCAGGATACTTTAGAAGCGTATCGTCTCCGCTTTTTATCGCGTAAAGGACTCCTTCAGGATCTTTTTGGATTACTAGGTAGCGCTGCTCCGGAGCAGCGAAAAGAACTTGGTAAATTGATCAATGATCTTCGAAATCTGGCTGAAGCAACCTATACATCAGCCAAAGAGAACATTGAATCAAAGGACCAACACCATCGGAATGCCACAGATGATCCAGGTCTATCTTCCCTGCCCTATCCTGCTGGTTCTTTTCACCCGATCAGTTCAGTGATGGAAGAAATTAAATCTGCTTTTTTTCGCATGGGATTCACCGTTGCAGAAGGACCTGAACTGGAGGATGACTTCCATAATTTCACAGCACTAAATTTCCCACCAGAACACCCTGCACGCGACATGCAGGATACCTTTTTTGTGCACAAGTCCACGCGTGATGGCGAAGATGATCTGGTTTTAAGAACTCATACCTCACCGGTTCAGATCCGACTAATGAAACAGGCTAAACCCCCTATTAGGGCCATTATGCCGGGCAAGGTCTATCGCAATGAGTCGATCACCTATAAATCATATTGTCAGTTTCATCAGGTTGAAGCACTCTATGTAAACAAAGGAGTTAGCCTGGCTGAACTCAAAGAGACATTGATAACTTTCGTGCAGCTATTGTTTGGTGATGATGTAAAATATCGTATTCGACCTTCCTTTTTCCCATTTACTGAACCTAGTCTGGAAATGGATATATGGTGGGAAAAACCGGGATCGGAAGGTCGCTGGATGGAAATCCTGGGTGCAGGAATGGTCGATCCCAATGTCTTCAAAGCAGTAGGCATTGATCCTGAGGTCTACACGGGTTTTGCACTGGGTCTAGGTGTAGAGCGGATGGCATTACGCAAATACGGCATCGACGATATACGCATTCTCTACGATAATGACCTCCGCTTTTTGGAACAGTTTGATTAAGAAATCCCATGAAAATATCCTGTAATTGGTTATCCGACTATCTAAGCGGATCATATAGTCCTGATACCCTTGCCGAGCGAATCACGCTGGCTGGATTAGAAGTTGAAGAAATCATCGAACATGGACGTGCGCTGCCAGGCGTAGTGATAGGTAAAGTCCTTGAAGTAGATAAACATCCTGATGCTGATCGCCTGAGTGTCTGTAAGGTGGACATTGGAACTGAGATCTCACAAATTGTTTGCGGCGCTCCAAATGTAGCAAAAGGACAAACAGTAGCCGTTGCAACGGTAGGAACTACGCTTCCGATCAAAGACAAAGATGGCAATGAACTAGTATTGCGTCGTGCAAAGATACGTGGGGTGGAATCGGCGGGAATGATTTGTGCAGAGGATGAGCTTAGAATCGGGGATGATCATTCCGGTATCCTGATACTTGATGATCATTATCAGGTTGGCACAAGCTTTGATGAAGCTCTTAATCGAAAAAGTGATCACATACTTGAAATTAGCATCACACCAAATCGACCCGATGCAACCTGTCATTTGGGAGTTGCGCGAGACCTGAGTGCGGTCTTTGATGTTGACTTAATTGATCCTAGAATAAATAGTGGTAACACCTATCATGTTACTGATAAACATGAAGCTATTCATATAGAAATTAAGCATCCAAAAGCTTGCCACCGCTACGTGGGTGTACTTATAAAGGGTGTGAGTATAACACCTTCTCCGCAATGGCTTCAAGATCGAATTAAAGCTATCGGATTACGACCATTAAATAATGTGGTAGATGCTACTAACTATGTGCTCCATGAATTAGGTCAACCACTACATGCTTTTGATTTTGACCAGTTAAAAGAAAATAAGATCGTTGTACAACACTACGATAAAGTGCAGAGCTTTAAAACGCTCGATGGACAAGATCGGCAGGTACCCGCAGGATCACTCTTTATCTGCGATGGAGAAGGTCCTGTTGCTTTGGCTGGGATCATGGGAGGAGAAAATTCAGAGGTGACTGATTCAACGACAAATATTCTTTTGGAGAGTGCCTGGTTCGAACCAACAGGGATTCGTAAAACAAGTAAACATCTTGCTTTACAAACGGATGCATCATATCGCTTTGAACGAGGGATTGATCCGATGGGAACATTCGATGCTGCCATTCGATGCGCAGAGCTTATTGTAAACATTGCGGGCGGGAAGATAGATTCAGAAATACTTGATTTACATCCCATCAAATCGCAAACACCAGCCGTAGAGCTGCGTCATAAACGATTGGTATCCGTAATTGGAGTGGATCCTGGAATAGAAACCATCGAGCGGGTATTTCGGAGATTAGGATTTGGCACACAGTCTACCGATAGTGGCTGGAATGTGATGATACCAAGCTGGAGGCCAGATGTTGAGCGTGAAATAGATTTAATTGAGGAAATTGCACGAATTGTGGATTACAATACCATACCTGCACCCGAGCAGGTGGCTTATGTAAAGCCCGCCAGTTTTTCCCCGTGGGAGTTATTCATACGAGAAGTACGCAGTGTAGTTCGGGCAATGAATTTTAGAGAGATTCAAACTATATCACTCTTACCTGATACGATGTCGTCCTATTTTATTGATCCAAGCGATCACGTGAGGACATTAAACCCGATTTCCCAAGACCAAGCGGTATTGCGTCCTGATCTACGGTATGGATTTTTGCGCACTATTGCATATAATTTCAATCGAAATATCCCAGGATTAGCATTATTTGAAATTGGAAATGTATTTCGAAGATCTGGTAAATCCACCTGGATTAAAGGGATTAACGAACAAGTTCAACTTCTTATGGGAGTTGCTGGAGTAAAAGAACAGGCAAGCTGGAGTAATAGTGCGTGTTTATGGTCGATTGGAGATCTCAAGGGACGCGTTCATACTTTTTTTGACCGACTTGGGTTTTCAAGTAGTTCAGTTGATTGCACCCTTGTCAACGATACGCTTGTTTGGTCAATTAAAGGATCAGAAGTAGCCATATTGAAAATGACAGATCCTCAGCTTAACAAAGCATTTGACATCAAGGCATCATCGTGGACCGTTGAGATAAATCTAAGTATGCTTGAACCATTTTATACTCAATTAGGAACATCACGCTTTGAAGCTATACCAAAATTTCCATCCATTGAATATGACGCGGCCTTTATTATTGATTCCAACCTAACGTCTTTGATTTTGGAAACCGACATCCGACATATTGCGGGAGAATTACTTACCGATATATATGCATTTGACGTATATGAAGGAAGTGGTGTTGGTGAGGGCAAAAAAAGTATCGCTTACAGAATGTCTTTTATGGATAAAAGTAAAACCTTGACTATCAGCGATGTAGACCCTATTATCAAGAATATTGTTAAAGAGCTTGGCAATCGCTATGGAGCCTTGCTACGCGGCTAGACACACAACGATGAGCGATACGAACAAAAACGATTTACAAATTACTGAAGAATTACTCAGCGAAGTTCTCATGGAAGTTCGTCGAATGAAATCGGATTTCCATCTGCTCGAGAGTGAAAATGAACGACTCAAAAACGAGCTCAACAAAACCAAGACTTCCGGCTCCAGTCAAAACGGCGAGATATTCGGCATGAACTCTGCAGAAAAACTTGCCCTACGTCAAAAAGTCTTGGGCTTGATAGAACGTATCGACAAACACCTTCCAGGAGGAGCTCCATGAAACCGATAAAGGTTACCATTATGGGTCGTCAGTTCCCTCTTCGTGTCGAGGAATCAGATGAGCAGTTAATGTATGAGGTTGCCCAATTTGTAGATGATCGCATTCGCACATACAAAAACGACCTTTTGAATCAATCTGAACCTGTGGTGCTCATTCTCGCCTGTCTGAGTATAGCCGAAGAGCTTTTTAGAGCCAAAGAGGATGTAAGTTCTGAGCCCGATTTGTTTAATTCCTCCGGGGTTCGACTTCCTAAAACCGACAGCCAGGTTGATCTTTCTGGAGTGAATACACTATTAAAGGAAATCCTGTCTGAGTTTAGGCAATAATTACAGGAATTGATTACATTTAAAGATCGCTTGCAGGCACACGGAACCGTTTAGAACGATACTTAACAATCCGGGAGCATGCCTTTAGCCGGCAATAACATGCCTCACCGCTTGTCGGTCTAGTGGAAGTTAAACCCGTCTAAGCTGACTCCCACTGTATGATGAATGCAGTTCTAAAACTTCCCTTGCCTGCCAGGCGATTTTTTTTAATCAAGCCCAGGCTAAAACCCTTTATTTATGGGTGATACCGTTAGAATTCTTTTTATCGGCGATATAGTTGGCGAACCTGGCCTAAAGCTGATGGATACCTTTCTCCCTACTCTTAAGGATAAATACAACGCTGATTTTATCATTGTAAATGGTGAAAACTCCATGGATGGTATTGGTATATCAGCTGAGATATGTAAACGCTTATTTGATAATGGTGTCCATGTAATCACGGGTGGAAATCACTCCTTTGCCAAATGGAAGATTTTCCCATACATGAAAACAGAACACCGTTTACTTCGACCTATGAATTACCCTGAGGGTGCACATGGGTATGGATACGGGGTTTTTGATGTACCGGGAACATCGCACAAAGTTGGAGTTCTTAATTTGATGGGGCGAACCTATATGCAAGCGATCGACGATCCTTTTCGGGTTGGTGATTACTTCTTGCAACGCATCAAGGAACAGACATCTATCGTTTTTGTAGATTTTCATGCTGAGGCCACCGCGGAAAAAGTAGCCTATGCATTTTATGTAGATGGAAAAGTATCTGTAGTTGCTGGTACTCATACTCACATTCCTACATCCGATGCGCGTATACTACCTAATGGAAGTGGATATATCACCGATGTTGGAATGACCGGAGCGTATGATTCTGTAATTGGAATGGAAAAAACAAACGCCATTCGTCGCTTTGTTCATGGTACCCCCTATCCTTTTAGTACAGGTGATGGCGACAATCGTATCTGTGGTGTTTTTGCTGAAGTTGATGCCATTAGCGGGAAATGTAAACGCATAGAATCGGTACTTTTTCCTGAATTCAACACACAAGAGTCGATATAATGGATATCATCCTGAAGGCAGAATCTATCGTAAAAACCTTTGCCTCTAAAGGGTGCGATCCGTCTGAATTGACTGTACTCAACGATGTTCATTTCGAAGCCCAATCAGGTGAATCTATAGCAATAATGGGGCCAAGTGGATCTGGTAAAAGTACCTTGTTACATATTCTTGGCGGATTAGACCGACCAAATAAAGGAGAAGTATTTTTTAAAGGGAAATCACTATCCAGTTTCAACAGCGAGGAGCTAGCATATTGGAGAAATCAGGAAGTTGGTTTTGTTTTTCAATTCCATCACCTGTTACCTGAATTCACTGCCATAGAAAATGTAATGATTCCTGCTCTTATTCATCAAAACGATAGCTCTGAAACTGAAATAAGGGCTAGACGTTTATTAGACCGTGTGGGATTAGCCGACAGAGAACACCATCGTCCATCAGAGTTGTCTGGAGGAGAGCAACAACGAGTGGCTGTTGCTAGAGCTTTAATGAATCAACCATCTCTACTTTTGGCTGATGAGCCAACTGGTAACCTGGATGAGAAAAACACGGTCCAACTCATACAGCTCTTAACAGAAATTAGGGCTTCAGAGAATATGACGCTTATTTTGGTAACCCATGACGCACAGCTAGGATCTTATTGTGATAGGATATTTCAGTTATCAAAATCAGTAACTGATTAGTCATGTTGCCATAATCGGATTAATCCCGTAATTTTGTAGGCTGTAACTAAATTTATCTGATCACTTCATACGTAACCATGTCAAAGCATCTCAGTAAAGAAGAATTGCAAAGCGACGCCCTTTTGTCATTTTATGGACAAGCTTTGGTCTATTACAATCAAAATAAATCTAAGGTAATAACAATAGCCTCCTCCATAGCTGTCGTAATAGCTCTTGGAATCACGTATGTTTTTGTGAGTGCAAGTAATGAGGAAAAGGCTCAAATGTTATTGTATCAGGCAGAGCAGTATTTTGCCTCTTCCGACTGGGAAAGAGCCCTCAATGGAGATGCATCAACAGGGACTGCAGGATTTGCTTCCATAGTTGCCAACTACGGAAGAACGGATGCAGGTAACTTGGCTGCGTATTTTGCTGCTGTGAGTTCAATGAACCTAGGTAACAATGAAGATGCACTCATGTACATTCGTAAACATGATACACCTAATGATGTAATCGGTCTAGGTGCTACCACATTACATGCATCGATCGAAGCAAATGCAGGGAATTTCAAAGAGGCGGGTAATCTGTATCTCAAAGCATCAAAAATGGCTGATAGTGATACCAATACTCCACAACAATTACTTCTTGCCGCAATCCATTTTATGGCTGGCAATCTGACATCTGAGGCTCTCGAAGCAGTGAATCAGATCATCGAAGAATATCCAGACAGCCCCCAGGTACTTGAAGCACGAAAAATAAGTGCTCAATTGTCTGCCGTTTAATAAAAAAAGCTTCCCGATGGAAGCTTTTTTTATATCCAATTAACGGACGGTATACTTTTTGTTTAATCTAGATTCGATTACCAGGCTGATTCAATTTCTTCCAGTGTTTTACCTTTTGTTTCTGGAACCATTTTCAGTACGAAGAATATTCCAAACAGACTTACGCCTGCAAAAATCCAAAAGGTTGCAGAAGCCCCTATACCTTCATTTAAAATTGGAAACATCTGAGCTATAATATATGTACTAACCCAGATAGTAAAACTGGCTAGTGACATTGCTTTGCCCCGTAGTTGACCCGGAAATATTTCTGAGGCAAATAGCCATCCAATTGGTCCGATAGACATGGCAAATGATGCAATGAACACCAATACAGCTACTAGAAGAAGTGCAGATTCCGATCCATTACCAAACAGGATAGCGACGGTAGAAAGTGCGAAAAACTGCCCAATAAGTCCAATGATAAGTAAAGGTCTTCTCCCTGCTTTATCTACCATTGAAATGGCAACAATGGTGAATATCATATTCACAAAACCCACTATGACTGTGGAAGTAAACGCATCAGCCATTCCAGCACCCGAAGCGGCAAAGATACTCGTAGAATAGTATATAATGGCATTTATCCCACAAAATTGCTGTATAATCATTAATCCCAATGCAGCAATAAGTGGTTTCCTAAAACGCTTCTGAAACAAGTCGGACAAAGTACTTCTATCCTGCTGTAGCGTTTCTTGTATACCACGGATTTCAGTCGATGCGAGTACATCGTTGGTCCACTGTAATAAAATCTGCTTTGCCTGATCTACGCGTCCTTGCATTACCAACCACCGAGGGCTTTCAGGAGATAAAGCGATTAATCCTAAAAAGGCTAGCGATGGTAACAACTCTGCACCTAACATCCATCTCCATCCAAATTGGGAATTCCAATCGCTATCACCTAAACTTTGAATGAATAGATTGATGAATAGGGTTATAAATATCCCGATAACGATACCAAATTGGAAGAGAGTGCCAAGTCGACCACGTTTATCTGCTGGAGAGCACTCTGCTATGTAGACCGGACATACCATAGATGCAATTCCAATACCAACTCCACCTATAAATCGAGCAATCAGGAATTGAGTAAGCGTAAAAGGCAACGCTGATAAGATTGCAGATACCCCAAACAATATCGAAGTTAAATACAAGACCCTCTTTCTACCGTAACGGTCGCTAAGCATACCTGCAATAGCCGCACCTGGAATACATCCAATCACAGCGCTCGCCGTTGCGATACCCAGACCAGCCGCATCGAGGTTAAAATAATTTTTCAGGAGCTCATTGGCTCCATTTATGACGGCTGTATCGTATCCAAAAAGGAATC
>CAZXGO010000110.1:0-679 GCA_964640035.1 uncultured Chitinophagales bacterium
TGCGATCACCGCTGTAACGCTCGTCGGCGAGGAACTTGTTCTCCGGACCCCAATAGACGAGATCGGCTTCCCAATCGTCGGCACGACCACCGGCAAAACCGAAGGTCTTGAAGCCCATCGACTCGAGAGCCACGTTGCCCGTCAGCACCATCAAGTCGGCCCAAGAAATGCTGCGGCCATACTTCTGCTTCACCGGCCACAGGAGGCGACGTGCCTTGTCCAAGTTGACGTTATCGGGCCAGCTGTTGAGCGGCTCGAAACGCAACTGACCGCCATCGGAACCACCGCGACCATCGGTCAAGCGATAAGTACCGGCGCTGTGCCAAGCCATGCGGATGAAGAACGGACCGTAGTGACCGTAGTCGGCCGGCCACCAGGGCTGCGACTGGGTCATCAACGCTTCGATGTCCTTCTTAACCGCGTTGAGATCGAGCTTCTTGAACTCTTCGGCGTAGTCGAACTTCTCACCGTAGGGATTCGACTCGACGGCGTGCTGACGCAGCGGACGCAGGTCCAGCTTCTCAGGCCACCAGAACTCATTGGACATGTTGCTGGCACCGGCTGCCTGCGCTGCGGAGCCCGACAGGGCCGCCGACAACGAGAGAGCCGCCGCAACCAGCAAGGACACATGGTTGTTACGCATGGAAATCTTCTCCTTGAATCCAAACATCGCTTATCG
>CAZXGO010000110.1:712-2524 GCA_964640035.1 uncultured Chitinophagales bacterium
CTCAGTGATGCCGCGCTCGGCGATCATGATGGTCGGCGCGTTGGTGTTACCGCCGATCAAGCGCGGCATCACTGAGGCGTCGACAACTCGCAAGCCATTGATTCCGCGAACTTTTAATTGGGGATCGACGACCGACTCAGGATCACTGCCCATCCGACAGGTCCCGACGGGGTGGTAGATGGTCTCGGCCTTGGCTCGGATCGCAGCGGCAAGCTCGGCGTCCGATTGATGGCTCGCCCCGGGGTAGAGCTCTGCCCCCCGGTACCGTTCGAATGGCGCAGCGCCGAGGATCTCGCGCGAGAGGCGCACCCCCTCGATCAAGCCCCGCAGGTCGTCGGGCTCCGAGAGATAGTTGGCAAAGATACGCGGCGGATCGGCCATCGAGCTCGACCGCAAACCGATATGCCCTCGGCTACGAGGACGAAGCACACAGGCATGCAGGGTGTAGCCATGCCCGGGCAATCGATTACGACCGTGATCATCGAGTTGCGCCGGCACAAAATGAAATTGTAGATCGGCCCGACCGTCCGGAGCCCGAGCCGAACGCAGGAAGCCGCCGGACTCGGCAATGTTCGATGCGGCAGGCCCGTTGCCCGTCAGCCAATAACGCAGGCCCTCAAAAGCTTCTCGCAGGACGCCGAAATCATAGGTGTTGGTACTGCGACTCTTCTGCAACACGCAATAGTCGAGATGGTCCTGAAGATTCGCGCCGACGCCGGGCGCAGCGACACGCACCGGAATGCCGACCGCCTCAAGTTCGCGAGCAGGACCAACCCCTGAGCACATCAATAATTGCGGCGAGGCAACACTGCCACCCGAGAGCAGCACTTCGCGCAGCGCCCTGACCTGCTGAGTCTGGCCTCGTCGCGTGAACTCGACACCCACCGCGCGATCGCCCTCGATCAGCACACGCTGCACTTGTGCGTGCGTGATGACGGTTAAATTTGATCGATTGAGTGCGGGTCGAAGATAGGCAACAGCCGTACTGCTACGACGCGCTTGCCACTGTGTTACCTGATAAAAACCGAAGCCCGCCTGGGATTCGCCGTTGAAGTCATCGTTACGCGCATAGCCACAGGCTGCCGCCGCATCAAGAAAGACGCTCGATAACGGATTGCGATAGCGCAGATCTTCGACTCCGAGCGGACCCTCGGCACCGTGATAGCGAGACGCGCCCCGCGCCTGCCTCTCGGCCTTGCGAAAGTACGGCAGCACAGAATCGTAGTTCCAACCGTCAGCACCGAGCGCAGCCCATTCGTCGTAGTCGGCCGCATCGCCTCGGATGTAACACATCGCGTTGATCGAGCTGCTGCCGCCCAACACGCGACCGCGCGGCCAATACAAACGTCTACCCTGAAGCTCAGGCTCAGGCTCGGTGTAGTAGTCCCAGTTGATGCGGGGATTACCGACGAGCTTCGAGATACCCGCGGGCATATGGATGAAGGGATTGATATCCCGACCGCCTGCCTCGATCAGCAAGACGCGAAGGGCACCGCTCGCGCTTAGGCGATTGGCAAGCACGCAGCCAGCCGAGCCAGCACCGATGATGATGAAGTCGTAGTCGCGGGTCGTCATCCGAAGGACAACCTTACGCTAATTTCCCTGCCAGATACCACGCGACCATCGAGACCACGCCCCATCACCCGCGCGAAAGACGCGATAGTCCCGCAGCTGCTGCGGTGTGCCACGCAGCGTCCCTGCCAACAAGAGCGCCTCAGACGCCCCATCACCATCGAGATCGACGAACACCAGTTGTGGAGCCGGCGCGTTACCGCCCGGGTCTAGCACGGAAGCCGGTAACGAAAACTCGTT
>CAZXGO010000110.1:2534-3159 GCA_964640035.1 uncultured Chitinophagales bacterium
CTCTTCGAGAGAGGCGCTGATCGGCGTCTCGGCAGGCATCACTCGCAGCGTCGAGCGCCAAGTCGCATAACGCGCCGGTGTCGCTGCAGGATCGACTTTGGGTAACGATTTCCTTGATTCGCTCGCCGCAAGCTGACGCGCTTCCTCCCGTAGTACGGTAGTGCGCACCGGATCCCCAGCCGAAACCTCGCCTTGGATAATGGCGTTCAGCGCGTCGCGACCACGCTCACTCGAATCAAAGCGCAAAAATTGCAGCGCACTGGCTCGAGCGTCGGCTGTCGATGCTGCAAGTGCCCGCTCGAGCTGACTCGCCACACTCAAGCGCAGCGGATCGGCAATCGGAGTCAAGCTGATCAATAAGGTGGCAAGCAGAATGACCGACACGCCGAAATTGACCCGACTGATCGCCGCAAGCCATGGTCCTGCTCGCAGACTCGCGTAGGTATATCCCGCGGAATACAGAACCGCGAAGATCGCCGCGACAAATCCCCAGTAACGAGCCGGCGTGAGACCTAACTCGACCAAACGCACATTCATCGAATACAGCGCCGTCAGCGCAATCAGCACCAGCAACGGCGGCACGACACGCAGCGCCTGTTGCAACCAGTGGCCGTAGCCTGGGTCG
>CAZXGO010000110.1:3213-7909 GCA_964640035.1 uncultured Chitinophagales bacterium
CTTCGCGGTAAGCGGCGTTGAAGAGCAACAAGGTCACGGCGACAAGCGCCAGCAGAATGGCACTATTGATGACGCGCTCACCGCTACCAAATAACGCAGCGAGCTTAGGCAACAACGCCAATGAGAATGCGATAACGATGAGGCCCGCGAGCGGCAACAACCACTTCATCAGACCCAGCAACTGATCGAGTACACCGTCGATGAATCGATCGCTGCTGCCGATGATTTGAGTCGCCGTTGCAAATGCCAGCGTCGTAGCTGGATAGGCAAAACGCGGGTCACTGAAGATCGTTTTGAACAGATCGTTACCCAGCGTTTCGAACAGCGCCGCCCACAGCAACAACAGCAACCAGAACGCACCCGTGAACAAGGCAGATTCGGCGAGCGTCAGATAACTACGCCAAGCACTACGAAAGAGCACGGGATAGGGAGTGCGCCATCGGCCGAGGTCGAGGCGCGCGCGCAGCATCGGCAGTGCAATAAGCCAGGCGACCGCCCAAGGCAACAAAAAGCCTGCAATCCGATCTTCTTCGAGGTCGATCTCACCGAAAGATCCATAACCCGTGAACGCCAAAAACGCCGCCATAGCGGCGCTCGATATCCAGAGCATTCGCTGGCGACGATGTGACCACAAGACCAACAGGGTCAACGGCAAAAAGGCGGCGACGAGATAGGCCGCAAAGAGACCGCCGGGTACGGTCGAGGGCCAAACGCCACTATCGATCGACTGATGCAACCACCACAGCACCAGGGCTTGAAGCAGCGCCAACACCAGTGCGCCCTTGGAAAAGGACTCGGAACTCGACTCTGTCAACATGCAACCCCCTCCTGTCGAATCTTTATGACACGAAGCGTTGCTGTCGGTTCGAAATATGAACATTAAATTAACGTTAAAATAACGGCTGTGATCCGCATAACCGAGCTGCAGCTACCTCTCGCCGAAAAAAGCCGCGAGAACACACCCGAGGAACTGCGGGCTGCCATCCTTAAGCGCCTCGATATCGAAGCGGCGTCTTTGATCGATTTCAGCGTCTTCAAACGTAGTTACGATGCCCGCAAAAAAAATGACGGCATCCGCTTCGTCTATATTGTCGATGTCACGGCGCGAGACGAAGCCAGCATCCTGAAACGACATGCCAAGGACCCGCATGTTCGCCCCGCGCCAGACACTCGCTACCAGTCGCCACCGCGCGCACCCACTCATTTACAAGATCGGCCCGTTGTCGTTGGTTTCGGGCCCTGCGGGTTATTCACCGCGCTGATCCTTGCTCAGCAAGGCTATCGACCCATTGTTCTCGAGCGAGGCAAGGATGTCCGACGTCGCACGCAAGATACGTGGGGTCTGTGGCGCAAAAGCGTGCTGACACCCGAGTCGAACGTGCAATTCGGCGAAGGTGGTGCCGGCTTATTCTCTGACGGCAAACTATACAGCCAAATCAAAGACCCGCGATTTCTCGGTCGAAAGGTCATGCAAGAATTCATGCGCGCCGGTGCGCCACCCGAAATTCTGTATGTGAGCAAGCCGCATATCGGCACCTTCCGCTTGACTGGCGTCGTTTCGACGATGCGCGAGGAGATCATCGCTTTGGGCGGCGAGGTGCGCTTCGAAAGCAAAGTGGTCGATATCTCCATCAACGATGGTGGAGTTCAAGGCGTAACACTGGATTCGGGCGAGTTCATCGCAGCCAAGCAAGTCGTACTCGCGCTCGGACACAGCTCGCGGGACACTTTCCGTATGCTGCACCGGCGCGGCGTATTCATGGAGCCGAAACCCTTCGCAATCGGCTTTCGTATCGAACACCCGCAATCGATGATCGATCGGGCGCGACTCGGCCGATACGCAGGACATCTCGCCCTCGGCGCAGCGGATTACAAACTCGTCCATCACGCCAGCAACGGTCGCTCGGTGTACAGCTTCTGCATGTGCCCCGGTGGTACCGTCGTCGCCGCCACCTCCGAGACCGGTCGAGTCGTGACAAATGGCATGAGCCAGTATTCGCGCAACGAGCGCAATGCCAATGCCGGAATCGTGGTTGGCATCGATCCGCAGCAGGACTACCCGGGCGGGCCGCTGGCCGGTGTCGATCTGCAGGAAAAGTGGGAATCGAACGCCTTTGAACTTGGCGGCCGCAACTACTGCGCGCCCGGGCAACTCGTGGGTGATTTCATCCGTAATGTGCCGTCTAAAGAGCTTGGCGCGGTCGAGCCGTCTTACAAGCCGGGTGTCACCTTGGGCGATCTCAGCCTCGCGTTACCCGCCTACGCAATCGATGCAATTCGCGAAGCCTTGCCCGCCTTCGGTAAGCAGATTGCAGGTTTTGATCGTGACGATGCCGTGTTGACTGGCATCGAGAGCCGAACCTCATCGCCGCTACGCATCACGCGTGATGCGCGTAGCCTGCAGAGCCTCAACGTTCGCGGCTTGTATCCTTGCGGTGAAGGTGCGGGCTATGCGGGCGGAATTCTGTCAGCCGGCGTCGATGGCATTAAAGTCGCCGAAGCAGTCATCGCGGAACTGACGACATGAAGTTCGACGAGCTCAAGAAGTTACATCAGAAAAAGTACCGAGAGCAGCTTGGCCACTACCTGATCGAAGGCGAACACCTCGTGCTCGAACTGATGAAGGCAGCTGAAACTCGCACCGATCTTGCTGCGAGCACTATTTATCTCAGCGAAGACCACGCACCTATCGAGACCTCACTACCCGTCAAAGTCATCTCGAACAAGCAGATGACCGAATTGACGGAGACCGACTCGCCTCAGGGCATTGTCGCCCTTGTGCCGATCGTGCCGACAACCACCGGTACGCAGCAAAACGAAACGGTCATCTGCCTCTACGAAATTCAAGATCCAGGCAATCTTGGAACGATCTTGCGCAGCCTCGCCTGGTTTGGTGGGTTCCGTTGCCTGCTAACCACCAATAGCGTCGATCTGTACAACGGCAAAGTGCTACGCGCGAGCTTGGGCGCTCACTGGCATGTTCCGATCGAAACCGACGTCGATGTCACTTCGCTACCGGGGCGTTTCGCCAAGATTGCTCGTCTCGATATGCAAGGGGAAAGCATTCGAGATGAGAGCTTCAGATATTTCGACTGCTATCTCTTTGGCAATGAAGCGCGCGGTTTGCCGAGATCGCTTGTCGAACTAGTACCGACCACCCCGTTTACGATCGCCGGACGGCGCAGTATCGAATCTTTGAATCTCGCCTCAGCGGTCAACATGTGCGCTTACGAGTTGCGTCGTTAAGCCGTCCGCCGCCACGTATAAAGCGATAACAAGCACAACAGTCCGCTGACGCAGCCCATCACGATGTAAGGCGCCGAGGGCCGCCATGCGTCGAAGAGCGTTCCGCCAACGATTGCGGCAAAGAAAATACCGAGCGAGCCGCAAAGAGTAAAAACACCAATGACGGCACCGCGACCCCGCCCTGGAGCGACCTGCCCTACCAGCGCCTGCGAAGCGAGGATTCCACTCATCTCGCCGATACCCAAAAATACAGCGGCAACATACATCGCAGGCTGAAAGGGATTATCGACGAGACCGAACCACACGTAGCTGCCGCAAGCTAATGCAGACGCGATAGTCATGAACAGCACTCGATCGACTCGATCGATGAAGGCGATCACGATCATCGCCCAGAAAGTCGCGGTGATCTGGATGGCAACGAAAATTCCACCACCCTTGGACAAAGCCTCCGCCGGCGTCATGCCTTGCTCTTTGCCGACCTGCACCATCCATAGAAAAAAGAAGGCACTGATGATCGAGAGTGACGCACGAGAGACTGCAGCAGAGGCGTAAGCTAGGCGAACCCGCAGATCTTTGGCAGCATCGATGCCGATTCGAAGCGTCGCGAGCAGTGGCTCTCGCTCACCGATTTGACCGGGCGACTGACGCGGCAGCCCTTTGAGCACAATCACCATTGGAATCAGGCAGATCACCGCCACAGTCCAATAGGCCGCTCGACCCGCCTCGATCGGGTCCATACCTTGGCCGAGATAGAGTTTGGGTAGTTGGGCCGCAAGACCCACCAACGAGGCAACGCCGAGTCCGTTGAGGAAAAAACAAATTCCAACCAGCTTGCCGCGAGAGGTCTCCTGAGGATAGTCGGCAATCACCGTCGACAACATGGCGGAGACCAAAGATGCACCGCAGGCGGTGATGAAGATCATCGCGTACAGAGTCCAGTTGAACTGCGCGAATGGGAACAAGAAATATCCCACCGCCAGAATTGCAAACCCCATGCCGTAGATGATCCGCCTGCCGAGGCGATCGGACATCGCGCCGACAAGACCCGACAACAACAACGCCGGAATCTCACTGATGACATCCATCGTGCCGCTGACCCGGCCTTGGATATCGTCGGGAATCCCGAGCATCGAATTGAAGAGATAGGGGCGCAGGTTGCCGACGAGCGTCAGCAAGCCGATCGAAAAGAACGCCGTGCCGAGCAAAGCATAGAAATTGGAGCGCTGGACGCCGGGCGCCAGATCCCAAATGCCGACTCTGATTCCCCCCATACCCGGATCGTATCGACAGACACTCCGAGCTGCGAAGCACTCTGACTATCGATGACCGTTATGACTCAGGACCCCGCACCCGATTCCAGGCGATGGACACCAGGACCGACACGGCGAGGATCGCACCGATGATGCTGAGCGACCAAGTGATCGGAAATTTGCCGCCGAAGGCCTGATTC
>CAZXGO010000111.1:0-7877 GCA_964640035.1 uncultured Chitinophagales bacterium
GGGGTGGTGTCGACGGGGCGCGGATAGAGCCACGCGGTCAGAAATAACAATACGGGTATCGAGATCAGGGTGCTAAGCGTGACGAACAGTATGCGTGACATAGCGGCCAGTCTGAGGCAACCGGGTAGTCCCGACACGCATCTGCCAATTCCTATTACTTTCCGGTCGATTCTCTCGCCTCAGGCTGCGGGGAGGAGCTCAGAGCATCGTGTGGTGCTAGAGGTTACTGGCGCGGGCGGCAAATGGTTGCCGCCTTGGCTTCAGCTTGATTAAACCCTTTAAAAATCAATAGGTTATTATTTGGCATTAATTTTGCTTCATCCGTCTTGTAGAGCTTACGCCTGTAATGTCTGACATCTAGCTTCTTGAGGCCGCTGTGGCAGTAGTTAACACCAACGTTTCTGCATCCATCGCTCAGCTGTCGCTGGCAAAAAATAATCGCGCCTTAAGTCAGGCGATGGAGCGGCTGTCTACCGGGAATCAGATCAACTCCGCATCAGATAATGCGTCGGGCCTCGCCATCACGACCCGAATGACAGCGCAAATACTGGGTCTTAACCAAGCGATCGACAATGCTCATGATGCTGTCGGCATGATCCAGACGGCAGAGGGGGCGCTCGATGAGGTGACCGCCATGCTCCAGCGGATGCGGGAGCTTGCCATCCAGTCTGGAACAGGGACCTCCGCAGCTGAGGATCGGGCTTATCTTGATCAGGAGTATCAGGCACTGCTCGATGAAATTTCTCGAATTGCCAACAACACGCAATGGAATGGTCGAAATGTCCTTGATGGCACAGCGGCGGGATATGCCAATGCGGTTGTTGCCTTTAACGTTAGTTCAGATATGGGTGGCTTCTCCAAACGGACCGTTACAGGTGAGGCAGTAATCCATGACATGGTCATTGGACTCACTCAGGCAGAGGTTGCAGCAGCAGGTTGGTTCTCAGGCACCGGGACGCCGACAGGGGTAGTGGGCACCACGACCGGCGAATTGGTTGTGCACAACGATATTATCGGGCAGTCACCCGCACTAATCACTGCCGCCGGAAATTGGAGCGGCTCCGGCACCCCAACCGGAGACGCGCTGACGACTGCCACCGGCGAGAAGTTGGTGCATAACGACATTATTGGTAATACCCAAGCCCAGGTGACTGCTGCTGGATCCTGGTCGGGCACCGGGACGCCTACTGGGCCGGCACTTACTACGACAGGTGAACTGGTTGTTCACAATGACATTATTGGCCAAACGACGAGTCAGATTACAGCGGCTGGAACTTGGTCCGGCACTGGCAGTCCGTCCTTGGCTTCGACAACCACAACCAACGAGTTGGTCGCGCACAACAGCATTATCGGCAACACCCAGGCCCAGGTGGCCGCGGCAGGTGTTTTCAGTGGTACGGGCGTGCCATCTGGCGCTTCGCGCACAACAACTGGTGAACTGCTGGTTCACAACGATATCATTGGCCAAACTGTGACGCAGATCAGTGCCGCGGGTGTCTGGAGTGGCACGGGCAGTCCGTCACTCGCGTCTACCACCACCACGAATGAAGTGGTGGTTCACAACAGCATCCTAGGCAAGACCCAGGCCCAAGTAGCCGCCGCAGGGGCTTTTTCCGGTACGGGCACGCCGACGGGACCGGCGGTGACAACCACTGGTGAGGCGGTCGTGCACAACGACATTATTGGCCAAACCGTGGCGCAGATCAGTGCTGCTGGTATCTGGTCCGGTACGGGCAGCCCCTCTCTGGCGTCGACCACCGTGACCAATGAGCGGGTCGTTCACAACAGCATTATTGGCAACACTCAGGGACAAGTGACTGCGGCAGGGACTTTCTCCGGAACTGGCACGCCTACCGGCCCCGCGGTTACGACCACTGGCGAGAAAGTGGTTCACAACGACATCATTGGGAGTACACAGGCTCAGGTTGCTGCAGCAGGCTCTTGGTCGGGCACTGGCACACCCACGGGACCCGCCCCAACGACCACCACGGGTCAAAGAGTGAATCATGACTCGATTATTGGGCAGACTCAGGCTGACATTCTTGCCTTTACGGTCTTCACTGGCACGGGCACGCCAACCGGCCCCGGTGGTACTTACGCTGTGGGAGATACTTTTGATGGCATTGTTCTCACTGCGGGCGTACGAGAACCGGCTAGCTATCAGGTGGGCGACACCTTCGACGGTATCACCCTCGTCGCCGGCGCCACGGAGGTGGGCACTTATCAGGTGGGCGATACTTTTGATGGCATAACGCTTACTGCGGGAGTAACCGAAGCAGCAGATAAATATGCGGTTGGTGACACCTTTGACGGCATTACTTTGGTCGCGGGACGCACGGAGCAACCGAGTTACCAAGCGGGTGATGCCTTTGACGGCATTACGCTGACCGCAGGTGTGACGGAAACCGCCGATCTATTCGCAGTGGGGGATACCTTCGACGGCGTGACTTTAGAGGTGGGGAGAGTAGAGACTGGAACCTATCAGGCTGGCGATACTTTTGATGGCATTACGCTCACTGCGGGTGTGACCGAAGCGGCGGATATGTATGCTGTGGGAGATACGTTTGACGGCGTGACGCTGGTTGCAGGGCGCACTGAAACCGGCACTTATCAGACGGGAGATACATTTGATGGTATTACCCTCGTCGCTGGGCAAACGGAAGAGGGTAGCTACCGGGTTGGAGATACCTTTGACGGCGTGACTTTGGTCGCCGGGAAAGTCGAAAAGACAGGTTCCTACGTTGCGGGGGACACGTTTGATGGCGTCACACTGGTAGCGGGCCTCAGCGAAGAAGTGGAAAACTTCATCAATGTTGATTTCGGTGACCTCGTTACCAATATGACGAAGCTCGCCGCCACCGATATCGCGACCGTGGCGACAGCCCAGGGGGTGATTACTGACATTGACGCGGGTATTACGTTGGTAAGTGATCGACGCGCTTCTTTTGGTGCGGCCATCAACAGGTTGACCCACGCTGTCGACAACCTCACCAATATTTCACTCGGCGCAAAAGCGTCAGTGAGCCGCATTGAAGATACTGATTACGCCGTGGCGACATCCGAGCTAGCCAGTACTCGCATCATTCAGGACGCAGCCTCCGCTATGTTGGCGCAGGCGAATCAGTTGCCCCAAACCGTCTTGTTGTTACTGGAATAGGTTTGGCGAATCTACTAAGGAATGTATCTTTGTGTGGCACTCAGTATGCCTCTGGTGAACTTAAGTCTTTGTAGAAATTTTCCCCGTGAGTTCTCTGAGGTTCGGGCCTGCGGCTAGTCTTGTAGGTATTTTTTATCGTAGCAGCATCAATACAGACTCGGGTGCCGTGTTGGCCTGAGCGAGCATGGCTGTACTCGCCTCCCTGAGAATTTGTGCTCTGGCCAATAATCCAGTAGCCGTGCTGTAGTCGGTATCCAGTATTTGACTGCGACTGCCTTTGGTAGAAATTGAACGGGTTGTCATACTATCGATGGCATAAGTTAGCCGGTTGTGCGTCGCGCCAAGTTTCGCCCGGGATGACATGACGTTTGCGAGCAGGTCATCAATATTCTCCACGGTAGATTTCGCAGTGCCAATGCTGACGTTACTTCTATGGTTTGGGAGGTTTGTATCGAGAATACAATTCGAATACATGGTGCCTGCAGGCCCACCCCTAAAAGATCCGAGGCTCCCGTTGGTGTCGCCCACCATGTAGAAAAAATTTCCCCAGCCGGACAGGACTTCAGAATCGGCAAAGGAATAAGGTGGGGCGTCAGGGGCGAAGGTGGTCGTGATTGACCCTGCCGACCCAAGGTTAAAGTTGAGATCCATGACGACAGCTTGGCCGTCGTTTCTCCATCCCGTTGCGCCTGGCACCTTACCGTCCGGATTAAAAAATACGTTTAAGTCCTGATAAGTAGTGTTGGTAATAATTGACTCAATCCCCAGAACAATCTCATCAAATTCCCTCTGTATCAGCTGGAGGTCCGCTGGGCTAGTGGTACCGGTAGAGGCTTGCAGGGTGAGTTCCCTGAGGCGTTGGTACATGTTGCCGATCTCTACCAGTGCACCATCAATGATCGATACCATTCCTATAGCATCCGCTGCGGCATTTATTGCGGTATCCAATTCTCTAATTTGAGAGGTCATTCGGGTACTAATCGCCAAACCGGAAGCATCGTCTGATGCCGAATAAATTCGAGATCCGGTCGAAAGGTGCTTTATGGCACCATCCATACTGCGCTCACTGCTCACCAATGCTGCCTGGGCGGTCGCAGCGCTATGGTTGGTATGAATAATCATTGATAGTTCTTAGCACGAGCATTCATGTCCACACCTAGTTCTCTCTGATATTGAAACTATCGGACGTTGGGAATGAACGTTGAGAGATTGAAAATAATCGGGGGGTCGAGTGCGGCCTGAATGGATACAGCAGTCCCTACTCGGTGCGCTCGACAAAGTTCTTGGACGTCATCATCCATGGGTAAAGTTCGCGGTTTTGGGGGTGTATTCTGTGGGGCAGGTGGCCCCCCGGGGCTGTCAGGTTTTTAGGCCGTAAACTAAATAATAATTCTGACTTGCCCAAACTCGCTGCTTTGGTTTTCGTGGGAAGGGCGCGGGAAAGTTGAGTAACGTTGACGCTGTTTCCGCCTTATGTGGGTTGCCGAAAGAGGACGATTGATCAGTTGCTATTAGTTCCTAGAGCTCGGTGCCAGAGGGGGAAATATCGACTGGATCGTCGTTGGCTCCCGATTCGTTTTCTTTGATTTCGATAACTGCCCACTTGGCGTCTGAAACCTCGCAAGAAAAAAACGGCTTGCCGACAAACATGAGGTAAGGAGACAGCGCTTTGTAAACCCGCTCCTGAGCTGAAACCATATCCTCGAAGTACATCCGAAATTCTGTACGGTATATGCTGATCGCATCGAGTACTTCTACATCGTCCGCAGCATCCTGCTGAACCAGCAGTTCTCTGGAGCCTTCAACCCTAACGCAGTTTTTCGCGACCGGGTTGCTGCGCACAAGAATGTGTCCATCTGTTTGCGACATAATAAATCCGCACCATAGTTTCTGGTATTCGCGTCTTTTTGGGTTCCATCTGCCCAATACTGCCAAAGCGATGAAACTCTTGCTGACGCACTTTTGCCTCGTTCAAACTAGGTTATCGGCTATTGCAGAGAAAAGATGAGAATTTTTTATACGTTTTAGAGTTCGACTTGAGGTGCGAACGACAAGGGGGTTTTCGCGTTTGTTGGGTCATTCAACAGAGCAAGCTTTGTTGCATCGAGTCAATTAAACCTTGCCTATGACCGTGGTGCAGCGGTCAACGCGAATGAGTCGGCGTGCGGTACAAGGTGCCTGCGGGCGAGGCGACCATTAGGGCTATACTGACCGAATTGAGGCGCGCTGAGACCTAAGCGGTTTTTTTCGGGTGACTCCACCAAACAACTCTTGGCCGCGCAATTGTAGGAGATGAAGTGATTGAAAAGCTCCTTTCTCGCATAGCGATCTGTGCTGCGACGGTGCTGCCCTTGGCGCATCTCAGCTCGCTTGGTGTGATGGAGGCGAGTGGTTTCGTGCTCATGATTGCGAGTCTCGCGCTTTTTGCCTTGGAGTGTGGTCGGAGTCCGTCGGCCGCAGTGAGCAGAGTGCGATCAGGGGCCGCTTTGCCAATTGCCGTCTATACCGTTTTCACTCTGCTGAGCATCGGTGTGATGTTGGATCAGGCCAATGATCAGATTGCCGCGCTCCGTGAACTCAAATGGGTGCTCTATCTTTTCGCTTTTTTGTATTTTTTTGATCGCTTCTGGAGTGACACATGGGAGCGCTATGCATTTGTTCTGTCTGGTGCCGTGGCACTGATGGGGCTCTTGGCGTTGTGTCAGTTTCTATACGGGTGGGAATGGCCGCGAGCTGAGTCAGTGCTGGAGCCTTGGGGCGTGTATTTCCGAGTGACCGGGTTTTTTAACACACCCCAATCCTTTGCGGGAAACCTGGGTATGGCGACTCTGTTTTTGCTGGGTTTTACCTTAAGTCAGCTCGGAGCGGATGCGAAGATCTTAGACAAGGAGCGGATTCGTCTGCTGGTGTCTGTCGCAATGGGCGTGCTGGGAGTTTGTCTTACGTTAACGCGGTCCGCTTGGCTTGGTGGGGCGATCACCGTCGCAATCGCTTTTGGCCGTGTCAAAAAAAGCTGGGGGGCTCTCACGCTGCTGATTTTGGCATGTATAACCGCTACCGGTTTGTATTCGGAGTCAACATTCAATGACAGGTTATCAAGCGATGTGAGTGTAAACAGACAGAGTATCGAGATTCGCCAAGAGCTGTGGGACGTCAATTGGCGAATGTTTCAAGATTTTCCTTACTTAGGCATTGGACCGGGTCAAAATATAAAACAGCTTGACTCATATTACGAAGAGGCCAAGTTTAAATATCGTGTCATTGATCGGGCGCATAGTAATGGTTTAGAGCTGCTGGCAAGCCGAGGCATATTTGTGGCGCTCTTTTACGCGATCTTTTCGGGTTACTTTTTATGGATCGCGTATTCGCTCACAATCCGCCAGAGCTCAGGCAGTTTGGCCGCAGGGGTTGGAGCGGGGAGTCTCTTCGCTCAAGTCTATTTTCACATTTTAGGGCTGGTGGACAGCAATTTTTTTGATCAAGAAGTAAAAAATGTTGTTGTTTGGATCTGGGCGCTGACAGCCGCCGCTTATGGTCGGAGCAAAGAGCGAGAGACTGCTTAAGTGGTGCCTCTATCCAATCAGAAGCCCCCCACCGAATTCTGTCCTATTAAATGCCCTTTTCGCCGATAAGGGCGGTTTTCTCGGTCGTTGAGGACGAGCCTAGGCGGCTCCACACTATTGTATGTAGGAGTCCGATGCCAGCTCGGACAGAGTAAACAGGGTGTTTTTGGGTGCAAAGGCACGCAGTGGCTTCTCCGCCGCGTAATAATTGAAGATGCGGTCTGCCTGCAGATGCACCGGCGTTTGATAGGAAACAAACTTCTCTGCCGCTGAGGCGGAGACAGCGTAGGCATGTGCGCCTAAGACTTTTCCCATGTGATACAGATCTGGCGAATAGTGCTCCATGCAGATGTTATCGATCCAACTTCGACTGACTTTATGCCAGTTGGCTATCCGTAAAAAATGAAATGCCAAGTAAAGCCGCTGTTGAAGTCGATAGCGTGGAGTCGGGAGCTTGTGGCCGTAGTAGCCCAACATTAGCAGCTCCCAATCTTCGGGTAATTGGGAAATAACCGTTTCAAAATGCTGTAGCTGCTCGAGTTGTGGCAGCACATCATCCTCCAGAATCAGAGCCCGTCGATGACCCTCGTCCAGCATATTTTGATAGATGTTTCGATGAGACAAGGCACAGGCGACTTCCCCTAGATTCATGGAGCGCGAGGTCCTCTTGGTGTTTTTGTGTGCCACATCGTCATAGATTTGTTGCTCTACGACCTGTGTGGAGGTGTAGTCCTTCTTATCTGCCCCCCAGAAAAAAGACCAGTTGAGTCCATCCAATACCTTGGTGACGTTGGCGTGACGCGCGCTAGTGTGCGGCAGGCTCAACACATAGACCTTATCGAAGTAGGTGTTTAGCGGTTGGAATATGTCTAAAGTCATGGCGACTGCTTAAATTTTTTCGGTCTTTGTGGCCGACTTATCGCCTGGAGGGGTCTGGCCGAACGACCAGAGGGCTGCATATTTATGAAACGCGTACTGACTGAGGATGACAGCCATCAGCAGGCCGCGTTGGCCGTCCAGAAAGCCTCCGCGGATCACGTATTGATGTAGAAAGTCGACGATGCTTCGTAAAAACGCGTAAACGATGGTGCTCTTGCGCCCCGCCTTTTCTTTTTCTCCTGCGCCTAGCACCCCATATTTCAGGTGTTTTTCGATGA
>CAZXGO010000112.1:0-7875 GCA_964640035.1 uncultured Chitinophagales bacterium
ATCTTGGATCGTTTGACGACCGAACGACGACGCCGCGTCGAAGAGTGTCGCGCGACACTGGCCGCGAAAACGGTGGCGGTTGCAAGATAAATTTATACATAGGCGACTTTTCAACAGAGTACGAGATTTCGATTATGTGCATCCTATCCTCTTTATCGTCACGATGGACTTAATTTGGTCGAGATTCAATTAATTACGCCCCGATTCTCCTTGGTACCCCTCTGTTAGTCGCCCTCACTCTCCAAAATGTGCAAGCTTCCAAAGGTCGGTTCGTGACTCATCGTGTGGACTCTGTCCAAATCCACACACCGCTAGAGAGTCACGTACCCTCGAGTTTCACTCCTGATATGTTGATGTTGACATCAACAATACTTGTGCGTGGCTTGGCTGTGGTGTACATGAATTGGGTTCACAAAACTACTGTGCGATGTCTACTTCGTACTCATCGAAGCCCGCGATACTGTGGATTTTGTGGCTTTCGCGTCAAAACCATTGGATAGTTGTAGCCTTGCCAAGCGCTTAGCAGTAAGCACTCGTGTCAAGCTTGCTGAAACTTCGCTTTCATTCACCTTTACCTCAACCATATGCTGTGAAGTGGCGGTTTCTATAGATAGAAACCTTTGCACATCATGCTGTGTCACAAGTGTTATGGCTTCACCCGCGCGGGTAGCGCGGGCTGTTCTACCGATTCTGTGTATGTAGTTTGCTACGCTGCTAGGTGTATCAAAGTTTATGACCAGCTCAACCTGTGCAATATCTATTCCTCTTGAGGCAACATCAGTTGCGAATAAGACTGGAATTCTCAGTGCACGAAACTGCTGCAAAGACTCCTCGCGCTGTTTCTGTTTTTTCATGGAGTGCAGTGATGTGCTTTTGATGTCCAGTCGCAGACACCACTGGTGTAAAAGTTCACAATTTTGAATGGAGTTTGTAAAGACTATAACGGAGTTGGTGCGGCCCGAGAGATATTTCGTGAGAATATGAAAGAAGTATGCGTCCTTCATATTTGCAGGCACGAAGCAGTACTGCTGTTTACAGTTCTCAACTGGTGTGAAGTTTTGCAGTTCAACGTGCAAAACATTTCGCAAGTTCATACTCTTCATCGCGCATATGTTGGGAGTAATTGTCGCGGAGAAGAGTAGAGTTTGTCTTGTCTTGGGTATTTTTGACAAGATCAGCCGCATCTCTGAATCAAAGCCCGTGTCGATGAGTCTATCTGCCTCATCAAGAACAAGGACGGCCACTCTATTGAAGCAGCTGTCTATCGACTGAGCAAACAGAAGATGTTCCATGAGCCTACCGGGTGTGGCACAGACAATGTGCGGTCTTGAATTCAGCGTCGTAGACTGAGCTTTCATATCTTCGCCACCAATAATAGCTTTGCACTGGAGGGAAGTTCCTGCACAGATTAACGTGAATTGCTCCGCGATTTGCAGAGCCAGTTCACGAGTCGGAGTCAAACATAAAGCATAAACTCCGTATGGGTCTGATTGCAACCTTTGAACAATAGGTACAGCGAAGGCAGCCGTTTTCCCACTTCCAGTTTGCGCAGCTGCAAGCACATCTCTTCCTTCAAGTGCCGCCGGGATACACTTTTCTTGGATCTCAGTTGGTTTCGTGATTCCTGCGCTTCGCAAATTGCGCTCTATCCAAGAAGATACTCCTAAAGCGCCGAATGTACTTAAAATTGTGCCCGATGGGTTCATTCTGCTCTAGGGAATTCACGTGCGATATTTTGAGGGCGAGTTTTAAGGTGAGCTGGGGTATTCTTTGAGTGAACTGACCGGTTCGCTAATCCCCGCTGCTTGCAGGAAACGACGCGGATCTGGCTGCTGAGACGTGGACGTGTTTAGTTTTGGCGCTTATTTGAGGTATCGTTCATGGTACATCATATGTCCTCACACGGGTGAAGATGGCGGTGAAACTGTGACTCGACATAACGTTTCGTGAACCTACACGTTCTGAGCATGGCTATTTCTCACATCGGGCATGTGTTTTAAGAGTACAAGATGGGTGCTTAGGCCTAAGAAGAGAAAGAATTCGTCCATACTTTTTAGTTACCCTATAATGATATCCTGAAATCAGGATATCGTAACTTTTGTCATCATAACTCCGACTGTCTCTCGAGCTGACGAGCGCGTGCGCGGCCGCGCTCAGCGTGTAGATCAGGTTTCAGAGAGTTCATATCGGGAGTAACGTTGCGGCGGGTGAGGTGAATAACTATGAACGCTGGTAATTTGTTGACAAGAGAGGTATGGGCTGACAACTTGGAGCAAGAAATGGGAATAATTAGGGAAATCATCACGACGTATCCTTACATCGCCATGGATACTGAGTTTCCGGGTGTGGTGAGTCCTAATCGCAAAACCTACTTCGAAACCTGACCTTTCTCAATCGTCTCAGGTGGCCCGTCCGGTGGGCGCATTCAAAGACCAGTCTGATTTTGCCTACCATACACTACGGTGCAATGTTGACATGTTGAAGTTGATACAGCTTGGGTTGACTTTTACCGACATTCACGGCCGCATCGCAAGTGTAAACGGACAAATGTGTATATGGCAATTCAATTTCAAAGGCTTTAATCTGAAAGAAGATGTCTATGCGCGCGATTCGATAGAACTTTTGAAGCAAAGTGGTATTGATTTTGTTGCACTTGAGTTGCGTGGGATAGATGTAAAGCACTTTGGCGAGCTATTGATGATCAGCGACGTAGTTTTAAACGATGAAGTCAAATGGATAACATTCCACAGTGGGTATGATTTTGGTTATCTGCTCAAACTTCTGACGTCCGAGGCTTTGCCGAGCAAAGAGAGCGATTTCTTTCAACTGTTGTCTCACTATTTCCCGCATATCTATGACATGAAGTTCATAATGAAACGCCTCGGTAATGTGCACGGAGGTCTAAGTAAGCTTGCCGATTTGCTACAAGTAGAGCGCATCGGCCCGCAGCACCAGGCCGGGAGCGATAGTTTACTCACGGCGTCAACGTTCTTCAAGATGTGTGGCTCCAAGTTCAATGAAGGTGGTATTGAGCGATTTGAGGGTATTTTGTATGGTTTAGGACGTGATATCGCTGAAGGAGTTGACAGTTTGTTAGAGTAAAATTCTTCGATGTTTCCTGCCAGGCTTCAAAGAAGTCATTGTTTTACCAGGTGAAATGAAATCACTTGTTTGTAGGACTATTCTTTTTGGTCTAGCGTGAATGTGAAAAGCTGATATTTCAAGGCAAATCTCGTTTTAAAGTTCGTCGTGTTCGTCTACAGTCTCCGCGTCATCAGAAGTACCGCTTTGGTAGGCTTTCGCAACGATCGGATTGCACACTTCTTCGAGCTTTTTGAGCTGTTCATCATAGTCTTCTTTCTCCGCACTCTGATTCTCGTCCAACCAGTCAAGAGCCTCCTTGATGGCCTCCTCGATAGTGCTCTTGTCGTCTTCATCCAGTTTATCGGCGAGTTTATCGGAGTCAGAGACAGTGTTCTTCATGTTGTAAGCGAAAGTCTCCACACTATTTCTTGCGTCGACTCGTTCCTTCGTCTTGCGATCTTCTTCAGCAAACTCCTCAGCTTCCTCAATCATGCGTTCGATTTCCTCTTGCGACAAACGGCCTTTGTCATTCGTAATAGTTATCTTTTCGGATTTGCCGGTCCCCTTGTCTTCAGCACCGACGTTCAGGATGCCATTAGCATCGATCTCAAATGTAACTTCAATCTGAGGGACACCACGGGGAGCCGGAGGAATTGACGTGAGCTCAAACTTGCCCAAAAGATGATTGTCTTTTGTCATGGTCCGTTCGCCCTCGAAAACTTGAATCATGACTGTCTGTTGATTATCCTGATACGTGGTGAATGTCTGAGACTTCTTCGTAGGGATCACGGTGTTGCGAGGAATGAGCTTCGTCATCACCCCACCAACAGTTTCGATGCCTTGTGTGAGTGGCGCGACATCCAACAGAAGGATATCCTTCGTCTCATCGCCACCTTCACCTGAGAGAATTCCTCCTTGCACGGCGGCGCCGTATGCAACAGCTTCATCTGGATTAACACCTTTATTGGGCTCTTTCCCATCGAAGAACTCACGAAGAAGATCTTGCACCTTTGGAATGCGCGTTGAACCGCCCACAAGAACGATTTCATCGATATCTGTCTTTTTCATTCCAGCATCATCCATGGCTTTCTTTACAGGTCCCATAGTCTTCCTGAAAAGGTCATTGTTCAACTCCTCAAAGCGTGCTCGAGTGAGAGGCTCGGAAAAGTCGACTCCATCAAAAAGAGCTTCAATTTCAACACGAACTTGATGCTGATTCGATAGCGTACGCTTCGCCCTCTCGGCTTCCCGTCTGAGCTTCTGCACTGCTTTCGCATCGCCGGAAATGTCCTTGCCGTGTTTGCGCTTGATGAGCTTGATGAAATATTCCATGATACGCTGGTCGAAATCTTCCCCGCCAAGGTGCGTGTCGCCGTTCGTGGAGATGACCTCAAAGACGCCATTGTCGATCGTAAGAATGGAAACATCGAAGGTTCCTCCTCCAAGATCAAAAACGAGGATATTTTTTTCCCCCTTTTTGTCCAGGCCGTAAGCGATCGCTGCGGCGGTGGGCTCATTGATGATGCGGGCAACATTCAAACCGGCGATGACTCCGGCATCTTTGGTTGCTTGACGTTGCGCATCATTAAAGTACGCAGGTACCGTGACGACGGCGTGCTTGATGTCCTTGCCGAGGTAAGCCTCTGCGGTTTCCTTCATCTTTGTAAGGACCATAGCTGAAATTTCTTCTGCCTGGAAAATTTTCTTGCCCTCCTTGAGCTCAATTTCGATGCAAGGCTTGCTGTCCTTATCCACGACTTTAAAAGGAAACATTTTGAGGTCTCGTTGCACATCCTTATCGGTGAATTTACGGCCGATGAGTCGTTTTGCGTCGAAGACAGTTCTAGTGGGGTTCGCGGAAGCTTGGTTCTTTGCAGAATCACCGATGAGTCTCTCGGTGTCCGTGAAAGCAACGTAGGAAGGAGTGATCCTATTCCCCTGGTCGTTCGCGATGATCTCGACCTTGCCATTCACGTATGCCCCGACGCAGGAGTACGTCGTTCCCAGATCTATGCCGATGACCGTGCCCGCGATTTCCGAAGGATTTTCAGCGAGAGCTGACAGCACATTCGCCGCAGAAATCAACAGCGCTGCGAACGAGCAAAACGTAAGACAGCCGATGGTGGATCTTCGAACTTTCATCGCGGTGTGCGTGCGCTCGCGAACTGCCGTGTGCGGCGAAGCTTCAGCTCAGGTTCCCTCGCCGGCCTCTCATCATCTCACCAATCAAAACGTTGCGTTTTAGACATATTCGAAATATGATTGGATGTTCTGAATCGGACGCAAGGAGTAGCAAGCTTGTTTTCACAACGAAGCCAAGTCGGACTCTTGTCAGGCAGCTTCGTGCTGCGCCACCTGCCAACGGATGATATCGGGCGAGGTTATGCAATACACTTTATTAAGGTTTGGTAAAGCGCAACTCCATCCGAACTTAGGTCGGGCTTGCTGTAGAGGTAACGACGGGCAATTCGGAGGAACTTGCGTTTTCGGCCAGGCAACGAATAAGCGGGTTTTATATTCCCGGATGGTAGCATCGCTGACAAATTCAACACTCCGTGGCACTACATTTCCAGCGAAAACGAAGCCCTCAACACGGGCACTATCGGACTTTTCTGAATTGAGTATCCTGAGTTTCAGCCCACGTGGAGACTATGAGCCTATTATCTTGCTCTTCTGCGTAAACTCTCTCATGATATGTACGACCATTTGATTTCTTAGATTTCATTGTTTCTCAATAAACTGTACTAGCTACTGTGCTAATCATCCTTCGGCGTCAAAACAGGTAGCGGTTTAGACTGACGTGACGATGTACGTGTTACTGCATAGAACGAGCGAACGCGGCGTGAGGGAGCATTCACGAGTAACTTTTAGACTCAGCATTTAGTATTGAATACTTGATTTGTTTCAGTTAATTCTTCGCTACCACGGAACTTTGGTGTAACTGTGCATGTCGTGGATCCCACCCTCCTTTTGAGCCGCGTTTGATCGCACCTCCATCCGCATCAAGCTATTCATCAACAATTGGTGGGCGCTATTTAGTGAATTAGCTCCGAGGTCTTGAAAGCCTTGCTTCACGCCGTGGACGAGGTAAGGAATCATTGTTCTCACGGAACCTTTGTCTCGTACAGTGCCTGACACTCCTTGTGCAATTTTCAAGTGTCCAGATTCGCTCAAATAGCGAGAGTCGCTTCCTTTTTTCATCGCCTCAAGACTACCCATACCGCGATACTTTTTCACTCGTACGCCGTCTTGATAGAAATACTGCCCAGGCGCCTCCGTACTTCCTGAAAACATAGATCCGCACATGGCAACGTCAGCGCCAAGTGCTAGTGCCTTGACTACGTGACCACTATTCTGGATCCCACCATCAGCAAGGATGGGAGCGTTGAACTCTTTTGCAACCTGTCCCACTTTGTACACAGCCGTAGCTTGTCCTCTGCCCACAGCGCACACCTCTTGCGTCGTGCAAATGCTACCAGATCCCATGCCGACACGGAGGCCGTCAGCTCCTGCTTCGAGCAAACGACGAGCTTGCGTTTGAGTAACCACATTGCCAGCGATTACGTCAACGTTTGGTATCTCATTTTTCAAAAATTTTATCATCTCTAGCTGATATATAGAGTCACCTTGTGAGGAATCCAAAATTATAGCGTCCACTCCTACGCCCGCCAAGAGAGTTGCGCGCAGTCTGTCTCCATCACGGGTCCCGACGGCGGCGCCACATAGCAAGCGACCATGTTTATCAAGAGAGGGTGAGCCAACAGGAGGCCTATTGAGTCGATCCTTGATGCTTGCGCGGGTCAATAATCCAACAAGAGATCCCTGGTCATCGACGATGGGTAGCTTACCACGCTTGCTATTGAGCAGCATATTTTCGTTCTCCTTGATGCTCAGGTCTGCGGTACCGAGAACAAGGTCGTGCACTGGGGTCATGATTTCAACGACCAACGTACTTCGATCTCGAACGAATTCCGCGTCGCGTGTAGTCACCAGACCTAGAAGGACGCCACCGAGCAGACCGCTATCCGTGATGCACGCAGTACTGAATCCTCTGGTAGTGCGAAGTTCATCCAGATCAGACAGCAGCGATGTTGGACCTAGCACTGCTGGATTAATGATGTAGCCACTTTTGTGAGACTTCACACGTCTCGCGTGATCAACTTGATTTTCAATCTAAGATAACACGGGGTGATTCATAAGAACTGAACTATTGAGTCTTCCTGCGTGACGTACCGACGTGTTGTAGTGCAGGAAGCCCATCCCACCAACCTCGGCCATGACAATTGCCATGTCGGATTCCGTCACTGCGAAGTGGCTTGAGGTGATAAGTTCGAGCATGTTTCTTGAGGATGACAAACCTGTATCCATGGGAGAGCTTACCAAGGGTGTCCGCAGTGAAACATTCTTGCTCACTCGCGTTGACAGATCGACCTAAGGACGTTTTCAACGCTGAACTGGACAAGATACGTAGTGCAGTAAGGGTACCTGATCCGCGGCGAAGTCGATGAAACCCGGATGGAAAATAACGTCATCGTACGTGTAACAATAGCCTGGGCAAGAAGCTTTCGATGAGGAGGAGAAAATCGCACGTGCGCTGGTGTAAGGTACCCTGGTTGAAGAGTGCAGCGGCGGAGAAGCCGTCGAGAGCAGGGGAAGCCATAACGCGTCGCTTTTCGATCGTTTCCTCTATGAAGCTTGAAACTGCGCGAGCGACAACTTTAAACGTTGCAGTGGAGCCCCTTCAAGATTCACTGATTGGGACTGCGTGCCCTCCAAGGGGTGCGCGGTACT
>CAZXGO010000113.1:0-7753 GCA_964640035.1 uncultured Chitinophagales bacterium
CAGAAGCTGCCGATATCGTATCTGAACAGATTCGCCCAGAACGCGCATTTGTCGACCTGCATCATTGAAATAATATTCACGCTCAACCGTAGCGCCGGTCCATTCAAACATACGCGCAATCGTATCTCCTAAAACAGCATTTCTGCCATGACCTACGGTGAGAGGACCAGTTGGGTTGGCACTTACAAATTCAACCTGGAATGTTTTACCGGCATTCGTCAGCGACTTTCCATAGTTGACGGAAGCCTGAAGAACCTTTTCCAACTCATGTTGAATCCAACCATCCGCAAAACGAAAGTTGATGAAACCCGGACCCGCGATTTCAATGGCAGAGATGGCATTTTTATCAATTTCAAGGGTTTTTACCAGCTCCTCAGCGATTTGGCGCGGTGGTTTCCCAAAAAGTTTAGCAGCCGTAAGGGCTACGTTAGTAGCGGCATCGCCATGTTCGGGCACCCGAGGCTTTTCGATAATGATATCGGGTAGGTTTTCGGATGATCCACTGAGTTTTATCAGCGCCTGTTCGATGGCCGATTTGAGGTAATGTTTCATAATGGAGATGATTTTGACCCAAATATACGCAGAATGAGGTCAAACGATACGTCTTAAATGGAAAAGGCGACGATGCCCTTGGCTCTGAAACTAACATAGTCGTTCGCTGCTATGATGAGATGATCTTCGAGCGCTACACCAAGTGTGGTACCTGATTCAATTAAGCGTTTCGTTAATCGGATATCGGCCTCTGAGGGCTTTAGATTTCCTGAGGGATGATTATGAAGTACAATAATGCTGTGCGCATCATTGAGAAGGGCTTGTTTGAAGACCTCTCCTGGCTCTACAACCGTTGCGGTCATACCTCCACGGCTTATAATCTGGTGTCCAATGAGATACTTTGCAGAGTTTAGGAATACCACAACAAAGATTTCCATGCGTTCGTCACGCAATCGTGGACCAAAAAGTGCAACAACATCTTCGGGACTTCGTAAAGAAACGCGATCACTAGTGGGTGTCATGGCTACTCTTCGACCAAGCTCGAAAGCGGCTTCTATAGTGATAGCCTTGACGGGTCCAATACCCGGAAGTTTTCGCACCTCTTTCCAACGTAATCGACTTAGTTGATGAATACCACCAACATTGTTAATCAGTCTTCTGGAGGTTTCGACGGCATTTTGTCCTCGAATACCAGTTCTGAGTATGATGGCAAGGAGTTCAGCCACCGACAGGCTTTCAGAACCATAATGCTTCAATCGCTCCCGAGGTTTTTCGTCGACAGGCATTTCGTGAACTGTTCCAGTCGATTTGGGATAGTTTTCCATAAGGCAAGAAAAGGGGGGTGTTTAAGGTATAGATACATGCCGAATGAAATCCTTACGCCACAGGTAACAATTTTGTAATGATTTGATAACATCGGTATCATTAAGACTATGATTTCACGACTCTTTCTCCTTCTAACGGCTATTTTTGTGATGGTTAGCCAATCATTGCTAGCTCAAAAATTGACCAATATTCGAACTGTTGCTGAAACACGCTACGATATGTTGGAGTACGGTGATGCCTATTACCGGGTACAGGCGGCCTTTAGAAATTGGATGACAATCGACCTTGGAAAGGGTTTCACCGTAACATCACATATTTCAAGTGGGGAACGCTTTCAGTCCAGATGGTCGACAGCCACGGATTTTAAAAAACCGGCCGAAAGACGCTTCATGACAATAAGCATCCGCCAACTGTATTTGGAATACGAATTCAAGCAATCACGATTTCAAATTGGAACCATACCACCGGTAAAGAATTTTGTTTCTAGTACTAGTCTTGAATCGTCGGGCTGGGTAGACGGGGTTCGATATGTTACGGAAACCACCAATGGTTGGGAGTTTGAATTTGTTGCTGGTGGATTAAGCGATCTGAATCAGCCAAATATGTTTGTACGTCCCAAAAAAGTTAATTTTATTGAATTTGAGGCAAATAAGACCATCAATGAAATGTGGGGGATTGATTTCAAATCAGAGATCCTTGATAAATCGCCCTACCTAACTACCGAGATTCGTTTCAAACCCAACGATAGTGCTCCTCAATTTACTGCTGAATACCTACGCAACCTCGATAATGGTAGTCAGAGTATCCATCTTGCTGCTATGTATGATTTTCATCAACTCTACCCGGAGCGGGAGAATTCAGGTTTGAAAACCTTTGTGATGTTCTCTACAATCGATGAAGACATTGGTTTGCGCGGTACATTATCCGATGATTTCTACGCATTGGGCTCTTCATTAAAAATCGAACTCGAAGGTCCATTAAAGCGCGATATTCACCTAAGTTGGTTTGCTCGTCAGGTGTTCATGGAGCAATCTCGAACCACCGCCGGTATTCGAGTGGATCTACGATCGAATCGTTAAGATCGAGGCTATTACCCCTTAGATTCCACCCATCAGGGGTTCATCGAGTCCTCGAATGCTTGCATTAGGCATTCCATCGGGGTATGCACCTTTAAGGCGATCAATGACCTCCAGAACAACTTCAAGGTGTTTTTCTTTTGAGTTATTATAGAATTTCTGGGCCATATCGCTCAATTTAGGCTTTCCGTGGAGAGGTTTGTCACTTACGCACAACAGAGTAGCATGCGGAATCCTGTAACGGAAGCCATTGGTAGCAATGGTAGCTGACTCCATATCAACAGCCAGGCTTCGACTGATGTGTATTTCCTGAATGGAGGATTTTTTGGCGAATTCCCAATTCCGATTATCGGTCGTATATACAGTTCCGATACGGAAATTGAGCCCCATCTCCGTAAGTATTGTTTGTAGGGAGTGATTAAGGATCACATTAGGGGTGATGGGCACGCTTGTTGGAATGAGGCTATCAAGCACATGGTCGGCACGCATATAGCCGGATGCTAGCACAAAATCACCAATTTCCTGGTGATTACGAAGTCCGCCGCAGTGCCCTACCATTATCATAGCATCGGGTCGTAAGACGGCGATGTGATCACTACAGGTTTTTGCATTTGAAGGACCCACACCAATATTTACTAAACTAATGCCGCTATTATCGGGAAGTTTGTGATGGTATGCAGGCATCTGAAAGCCACTTTTGGGTGGTCGAACACAATCGGGGAAGCGTTCTGTGAACACATCGACATGCATCGTATAGTTCGTGAACAGCACATAACGCTGGAAATCCTCTGCTTTGGTGCCTGTATAATGTTCCAGGCGATTTAAGGAGATATCGATGCGCTCCGGAGCAAAAAGGAAGAGTTTCTTTTGGGTAAAATCCCATCCTTCTTCATCAAGGGAATCCAGCAAGCTAGGATCCCATAAGGTTCGAATGGGTCGTTCGCCGCTGATATGAATTTCAGCGCCATCCAGATAAAGTTTTTTTAACTCTCGCAACAGGTACCAACGGTATGCCTTAGGGCGCGCAAACTCGCCATCGATCGTAGGATTATGGCTTGACCAAGAGCGAAATATGGTCAACTTCGGATAGTAGCCATCCTCATAGATGGCTTCCATGGTATCGCAGGCTTTCGAAATCTGATCGTGAATATCCCCTGCTTTTAAGGATGGGTCGGGTCTTAGGGTCAGCATTTTCATTTTGAGATCTTATATTCGAATGAAGCCTGTCTTAAGATAGAAATATAGAGACTAATTTAGGGATTCACCCTGAAAATCGAATACTATGAGCGAAGACATCCGAATTGGGGCCTTATGGGACCAAAAAACAGCACATTGGGAGGAGTCTAGGGTCGTACTTATCAGCTTTCCCTGTGATGAAGGTGTTCATCGCAATGGTGGCCGACCAGGAGCAGCTCAGGCGCCAAACCAGATACTGCGGGCCTTTCGCAAATGGTGTCCGGATCCGCGTCATTATGAGAGTCATCGTACGATTCTTGAATCCACACATCTAATCGATCTTGTTTTGGGGAATAACCTTGAGTCAAACCAAGAGATCCTTGCAAAAGAGGTAGCCAAAGCCCTCCAAAAAGGTAAAATTCCTATCGTTATTGGCGGTGGACACGAAACAAGTTACGGTCATTTTTTAGGTTATGTTGAAGCGCAAAAGCCGGTATCTATTATCAATTGGGATGCGCATCCGGATGTTCGTCCACTAAAGGATGGATTGGGTCACTCTGGATCGCCTTTTCGTCAGGCGGCCGAACATGTCTCACGCTTGCTGAAACACTACTCAGTAATGGGGTTACAAGCCCAAAGTGTGGCTTTGGCACACTTGGAATATCTCGGACAAAAAGGGTTCGATTATGTATGGGCCAATGATGTTAGCCATAATTTCATAGAAAACACTATAAACGGGCAAAGCTCTCCTACCATGATAAGCATCGATCTTGATGTTGTCGATCAGGCGTATGCCCCTGGAGTGAGTGCGCCAAATGCTGCTGGACTATCCCCTGAAATCATATTTCGAATGGCCTATCTGGCTGGAAAAAACCCGAATATCAGCAGCTTTGATCTTGTTGAAATGAATCCTACGTATGATCGTGATGATCAGACGGCACGCCTGGCTGCATTAATCCTTTGGAATATTACCCTAGGGATTGCTCAACGATCCTGATTCAGACAGCTTTCGGCATGCATGGCAGCACCGATAATTCCAGCGTTATTGAGTAAGTGGGCGGGAGTAAATTCAGTTTTTATATCAATAAACTCATTGAGCTTATCTAATTTTTTGCTAACACCACCGGCAAAAATGAACAGTTCCGGGTAGAACATACGCTCAAAGGTGCTTAAAACAAGTTCAATTCGTTTTGCCCATGCGCTTCGCTTTAAGCCCTCTTCCCGACGGATACGTTCAGATGCGCGTTCGCGTGCTGTTATTCCTCGAATTTCAATTTTCCCTAATTCGGTGTTCGGTAAAAGCTTTCCATCGATAAAGATTGCGGAGCCAATACCGGTACCAACGGTGAGCACAATAACTACCCCTTTACGATCGCGTCCGGCACCGAAACGCATTTCAGCGATTCCTGCGGCGTCAGCGTCGTTGATGGCGAAGACGGGGCAATCGGTAATTTCATGTAAGAGCTGTTCCAGGTCCGCCTGATCCCATGATGGATCCAAATACAAAGAATCCATGATGACGCCATTATGTATAGGAGCCGGAAAGGCACATCCAATGGGTCCCTTCCACCTGAAGTGGCGAACAACCTCATGTACTTTCGACATCACGACGTGTGGCGTCATGTCGTCGGAGATTTCTACCCGATATTTTTCGCCCAAAACCGTGCCGGTTGAGGTCTCGATTAGAGCCCCATTAATAGCTGAACCACCGATATCTAAACCGAGGATTTCCATGGGCTGATGTACTAATCAGGTGTTTAGGACTGCATACCCGACATATTGCAGGATGTAAGCCCTTTAGCTCCGCAGCAGTTTTTGAATTTTTTGTTTGGGTCGTACGGACAAGGATCATTACGCCCCATTTTCTTTTCGACGACAACCGGTCTTTGTTTTGTAGCGGTGTTATCGAGGGCTTCCTGATTACCACCGCTTATGGCGGCACGCATAGCCATGTTATCAGTTTCAGCATGGGATGCCTGAGCTCTGCTCAAATCCAGCTTTCCACGTGAGGGTGCGCTGGCACGTTGTACCTGTTGGCTACGTCCTTGTGAGCTTTGTGGTACGGCTTTCCAAATCATGCTGATCACATCCGTGTTGATCTCGTCCACGAGCTGTGTGAACATCGAAAAAGCTTCTCGTTTATATTCCAATAAGGGATCTTTTTGTCCGAAGGCGCGTAGCCCGATCCCCTCTTTTACGGAATCCAGATCGCGCAGGTGCTCCATCCATTTATCGTCGATGATGGATAGAACAGCAGTACGTTCAAGCGCTCTGGTAATTTCATGACCCTGTGTTTCGAGGCATTTGTCAACGTTAACGACAACACGAAGATAACGCATGCCATCGGTGAAGATAACTTCAACCATGGAGGGCCGTTGTTCACTTTTCGACTCATCGAGTTGTTTGAGGGCCTGATATAAAGGCTCTGCAATAGCTTTTTCTTTTTGGCGGTAGACCAGAAGCGCTTGTTGAGCGATATAATCAATGAGGCCTTCATCACCCAATCGGGACCATTCCACACGGTCAACGTCAAGGTTAACAGCTAGCAGGCGTAGGATATCTTCGCTGATCTGCTCGTAGTTGCCATCGCGATAGTTAGCTTCAACAGAGGAGGCGATCAGATCTTCAAGCATGTCCTGAAGATCACTGGTGAGGCGCTCGCCAAGCAAGGCATTGCGGCGACGTTTATAGATCACGGATCGCTGATTGTTGAGAACGTCGTCGTATTCCAGCTGACGTTTTCTGATGCCAAAATTGTTTTGTTCAACGCGTTTTTGAGCGCGTTCCAGGGCTTTCGTTACCCAAGGGTGCTGGATTACTTCACCGTCTTCAAATTTCATGCGGTCCATGATACGCATCACCCGTTCCGTGCCGCCAAAGAGTCGCATCAGATCGTCTTCAAGCGATACATAGAACTGTGTTTCACCAGGATCACCCTGACGACCAGATCGACCGCGAAGCTGGAGGTCGATACGACGACTTTCGTGACGCTCGGTACCCAGGATGGCGAGTCCACCGAAGTTCTGGACGCCAGCCCCAAGTTTGATATCGGTTCCACGACCAGCCATATTGGTGGCGATGGTCACTGCACCAGGTTCACCAGCCATTTTAACGATTTCAGACTCGCGCTGGTGTTGCTTAGCATTAAGCACATTGTGGGGAATTTTAGCTCTTGTGAGCATACGCGACAAGGTCTCAGAGACCTCCACACTGGTGGTACCAACAAGAACCGGCTGTTTGCTCTCGTGATAACTGCGGATCTTATCGAGGACCGCATTGAATTTTTCTCGTTTGGAACGGAAAACCAAGTCCTCATTATCGGCACGCTGGATGGGTCGGTTTGTGGGGATTTCGACGACTTCCAATTTATAAATTTCAAAGAATTCACCCTCTTCGGTAATGGCCGTACCGGTCATACCAGCCAGCTTGTGATACATACGGAAGTAATTCTGCAAGGTGATGGTGGCATAGGTTTGAGTGGCGGCCTCCACTTTAACCGATTCCTTGGCCTCGATCGCCTGGTGTAAACCATCTGAATACCGACGACCAGAGAGCACACGTCCTGTATGTTCGTCAACGATCATCACTTTGCCTTCCTGGACGATGTACTCAACGTCTTTTTCAAACATGGTGTATGCCCGCAGAAGCTGATTCACCGAATGGATACGCTCACTGCGTTCTGCAAACAGGCGATTTTTCTCCGCCAGACGCGCATTCCGTTCCTGTTGCAGTTCTTCGTGTAAGGCTTGTAGTTTGCCTTCATCGTCGCCAATGAGCGCACGTTGTGCCTTTTCTTTAGCCGCAAGATCCTCTTCAATGAGGGAGGTTTCTGTTCCCATGTCGGGAATCACGAAAAACTCCTTCTCCTCGTCGCTGGAAGTGATGTAATCTCTACCGAGATCGGTCATCTCAATGGTATTATTTTTCATGTCGACCGAGTAGTACAGTGCCTCATCCACAAAGGGCATGTTTTTAGCATTTTCTTGCAGATAGAAATACTCGGTCTTTTGAAGCAAGCGAACCACAGCGGGTTCTTGCATCATTTTTTGGAACTTCTTGTTTTTCGGGAATCCACGTTGAGCACGAAGTAAGGCAAGACCGGCTTTATCGTCATTGCCCGCAGCCATCAGACACATTGCAAAACATAAAGCAAATGTTCTTGTGTACCTAAACAATCCAGCAGG
>CAZXGO010000114.1:0-7586 GCA_964640035.1 uncultured Chitinophagales bacterium
GGATCCAACACGGCAGTCCGCTACGACGTGCGAATACTCGCAGCCACCAACAAAAATCTCTCTGAGCTCGCGAAAAATGGCCAGTTTAGAGAGGATCTATTGTTCCGGCTGGCGGTTTTCGAAATTCGGATACCGCCATTGCGTAGCCGCCGTCGAGACATCATTCCTTTGGCAGAGGCGATGCTAGTGAGATTCGGCAGAACCATGGGCCGAACTGGCCGAACCCTCACACCGCTCGCACGTGAATTGCTTCTCGGTTATCCCTGGCCGGGAAATATCCGAGAACTAGAAAATGCCATTCAGCGAGCCCTGCTAATCAACGAGTCTGGCGATATTGAGCCAGGAGATTTCGAGCTAAACGTACAGCCGAGCACCCCCGCAGGCATAGAATTTGCTGATGATAGCCGGGGGGACGCTCTCGAGGACATGGAAACCGTTGAAAGACGGCACATCCTCAGGGTACTGTCCCATGTGAATGGCAACCGAAAGCAGGCTGCCGAGTTGTTGGGCATCTCGGAGCGTGGCTTACGGTACAAATTGAAAAACTACGAAGACTTGGGATTCGTAGCCGCAGAAGGTAGCTAGCAGGTTCTCTCATGGCCAACGATGCTTTAGCGTCATTACAGAGTCAGATGAAAGTGATGGCCGATCTCGCCGCTGGCGGGGTAGCAGGCTCCACGAGCGCAGGCGCGCCAGAGGGTCCAGACTTTCAAGCTGCTCTCTACAAAGCCGTGACCAAAGTCAATGATGCGCAAAATCTCGCCCAGCAAAACGTACAAGCGTTTGCTACCGGCGAGAGCGGTATGACATTGGAAGAGGTGATGGTGTCGTTGCAAAAGGCCAATATTTCTTTTCAGACGATGGTCCAGGTGCGTAATCGGCTCGTGGATGCCTACAAGGAAGTAACGAATATCCAGGTTTGATCGCCTAGAGCCTTCAACGCGGCGATGTAGTATCGACTGCGCTGTCACTGTCCTGTTCATAAGCCCAAGCCAGCACCTCAGCTATTGCGCCATAAAGCTCGGGAGGAACGAGCTGATTGAGCTGTAGCTCCATCAAAAACTCGATGAGAGCCGGGTCGCTCTTTGTCGGAATCCCCAACTCTTGCGCTCTCGCTAAGATCAAATCCGCCAAATAGCCATTACCCTTCGCGATGACTTTGGGCGCCACAGCGCCGGCGTTATAGGTCAGCGCAACGACCTTATTGAGTGCTAGCGACTCTTCTGTACTACCTGACATCGGCTACCGGATCCGGAGCATCAGTAACCCGCGAAATAACGCTCGCGCCCGCTCGATCTCGGAGACGTTCGACCAAATCGTGCCAGCCATCCCACGAGTTTGGCGGACTTATCGGATCGTTGCCGGTCACAATAATCTCGAGCGCATCGCGCCACTGCCAGCCCTCAATTTTAACGGGACCGCGATTTTTTAAATCTGTCTCAATCGAAATCCCAACTCCACGCTCAACCGGTTCGCGTTGCTTTTTGGTCTCGCGCCACACGTCATAGCGCTGCATCAGCATCGGCGTTCCGTCAGACAACTGGCCTTGCCATATCAACTTGCCGTTCAGCAGTAACTGAGCAGCTTCTAACGCGTCACTAGAATCACTCTCGATACCTTGCATCCACTGCTCAACGAGCTTGCGCGGCACTCCCGAAACAAGATCGCTCTCATCGATGGGCATCTCAGACACAGCGATCGCTGATCGCTCAACAAGACGCGACGCCGACTCGTCAACGCTATTACGCAATCGCTCCCCACTAACCCAGCTCGCCAAATTTCGAGCTGCAAATAGATTGCTTAAAGCCAAACCTTTCACTAAGGCATTCATCAACAGGCGCACCTCATTCCCTCGTGGCTGCGACTCAGCATTTGTAAAGGGTCTGTCAACGGTCGACGTAGTTGACGCCGTCACCTCGGTGGACACGTCCAGCGCAGCGATGGCCGTAGACGACCTCTGAGCAACCACCTTAGTAGTACCATCGGACTTAGGGGCTACTCCAAACGCTTCGGACACTGCAACGGGAGCTGATGAGTCCGTCAAGACTGCTGCGGCAGAAAAGCGCGCTGCTGCAGTCTTAGCGCTTGTTTTTGCCATACCCACCATGGGATCTACGCGCGGACTAGTCGTGGCGGGTAACTCACTCGGCAGCGATGCGTTAGCGGCTGGATTTACGTGCGTCACGGGTCCCGGCAACGTCGGGCTACGCGAAAACTCTCGGGGTGACGCGGACACAATGAACTTCGCGATCGGTAGATGCGTAGCTTCTGATTTTACCCTCGCCGAATTTACCAAACTACTCAGCTGCGAACTACCAAAAAATGGACGTCGCATCGCAGCAGCACCAGCTTCGTTGCCAGGCCATCTAATTGGACCACCAGACTGCCGACTGAGCTGTTTGAGCCACACCCCAAGATCTAGCGCAATACCACCATCGCTCGACTGCGTACCAATACGGCCATAACTAGACTGGCCTCGATCAACTTGCAATTGTTGTCCAGACGTCTTGCTATCAACTAATAATTTACGATCTCGCTCCGCTGTTACGGCAGCCTCGCCTAGTTGCACTGTTGGGGGAACGACTATCGTCGCAAGCCGCGGATCAGCCCGCGGCAGAATCGACGCTCCCGCAATCAACTGGATTAGGCCGTTGATCGCAGCGCTCTCTTTTCTTTGGGCAGGCGCTGCACTCCCGATCGACTCTGGGATTATCGGCGGAATTTGCATGGGGTTACCGCCGCATTCGGTGGACTAATAGACGCCGCGCAAACTGCGCCAGCCATCCAAGAGCTCCCACAGTGCGTCGCGGACGGCTAGAACACCGTCAACATCGCGTTTCATTCGACTGCGCACCAACTCTGCTGCAGACCATTCGTATAACGCGCTCAAATTTCTGGCGACTTCGCCACCTCGGTCAAAATCAAGGCAGCTCTGCAATCCATCGGAGATCAGATTTAGCGCGCTCGTCACTGCTTCTTCAGAATCTCTCCCATGCTTAAAGTCTTCAGCAGCGCGATCACAATGATGAATGACACGCTCGTAGGTCAAGATGACAAGATCAAGCGGCGTGGCCTGATCCACAGTCGCCTCACGCTGACTTTCTTGATAGACCGCAAAAGCACGCGCATTCATCATTACTTACCCTGGTTCAGGATGGCGTCTAGCGAAGTTTTAAGCGACTCACTCGTCGCGCTCAAACGGAATAGCAATGCATCGAGAGCCGCATATTCTGCTGTCAAACGCTGCTGCGTGCGCAGCAGCTTTTCTTCGAGCAAAAGCTTCCTAGAGTTCAATTGCGACTGAATGGTTCTTTCAGCAGAGACTCGCGATGAAATAAGACCGTCAAATCCAGTCATTGCAGCAACTTGCTCAGAGAGATCACGGCTGACACCCGCTACAAACCCAATGCGGATGCCCCCATCGAAGGTGGTCTCCAAAGCGCTAGCAGAGCCCGCCAAAGCAGGATCAAACGCAAGCTCACCCCCATCTTTCAAGCGCAAGCCGATACGACTGAGATCAGTACGACCCGAGAGTGCTGTGCCGGTACTGTCTGTCAAAGGCAACAACAAGCTGTCAGTGATTTGCCGCATCGCGGTCAACACGGAACTATCGCTATTAAGAGCCCCTCGCTCGCTTTGATCGATACTCGATTTGGTCAGCGCTTTATAGGTACTGAGCAGTTCGTTGTAAGAGTTGGCAAAAGCCTCAATTTGCTCTGCAGGATTCGCTCGTTCCTTGGAGACGGATACTGCAGCGGGATTGGCCGTGACAGCCTTCAGATCGATCGTAAGACCAGGAATAACGTCGGCGACTGCGTTGGAACTACGCGTGAAAGTCACGCCGTCTATCGTAAATGCAGCGTCGGCCGCCTCGATCTCCGTCGATACCAGAGTCGTTCCATCCAAAATACTGCCCAATGAAAAAGCGCCTTGGATACCCGCACTCTTCGCCTGTAGGCGCAGCACGAATTGATTAGGCGCTTGTTCCAGAATCAAGGCATCCGCCTTGTCTGTGACCGCCTGTGGAGCCGCGTTAGCCAACCAGTCGGTTGCCTCGGCGCGCGACGCGAATCCCTCGATACTGGTCACTTGCTTCGTAGCAATCGCTTGAATATCGATTTCGAATCTTGAAAGTCCTGCTGTCGGCGACGCGGCCACATTAATCGCACTCGTGTTTGATGAACTTGCTCGAGTTTGTGGCTTCACTGCCTGCAAAGAGTTTAATGCGTCCCGAAAGGCTGCTAGCTTAGATTCGAACTGGCCGAGCGAACTGATCTTGACGCTGCTAACAGCTAGCTTGAACTCGATTTTTTCAACAGGCCGTCGCTCAATCTCCATAAGTTGCGAGACGATCGAAGCAACATCGAGTCGCGAACTGGACGAACTAGAATTGACCGAGTTATTGGTAGCCATCGGTCAGATGGTCTTAGGCACGTTGATTAACCATGGTACTGCCTAGAACTTCAAAACTGCGCGCAATACGCAGCAGCTCATCAGGAGGCAGAGACCGAATTACCGCACCCGTTTGCGGATCAACCAATTGGACGATGATATAGCCCGTTGAATCATCTTTGGTTAGGCGAACGCTCCTCTCCATCGAGGAGACAAATCGCTCGATATCCTTCGCCGCCGCCGCCATGGTATCTCGCAGCTCTTGCGAGAACTTTTGAACTTCACTGGGCTCAGCCGGAACCTTGGCCGCCTGCGCCACCTGCATAGCATCAGGATTACTCTTCGGCTCGGTAAGTGTCGGCTTGGGAACATAATTCCCAGGCGAAACCGCTATTAATGGAACCGGCTCCATTTCATCAACCTCCAAAACCTTGGCGACGATCCGGCATCGTCGCCAAGGTTATCAGGGAAGGGATTACTTCAACAACGTCAAGATTACGTTCGGCATTTGGTTTGCTTGAGCCAACATCGCTGTTGCGGCTTGCTGCAAGATCTGACCCTTCGTCAGTGCCGCCGTTTCACTCGCGTAGTCAGTGTCGATCACGCGGCTACGAGCGGACGATAAATTCGAGGACAACTCCGTCAGGTTGGAGAGCGTGTATTCCATCTGATTCTGATATGCGCCCATGAGGCCGCGCTGAGTAGTCAGGTTCTTTACATATTCAGCGGCGCGTTCCTGGACTTTTTGCCAGGCGGCAGTGATGGTAGTCGGATCAACTTCAGCAGGGTCGTTGGTCAAGTCTTCAGAAAATAGTGCACTCGCCATCGACACTGCGCGACCGTCGCCAAACGCAAAGCTGACTTGTTCACCATCAGGTATGTCGACGCCGGCTTCCAATTCACCTGCTAACTCGTATGTTTTGCCATCGGCAGAACCTGATCCCTTAACTATCGTGAAGCCAGTAAACTGCACCTCGCCCTCGTCATCCACCACGTATACTTTTTTGCCCTCTATATTTGGAGGCAAAGCACCACCAAGCGTCAGAAATGCCGGCGCGGCCTCAACGCCTGCGTCTTCGTCGGCCTCAACTGCTTCAGTGTACTGGCCTATAGACACAACACCGCCGACATTGGCAAATGCCGACGAATCTAGCGCAACCCGATCCGTTGGCGTGTTACTGATCTGCATTGAATAGTAGACGGCACGTTGCTCACCAAGTGTGGCGTCATAGCTCAGCAGAGGGTTTCCTGCAAACTGCGTACGACCACCGATGGCGTCGATTGCTAAAATCAACTTCTTCATTTCATCAAGAATAGACGTACGCTCGTCTCTACCCAACGTGCTGTTGGCCCCCTGAGTCGCCAACATCAGAATGCGCTGCCCCATCTCTTGTGCAGCAGCAATCGCCCCTTCACCCGTCTGCATACTTGAAACTGCATCGTTGAGGTTTCGAATGCCTTGGTTCGCGCCATTGATCTGCGCGGTCAGGGAATTGGCGACACCCAGACCCGCTGCGTCGTCGCGTGCGCGGTTGATACGTAATCCGGAGGCCAGACGCTCCACTGAGGTCGCAAGCTTGGTCTGCGCGCCCAGCAGATTCTTAGAAGCCCACAAAGACGCAACGTTAGTATTCAATACTGCTGACATATTTGTCACTCCGCTCGGGAGACCCGAGGTCTAAAAACCGGTGATTGGAGGCCCTCCCCAACCCTCAAGTGTTCTTACGGAGATGCCGGTCAAAGTGTTTAGCAAGCGGTGGCGCGGGTTGCGGTCCTGATAGACTCATCCAAGTTGGAGGGAACTTGGATGGCGGCGATCCTCAATCGATTGAAGACCATGGGGGGCATCTCCCCACAAACCGGCATACCGATACTGGTGTTGGCGGTTCTGCTGATGATGCTGCTGCCGCTACCGCCTTTGGTGCTAGATCTTTTTTTCACGCTCAACATCGGCGTATCGGTGCTAGTGCTGGTTGCCGCGCTGAACATCAAGTCTTTCAAAGACTTCATCGCCTTCCCGACCATCCTCTTGCTAACGACGCTGCTGCGGCTCTCGCTCAACGTGGCATCAACTCGAGTTATTTTACTGGATGGGCATACAGGCACTGATGCGGCGGGAAAGATTATCGAAGCTTTTGGCGCGTTCCTGATCGGCGGCAGTTTTGCGGTCGGTATCGTCATCTTTATTGTGATCACGGTTATCAACTTCGTAGTGATCACCAAGGGTTCAACTCGTGTTGCCGAGGTATCTGCGCGATTCATCCTTGACGCCCTGCCCGGCAAACAGATGGCCATCGATGCGGACCTCAACGCGGGAATCATTAATCAAGAGGAGGCGCGAGCCCGACGAGCGACCGTCGCTCAAGAAGCAGACTTTTATGGCTCGATGGATGGTGCTTCCAAGCTCGTCCGTGGCGATGCCATCGCGGGCATATTAATTCTGATCATCAATGTCATTGGCGGTATCACCGTCGGCGTCACTGCACACGATCTCTCCTTCAACCAATCGCTGGTGACCTACGGTGGACTCACAATTGGTGATGGTCTCGTAGCTCAGATACCCGCACTAATCATTTCAACTGCATCCGGCATTCTCGTTACGCGAGTTTCAACTGATGAAGTATTTGCAGATCAATTATCGAATCAGCTAGTCACGAATCGAAATTCCCTTGCTGTTGTCGCTGGGATCCTCGCCGTATTAGCCATCATTCCCGGTATTCCGCCACTCACCTTTATCTTGTTCGCGGCACTTTTTGGCGGCCTTGCTTACTTGGTGCATTCGAAAACAAAAAAGCAAGAATTACTCGCCGCTGCCGTGTCGGGCGGCGACATCGCCGATGAGCTGAGTTGGACCGACGTTCCGGTCATTGAGGCAGTACGGCTTGAACTTGGCTACCGCTTGATACCAATCGTCGATAAAGGTGAGAAAAGCGATCTCATTAAGCGTATCAGAGCAATTCGTCGCAAGTTCATCAATGAAATGGGATTTCTGTCTCCATCGGTACATATTCGCGACAATCTCAAATTACAGCCTGAAACCTATCGCTTCCTGATATACGGTGGCGAGGTGGGTCGTGGACAATGCTTACCGGATAAGTTACTCGCGATATCGCCGGACGGCGCTGCACAGTTACCCGGTGTCCGCGTTAGCGACCCTTCTTTCGGTATGCCTGCAACCTGGATTGATATCAATC
>CAZXGO010000115.1:0-7373 GCA_964640035.1 uncultured Chitinophagales bacterium
AGTGCGGTTGGTGCCAAACTAGCTAAAGGGCTAGAACGTTTGGCGTCTTTGACCTAGTAAAACTATACAACATGCTTTTCAAATATCAAATGCAAGTAAAATCTCGGAGAATTTCTCTTAATTGGGTGGTAGCTGAAACCATGTCTAGTTAAAGGGTTGCCAAATTTTCCTTTCATAAATTTTATCGGCAACGGGTTGTAGATTGAATAGATGTCCTAGATATTTGCTAGGTACCTGAATTTCACTTCTTTGTTGAGGAAGCAGAGCTAGACAAAGATTGATATGTAAATTGTCTAGTTTTAGCAACTTCTCCACCGAAATTTCCTGATCTTGGATATCCACGGAAATCCTTTGAAACAACATCATTAAATGCAATGTGCCTAAAGCAAATTTCTGTTTATTAGGTCCATCAATTAAATGACTTTCACCAAGATCAAAGTCTTCAATCTGAGCCGTCTTGGCTAGTTCTCTACACAGCTTGGGGAAAGAATCAAATACATTCAACCCTGAAATTCTAATTGGATAGGTCAACAATGACAAGTCAATTCTATTTATAACACTCCAAGGAGTAGTTGGGTTTCGCAGAAGTTCTAAACCGTAAGCGTAACTATTCCTATCAACCAACTCTCTAAAAACCGATGGTTCATACATAGGATTTCTCGCAATTGCCAGGAGATGGTACGGCACTTCGCCTTCGTAGCCAGCAATAAAGCTACCAAAGCCATGATTAGCTCTGATAAGAGTAGATAACGACTCCTTGTTTAGGTTTGGATTGAGGATAAAGCTTTCGATAATCTCACCAGAGGCTTGAATTCCATACAGATCATATAGAAGTTGATCATTGTTCATTAAATTAATGATTGACTCAAGAGACTTTGCAGGTAAACATTTATTATCATAAATCCGACAAACTGATGAAAACTTCTCAAATGCAATTTCCAATTGCTCCTCGGAAATATTATTACCATACATCAAGAGGTCTTTGAATTCTTCAATCTCCTTTTGAAGTTTGTTTACTCCAGAAACCTGAATTTTTCTGTTAAATAACGAAAGCGATTGTTTAGCAATGCTCGATCCTCTATTAGAAGCGCGCTTTAACTTTCTTAATCGAACTTGAACAAGAGACATGGAAGAGACTTCACTCTTCGCCAATTACTTCTTCAGCCTCCACAAAACCACTGTTCCTGACATCTCCCTTTGTAACCGAGTAGGGAACGTTGCATTCCGGACAAGGTTCGCGCTCATATGAAAAGTCATCAATTCTCAAACTACCGTGATAAAGAAAGCGCTTTCCATTACACAACCTACACTTTTCGTACATTTTTCCTCCCTCTTCTGATAAGCCTAAAGCTTTGCACTGACAAATCAGGATCGAGTATCAAGGTATGACAGAAGGTCTCAGACATTAGGGGTAATAACTCCTTTAAGGGTGTCGGAATCCAGGGAGATCACTTAAAGTTTCCAATTGGGTAACTTGTTTCTTGGAAACACCAACCAATTCAATAAAAGCGTCAAAGGTCTCATCAATAAGATTCTCAGCTTCAGCACTTGCCTCCACAATATTCTCATGTATACAAAACGCTAAGGGGATGCCCAAGTTATATGCCCTTACAAATTGCATAATATCTGGATTATGTTGAGCCCAAAGCTCATCTTCTTGAAGCAAATAAAGATCTCTCAATAGTTTGCACTTCTTCTTGAAGGTCACGCTCATATCATGACACCTACCAATCTAGTAGTGCTAGGACCGGCGGGAGTCGATCTAACTTCGAGTCGCGCGGGAATTCGACCTTTCATGCTTTCGACATGGCTAATGACGCCAATTATCCGATTTGAAGCGCCGAGGCTTTCGATTACTTGAAGCACCTCATCTAACTTATCTTCATCAAGAGAGCCGAACCCTTCATCAATAAAGAGAGTTCCAAGCTCTAGGCCACCTCGGTCAGCTCGAATAACTTCCGCCAATCCCAAAGCTAATGCAAGTGATGAATAAAAGGCTTCACCACCGCTAAGGGTCTCAGCCGGACGCTCTTTACCCGCATACAAATCAAGGACTGTAATTCCAAGTCCTGATTTACCGAGCTGGCCCTTCAACTTTTCGCTTTGCAATTTAAATTCGTATTTTCCGCCGCTAATTTTATAAAGAATTCCACTAGCTCGTTCGAGTACAAGTTCCAATTTCTCTTGTAATACATATCGTTGCAACTTCAGGTCCTGCTTGTTGCGACCTGCTCCTCTTGAAATTGCTTCAAAATCTATTACGTCTTTGCCATTAATTCGTAACTCTTCTAGAGTATCGAGCGCTCTAGCAAGTCCTTTGCGAGATTCATCAATCAAGGCATTTGTATTGTCTGCAGTAGCCTTCAAACCTGTAATATCCGAAATTCGTTTTTTAACAATTGAAAGTTCGGTATTTAACTTGGCTAAATCACCCTTAACAATCTCGGGGTCTCTAAGTTCTTGGTATTTCTCCTGCTCAATTAGTCCTTTAAGTCTAGCTTTTTCGCTCTTATGTTTATCTATGCTTGATTTTAGGGATTCTGCGCTCGCTGAAACCAAAGACTTTAAGTCCTTTGGACTTTTCACTTCATGTTTCTTAACTTGAGGTGCTAGCTGTCGTTCGAGTGAGTCGAAAGTCTTCTTTGCAGCTTCAAACTCAAGAAATAGATCAAATGCTTCGTTCAATTCCTCTATTTCTGAATCAAGGTCATCTCGTAGCTCTTGTTTTTCGTCAAATGTTGACTGTCTCTTCTCCAAGAGCTCTAACTTGGATCTTAGGGATTTCAAGTCGGGAACTTTCTTTCGAGCCTTTTCGGAGAGGGATCTAATTTCAGATTTGCATTCTGCCAATGCTTCACTTGCCGAATCCCGCTGTTCTTCTAAAGCTAGCTCGTGCTCTTCATCGTAGCTTTCACCCTTAGCCTTTTTTGGGTGGTCTTTAGAACCGCAAACAGGACATGGGTTTCCGGCCTTCAATGTTTTGGCTAGCGTTGACGCTCCTGAAACTGTTCTATTCTTCTTGTAGTCAGCCAGAGCTTTCTTTGATTTTTCGAGCTTAACCTCTAATGAAGGTAATCGTTTCCGCGCGGCCTCAAGCTCTTTTTTAGCTACTTCAATTTCTTCGCCATCATCAATCTTTTCACTTAGTGTTTCGATCTGGTCATCAAGATCCTCATCTTTACTCAATTCCTTTTCAAGTTGATTCAAGTCTGAATTAACTTTCTCTATTTTGGAGCGAATCTCTTTCGAAGAAGAGTTCAAGAATGCCTTTGGAATCTCCCGCTTTGCATCCAAAAGCGTTTTTTCAGCTTTAGAGTATTCATCAATAGTGCCCACCAATGGCTCTATCTGCGAAATCACTTTGAGTTGTGCTTCTTTCTTGTCAATCGAAGCATCGTTCTTTTTAAGTGATTCAAGCTCACTTGCAAAGCTCTTAATTTCTCCAATTGATGTCAACTCTTGATCTAACAAAGTCTTCTTAGCTTGTAGAGCCGCTTCACTCTTCTTAGCATCTTCCAATTCTTCTTCTTGAGATTCAATGTCCAAATACATGTCAGCCGAGAGGCCCTCGATAAGAGCATCTTGAACACTTCTAACCTCGGCCGGATTTTTGAGCGCAGTTAGTAAAGCGCCCCAATCATTATTGTCTTTTGCACCTTTAATACCTTGCAGATTTCTGACGTAGTGGCTCAATTCATTTTCTTGAACCTTAATGTCATCCTCAAATTTCTTCTTACGAGCGGAGAGTTCTTGTGCCAATCGATCATAGAAGAATGTCCTGAAAATGTCAGTAAGAATTAACTCACGTGAATTACGATCCGCGAAAAGAAACGTTGTGAATTTTCCTTGGGGTAAGACGATTAACTGGTTGAATTGCTTCTCGTCCAAACCAACGATTTCATTTATTCGTCGCGCCACTTCTCGTGGCCCAGTGGCAGGAAGTGCTTCCGGGCGGATAAACATGAGTTCAGCTTTAGGATTTGAAAGATCTTCAGTCCCATCGCGCTTAAGTCTTGGCAATGCTGGGACACGTCTAATTCGGTATCGACCGTTTCCGTTGCTGAACTCAAGTGTCACTTCTGTTGGGTCATCGATTCCGCAATAGTCGCTGCGAATACGGTGCTGGGACATTCGGTCAGTTTCTGATTTCGAACCGGCGGCATTCGCAGCCTTGCCCGCCCCCTGTTGAGCAGTATCTCCGTAAAGTGCGTAAACAATCGCATCAATAATTGAACTCTTTCCTGAGCCGGTCGGCCCTTCGAGCATGAATAGTCGGTCCTCAGAGAGAGCGTCAAAGTCAATTGTCTGCTTGGTTTTGAAGGGTCCAAAACCTTCTAGTGTCAAAGAGTGAATTTTCATTTCTTTACCTGCGATAGGGATTCATTTACTGAATTACAGCAATCCTCAATCAAATTCACCATGCTTTGGGAAGGAGCCTCTTCAGTGACTCTCTCATAAAATCTCTTCGTAATTTCAGCTGGGGAATTTAGTTTCTCTCCAGCCTGATTTGGTACGTAAACAGAATCTCTTCCATCTCTGTTGTATTCCCATTTGAGTAAATGTGGGTATCTAGCCTTCAGTGCGTCATATACACCGGGCGCAACGTTTGTATCTTTAAGTTTTATGTGCATCCAATCGTTTCGATTGGGATCAGATTCAGCAATCTTGTAAACATTTTCAAGGGTATCTTCAAGAAATCTCATCTTGCGAATCTGGGGAATAGGAACTGAGCGGACGTTCTTGTGAGAAACGCCATCAGCATCCATCTCTACGATCAGAACCTTCTTTTCGTGATCTCTCTCTGAGAACGAGAAAGGAAGTGGAGATCCGGAATAACAAATCGTGGATTGCTTCATCTCTTCGAGAGTCCTAGCGCCATGAAGGTGTCCCATCGCTACATAGTCAATTCCAGAAAAGACCGCCGAATCAGCAATTTCAGCGCCCCCGATACGAAGTGGTCTTTCGCTTTCAGAAGCTATTCCGCCGGAGACGAATGCGTGCGATGCCACGAGAGTTCGTTTCTGCTTAGATCCAGGCCTCTTATTCAAATCCGCCTTAATTCGCTTTACGGCTTCATTTAAGACATCTGTGTGTTCGGCGGGAACATCAAATTGGTTATCACCAGTTCCGGTATCAGCATCAGGCTCAATATAGGGAATTCCATATGCGTAAAGCTCAAAGTTGGAACCTTCAATGACAACCGGTCTGGTTATTTCAGAAATCCTTGTTCGGAAGTGAAGGCCAACGCGATCCAACCAGCGAGTATTACTGCCCAATCTGACGCTGCTATCGTGATTTCCCGAGGTAATGAGCATTGGAACACCTCGAGCGTGAATTCGAGAGAGAGACTCCTCAAACAGCTCCATTACCTCAGTTGGAGGTATGCCTCGGTCATAAATATCTCCCGCTATTACAATCAAGTTAGGCGCATGCTCTGGAATCAAGTCATCTATGAACCAATCTAGAAATTTAGCGTGAGCCTCGGCAAGTGATTCTCCATGAAGCTTTCGTCCTAAATGCCAGTCTGAGGTATGAATAATGTTTATTGACATATAAGGATTACTCTACTTTTTCACTTCCTTGTATCCCTTTTTGATCTTGGACTTAACAAGTTTTTCCATTTCTACAGTTGCCTCTTCTGGTGTAGAAAAGAATTTCTTAGTGGTTTGCCCATTAGTACCGATCTTTCCAAAAACAATTGTCAAATCTTTACCCTCTTGAGTTACCATCCAAAACTTCGAAGATTCAGCTACTCCTCTATCCTTGTCTTCACCTACAAATTCCAAATAAGTCATAGATTTCTCCTTTCGGGTCTAAGTATTCATCCACCCACCGACACTGACAAGAGGAGAAACCGTGCAGTAGGGGCTTGAGATGTAAATGTTTCTCTAGGCTCGGCTAATCAAGGCACGAAAAGTTTCTCATTAAGTTCGGCCCACTAAGGTATTATCCAAGGCTATGCCACACACCCTTTTTTCACTTTTACGAGATATATCTAAAGAACATTCTGGATATTTGGTGGGGTTTTTCAATATTGAATCGGGCGAAGTCGCAATTTCTGATGAAAGATTTCCTCCTTGTGATCATTGTTGGAACAATCGCGAGATTTTAGGCAATTGTTCAGAATGCGGAAAAGACGGCACAAATTTCATTAAGATGCGAAGCGGGGCCGGAGATGGCGTTTATTCTGCATTTAGATTTTTTAAAGAAGGTGATCCCGTTGAAGCTATCGGACGAATGCTCCTTCTTGATTTTGCCTTAAACGCAAGCGCGATTTTGCCTTTTCATTTAGATCAGGATGGGTCAAGAATCAACGATTTGGATTTATCCGATATAACGAAAGACCGAAGTGGCGAATATATTGGTTCATTTGTTTGTAAATATTCCGAAGATAAAGAAGACGATGCTGCTTTCAATGAACAAATTGCCAACTTGCCCCCCGGAGCTGAGATCTACATCGGAGGATTAGAAGCAAACAGATTTGCCATTTACGTTGGTGATGCGGCAGCCAATGATGACGGCTCTTTCGCATTACTTTCAATCGGTGTAAATCCTGGGCGATTCCATGTGTACCTATTTGAAGATGTTGCTATTTTCTTGACAGAAAAGGCGGCGAAAGATTTTGGCATGCCGACAGTTGCAAGGTTATCGGATGAAGATCTTCATAATTACGTACTTGGCAAATCAAATGAAGATGTGAGGGCACATCTTGAACCGGCGGGGCTTGGAGCAGTTCAGTGGAACTATCTTCTGGAGTGTAAGGCTTTCTCAAGACCATCAGAAAGTATCGAAGCAGCCGCGATAGAACCTAATATTGTTGCATCTTCATGGGCAGCACAGCTTGCCCACGTCAAAGATCCGAATGGAAAGAAGTTTCTAAAGGAATTCCTCGATGAACTTGGTTTCAGAGGTAAGGAAGCTGATGAATATACGAGAAGTCTTCTTCATTCAAGAGGAATAAATAGCGTTTACCATCCCTAGTTCTCTTGCCAAGGCGTCACATGATCTATCACAAACTCGTATTCACCTCCATCAGACCAATCTTGTAAATCAGTCTCTTCAGCCAACTCGAGTGCTGCTTCAGCAGTCTCGGCCTCAATCAAGATTCCATAGCGAACTTTTTCTACACCAGAAAGATGCCACTTTGCCATTTGTTCTCTCCCTTTTGCCGATCTCAGGTGGTTAATAGTATTCAAATTTAAACCAACTACGTAGTAGTAGTTATAGAACCAGACCTTTATAAGGGAAAGGGAAAATGCAGTGCTGCAATTGATAAATGCGACTAAAAATATGGAATTTGTGGATCGCGCATTGATTATTCAGAGCTACTTCCCGGAACCAGGGCTACTCGATGTAACGGCGTTCAATAAAGC
>CAZXGO010000116.1:0-337 GCA_964640035.1 uncultured Chitinophagales bacterium
GCTTCCTCTTCACCCCGTTCTGCCATGCTTCGGCTCGCCATCCCCAATAAAGGTCGCCTCAATGACGACACGCGCTCCCTCCTCGCCGACGCGGGGCTCGAGATCCGCGCGGCCTCGGACCGGGCCCTCGTCGCCTCCTTAGGAGGGGAGTTCGAGGCGATCTTCGTCCGCGCCCAGGACATCCCCGAGCTGGTCGCCGATGGATCGGCCGACGCGGGGATCACGGGGTGGGACCTCGTGCAGGAGTCCGACCGGGGGCTGGAGTCGATGCTCGACCTCGGCTTCGGGCGCTGCCGATTGGTGGTCGCGGCGCGCGACGAGAGCGGGGTGCGCTCAG
>CAZXGO010000116.1:347-7359 GCA_964640035.1 uncultured Chitinophagales bacterium
GTCTTCCCGCGGGTGACGGCGCGGTTCTTCGCCGAGCAGGGGAAGGCGGTGACGTTGGTGCCGGTCTCGGGGGCGGTGGAGGTGACGCCGCACCTGGGCATCGCAGATGTGATCCTCGACCTCACGTCGAGTGGATCGACGCTGCGCGTGAACGGACTCCGTGAGATCGCGACGGTGCTCGAATCGACGGCGCACTTGGTGATCGCCGGTGATGCGCGCGCGGAACGACGCGCGGGACTCGAGGAGTTGGTAGGGGCGTTGCGTTCCGTATTGGCCGCACGCGACCAGCGCTATGTGATGGCGAATGTCCCGCGCGAGAAGCTGGATGAGGTGCGGCGGATCCTTCCGGGGATCTCAGGGCCGACGGTGATCGATGTGCTGAATGGCGGGGCGAAGGTCGCGGTGCACGCGGTCTGCCCGGCGCAGGGGATTTACCGGACGGTGAATGCGCTCAAGGCGATCGGGGGGGAGGGGATCCTCGTCACCCGGATCGAGCGGTTGCTGGCATGAACACTTCTATGGGTGGATCACCTGACGCTGCCTCTGGGGCACCGCTCGCCCTCGCCTATCGCGGACCGGCGACTCCGCTCTCCGATGCCGCGCGCGAGGTGCTCTTCGCGCGTGCGACGATGACGGATGAGCGGGTGCGATCGCGGGTGGCGGCGCAGCTCGCCGAGGTGCGGCGCGATGGCGATGCGGCACTGCGGTGGTTCGCAGCGGAGTTCGACGGCGTAGAAGGATTGGAGATCGAGGTGCCGCGAGCGGCATGGGAAGCGGCGCTCGAGCGAATCGACCCCGCCCTGCGACGCGTGCTCGAGCGCGCGGTACGAAATCTTCAAGAGGTGCACGGGGCCTTTCGCCCGATGCCGCGCGAGATGACCACGACCGATGGCGTGGTGATCGGCCGGCGCCCCGATCCGCTCTCCCGTGTCGGGGTGTACGCCCCGGGTGGGCGCGCGGCCTACCCGAGCTCGGTCCTCATGGGGGCGGTCCCGGCGCGCGTCGCCGGTGTGGGGGAGGTGATTCTCTGTACCCCACCGATGCGCGATGGGCGCCCGCAGGACGCGGTGCTCGCCGCGGCGGCGCTCGCCGGTGTGGATCGGGTATTTGTCCTCGGTGGCGCCGGCGCGATCGGGGCGATGGCGTTCGGGACGGCAACCGTCCCCGCGGTCGATCGGATCGTCGGACCCGGCAACGCCTATGTGGCGGAGGCGAAGGCGCAGGTCGCGGGAACGGTCGCGATCGATTCCCCAGCGGGGCCGAGCGAGTTGTTGGTGATCGCCGATGAGTCGGCCTCGCCAGAGCGGGTGGCGCTGGAGCTGATCGCGCAGGCGGAGCATGACCCCGTCGCGGCGGTGGTGCTCGTGACCGATTCGGCGCGGCTGGAATCCGCGGTGCTCGACGTGCTCACTCGGGAGGTGGCACGGGTGCCGCGCGCGGAGATCGTGCGGGCCGCACTCGCGGCGCGCGGTGCGCTGGTGCGTGTGGCGTCGCTCGCGGAGGCGGTGACCTTCTCCAACGCCTGGGCGCCAGAGCATCTACTGCTCGTGGTGCAGCCGGCGGTCGAGGCTGCGCTGCTCCCCGAGCTGCGAAATGCCGGGACGATCTTCCTCGGCGAGGCCGGCGCGGTGGCGTTCGGGGATTATCTCACCGGCGCGAATCATGTGCTGCCGACCGGTGGCGCGGCGCGCGCCTTCTCGGGGCTCTCGACCGACGACTTCGTACGGTGGACGACGTATCAGCGAATCTCGCGTGCGGCGGCGGGATCACTGGCGGGGGACGTCGGGTTGTTCGCTGATTCGGAAGGGCTGCCCGGGCATGCGGCGGCGGCGCGCCTGTGGGAGGCGCGATGATGAGACCTCTTGGTGATGTGACGAGCGACGCGGGGCGTCCGATCGCCCGCGCTGGTCTCGAGCGGATCTCCGCCTACGCCACTGCATCGCTCGGCGAGCTCTCGCTCGACCTCCGTGACAACGTGAATCTCTGGGGGGCGCCACCGTCGGCGCTCCAGGTGCTCCGGGAGACGAGTGCAGAGGAGGTGCTGAACTATCCGGCGGTGAGCGTATCGCGACTCACCTCGACGCTCGCGGGGCAACTCGGTGTCCGCCCGGATGAGGTGGTCGCCGGGTGTGGGAGTGATGATCTGATCGACGCCTGCTTCCGTGCGGTGGCCTCGCCGGGAGAGCGGGTGGCGCATGCGGAGCCGAGCTTCTCGATGGTCCCGCGCTTCGCGCGCCTCAATGGGTTGGAGCCAGTCGGGGTCCCGCTCCGCGCCGACGGTGCGGCGGATATAGACGGGCTGCTCGCCACCGGGGCACGGATCATCTACCTCTGTTCGCCGAATAATCCCACCGGGACGATCACGCCAGAGTCGGCGATTCGCCGGTGCATCGCCGAGGCGCCGGGGGTCGTGGTGGTGGATGAGGCGTACGCCGAGTTCGCGGGGACACGGGATTGGCGCGCCGAGGCGCCGGGGATGGAGAAGGTGTTGGTGCTGCGCACCTTCTCGAAGGCGTGGGGACTCGCCGGGCTCCGTGTCGGAGTCGGCGTGGGATCGCGTGCGCTGATCGATGCGGTGGTGCGCTCGCGCGGGCCGTATAAGGTGAATGCGCTGGCAGATCGTGCGGCGACGGTCGCGCTTGAGCAGGACGCGGTTTGGATGCGACAGACCGCCACGGCTGCGGTGGAGAGTCGCGCGCGACTCGATGCACTCGTCGAAGGACGCGCCGGCATCCGGCGCTGGCCCTCGCGGGCGAACTTCGTCTTCTGGCAGGTCGATGGGAATGCTGAGGAGATTGCCGCGCGCTTCGCCGCGCAGGGGATCGGGGTGCGCGCCTTTCGTGGACTCCCCGGGATCGGCGATGCGGTCCGGATCGGCGTCGCCCCTTGGCCGATGCTCGAACGGCTCGAGCAGGTGATCGCGGAGTGCTGGCCATGACGGTGATCACGCTCTTCGATTATGGCGCGGGGAATCTGCACTCGCTCAGCAAGGCATTCGCGGGCGAGGGTCGTGAGGTGCGCATCGAAGCTGATCCAGTGCGCGCCCTCGAGACCGATCTCCTCGTGCTCCCTGGGGTCGGGGCCTTCGGGCCGGCGGCGACGCGCCTCGCGCCCGGCCGCGAGGCGATGCGTGCTGCGATCCTCGCGGGGCTGCCGACGATCGGGATCTGCCTCGGGATGCAGCTCCTATTGGAGGGAAGCGACGAGGGAGCGGGTGCCGGGCTGGAAGTGATCGCCGGACGGGTCACGAAGCTCTCGGCGGCGCGGCTCCCGCAGATCGGGTGGAACACCATCGACGAGGCGACCGATCCCCTCTTCACCGCGAGTGGACTCACGACGGCGTACTACGCGAACTCCTTCGTCTGTCGACCGACGGATGCGAGTGTCGTCACCGCCTGGTCGCAGCATGAGCAGGATCGTTTCCCAGCGGCGGTCCGCGTGGCACGCTGTGTGGGCCTGCAGTTCCATCCGGAGAAGAGCAGCGCGCCTGGGCTCCGCCTTCTCGACGCTCTCGTCTCTGATCTCCTTCAGCCCCTTCGCTGATGCTCGCCATCCCTGCTATCGACCTTCGTGAGGGGCGCTGCGTGCAGCTCGTCGGAGGGGACTATGCCGCCGAGGCGATTCGGCTGGAGGATCCGATCGCGGTCGCGCATCGGTGGATCGCGATGGGATTCCCTCGCTTGCATGTGGTGGACCTCGATGCCGCGACACGCCGCGGGGATCATCTCGACCTCATCACGCGGTTGGTACTGGAGGTCGAGGTCCCAGTGCAGGTTGGGGGCGGCATTCGAACCGAAGAGCGGGTGAGCGCGCTGCTGGAGGCTGGGTCCGATGCGGTGATCATCGGAACCCGTGGGCTCGCCGACCCCGAGTGGTTGCGGGCGCAGGCGTTCCGTGCGCCGGGCCAGGTGATCCTCGCCGCCGATGTGCGGGATGGCGAGGTGGTGGCGGAGGGGTGGGCCGCGCGGAGTGGACGGTCGTTGCGGGAAGCGATTCGCGCGGTCGAGGATGCGCCGCTTGCGGGGCTCCTGGTGACGGCGGTGCATCGCGAGGGGCTGATGCAGGGGACCGACCTTGCGCTGATGGAGGAGGCGGTCGCGGCGTCGCCTTGGCGGGTGCATGCCTCGGGTGGTGTGGGATCGATTGACGACCTGCGCGCGTTGGCGGGGATCGGCGTGCAGGCGGTAGTACTCGGGATGGGTCTGTATACAGGAACCCTTGATGCGGCAGCGGTCGCCGCGGAGTTCGGACGATGACGGAGCAGATGATGGTGGTGCGCGAGCGGCAGACGACGGAGACCACGGTGCGGGTCGAGATGCGCCTCGGGACGGGCCAGGCCGATATCCAGACCGGCGTCCCCTTCCTCGATCACATGATGACAGTACTCGCGCGGTATAGCGGGTTCGATCTCACGATTCGCGCGCAGGGGGACCTCCGGCATCATCTGATCGAGGATGTCGCGCTCACGGTGGGAGCCGCAATGGCTGAGGTGATCCCACCGACGGCGGCGCGCTATGGCGAGCGCACGGTACCGATGGACGAGGCGCTCGTGCAAGCGGTGCTCGACGCGGGGGGTCGGCCGTACTACGCTGGGCGGTTGCCGAGCTCGTTCTATCAGCACTGGATGCGCTCCTTCACCGACGCCTCGAAGTTCACGCTGCACCTGCGTGTGCTCCGTGGCACCGACCGTCATCACATCGTCGAGGCAGCGTTCAAGGCGCTGGGGTTCGCGCTCCGACAGGCGGCGGTCGACACGGGCGCCGTCTTCTCCACCAAGGGGGCGGTGATGCTCACCGAAGGGCGCTGATGCTCACCCGACGGCTGATCGTCTGCCTCGATGTGCAGGAGGGGCGGGTGGTGAAGGGGGTGAACTTCACGGGGCTCCGCGATGTGGGGGATCCGGTGGCGCTCGCGACGCGGTACGAGACCGAGGGGGCTGACGAGATCGTCTTCCTCGACATCTCGGCCACCGCCGAGGGGCGGGCGACCCTGCTCGAGGTCGCGCGGCGGACCGCCGAACGGTTGTTCATCCCACTCACGATCGGTGGGGGGATCCGCACCGTCGAGGAGATGGGTGCCGCGTTGCGTGCGGGGGCGGACAAGGTCGCCGTCAATTCGGCCGCGGTGAAGGATCCCGCGCTGATCACGCGGGGGGCGGAGCGATTCGGCTCGCAGTGCGTGGTGGCGAGCATCGATGCGCGGTGGGATGGTGCGCGGTATGAGGTGGTCGTCGCTGGTGGGCGGACGCCCACCGGACTTGAGGCGGTCGCGTGGGCACGGGAATGTGCGGCGCGCGGCGCCGGGGAGATCCTCCTCACGAGCATCGACCGCGATGGTCGGCGCGATGGGTATGATCTCGCGTTGACGCGTGCGGTCGCCGGGGCGGTGGATGTACCGGTGATCGCGTCGGGGGGGGCGGGGGCGGCGGCGCACCTCTGTGAGGCGATCACCGAAGGGGCGGCCGACGCCGTGCTCGTGGCGGGGATCCTGCATGACGGCGTGACGACGGTGCGGGCGCTGAAGGAGGCGATGCGTGTGGCAGCGCTTCCGGTGCGCGAGGTGGCGGCATGAGCGGTTTTCTGAATGCAGACAGCCGTGGAGATGGCGGATCGGTGATCGCGCTTCGCGAGGCCGCTGAGCGACTCGCGCGGCTCACCGGAGAGATCGCACTGAAGCACTATCGAAGCGCGCTCACGGTGGAGACGAAGGGCGATGGGTCTCCAGTGACGATCGCCGATCGTGAAGCCGAGGAGGGGGCGCGGGCCTGGTTAGCGGCGCACTTCCCCGAGGACGGGATCCTCGGCGAGGAGTTCGGTGAGCGGGCCGGGACCAGCGGCCGGCGATGGATGCTCGACCCGATCGATGGGACGAAGAGCTTCGTGCGCGGGGTCCCACTCTGGGGGTCACTCGTCGCGCTGGTGGAGGGGGAGCACGTGTTGGCCGGTGCGGCGTACTTCCCGGCGGTGGACGAGCTCGTGGCCGCGGCGCCAGGTGAGGGGTGCTGGTGGAACGGATGTCGCGCCTCGGTCAGTCGCGTGTCGACCATCGCGGACGCGACCGTGCTCATCACCGATGACCGGACCTTCCCGACCGCCGAGCAAACGGCGGGGTGGCGGCAGTTAGCGAGTGAGGCGAAGATCGCGCGCGGGTGGGGGGATTGTTACGGCTATCTGTTGGTCGCGACGGGGCGGGCGGAGATCATGGTCGACCCGATCATGAATCCGTGGGATGCCGCCTGCTTCCAACCGATCATCGAGGAGGCGGGTGGGGTCTTCACCGATCTCCGTGGGAACCAGACGGCATTTGGTGGCCAGGTGATCGCGACGAATGCGGCGATTGCGGCGGCTTCACGGGAGTATTTCCATGCTTGACTTGGATGCGCTGGACTTCACGAAGGGGAATGGGCTCGTCACCGTCGTCACACAGGACGCGGTGACGGGGGCCGTGCTGATGGTGGCGCATGCCGATCGTGAGGCGTTGGAGCGTACACTCGCTACGGGCGAGATGCACTACCGGTCGCGGTCGCGCGGGCTCTGGCACAAGGGGGCGACGAGCGGTGCGGTACAGCGCGTGGTCTCCCTCAAGGCGGACTGTGATGGCGATGCGGTGCTCGCGCGTGTGCGGCCGGCGGGTGCGGCCTGCCACACCGGGAGCGTCACCTGCTTCGGTGCGGGTGAGGCCGACGCGCTCAGCACCCTAGATGCCACGATTGCGGAGCGTGCGGTCGCGAATGATGCGGCGTCGAGCTACACCCAGCGGCTCCTGGGCGACCGCAACCTGCGGCTCAAGAAGATCGGGGAGGAGTCAAGCGAACTCGTCGCCGCCTGCGCGGACGGTGATACGGCGCGTGCCACCGAAGAGGTGGCCGACCTCATCTACCATGCCCTGGTGGCACTGCGCGCGGTCGGTGGCTCACTCGATGACGTCCGCCGTGCACTCGACGCTCGCCGTTCCTGACCCCTGTCACCTGATCCCTGTCACCTAAAATGAGAGCATCGTGAACCGATTCACG
>CAZXGO010000117.1:0-7278 GCA_964640035.1 uncultured Chitinophagales bacterium
TAAATGTGTTTTCAGTTCCGTAAGCCGAACCAGCTTTAGCATAAGGAAGGTTTTCTGCTTTTATGTCATTGCAGTTAGAGGTTCCGGCTGGATCAATGTAAAAGCCAGTGTTGTCGCTGTCGTAGAAAATGGGAGCGCGAGAGGAGCCAACGGAAAGCGTGTGGTTCGTGTTGACAATGAACTCTTCGTTGCTGTTGCAGTAAAGGCGCAAACCCTCAGTGCCTATGCCAACTTTGACGGCCCATGCGCCATCGTTGTCGAGCAGGCCGCCTCGACCCTCTCCGTCACCATACCAATAGCTTTGAATTACGCCTTGGTTGTCGTAGAGGCGAACGCCGCCGCTCGTCGACGCGCCGTAACGCATATTGATGTATGTCGGCCCGTAAATGTTGCCGTTGTTTACGGTGAGATTTCCAGCAAGCGTAAGGGCGTTCAGTTGTGATGTGCTGGCTGGGTCGGCGTAGTAGGAAGTGTTCGCGCTGTCGTAGAAGATGGGAGCGCGGGATGAGGTGCTTGACTGCGTATTACCTACAGTATCAGTCCAAAACTTCTTGTTAAGATACGCATCGCTACTTCCGTATGTCCAACCCGCATGGAAATAGACAGTGCCGCCGTGGTTGCCGACTCCGCCCCAAAGGCCATTTCCAGACGCATCGGTGTTTCCGATAACTAAGTCACGCGCCCAGCCGCCCGTCGTTGATATTTCAATGCGATATCCGAGGTTTGTAGAAATTATGTTGGCGCGAGAAGTGCCAGCCCCATCAAAGTAATAGCCCGTGTTATCGCTGTCGTAGAAGATGGGGGCGCGATGCGAGCCTGTGGCGATTGCATTGCCGCCGTTGTCGATTGTCATCCTAACGTTACTGGAGCTGTCGCGGAATACATGGACATCGTTGTTGTAATAATTGTAGTTATTATTGCCGAGCCACAGCTTGATTGATCCTGACGGGTTTAGGAATTGCGTGTAAACAGAGTTATCCAAGTCGATGGCGCGAGTGCCATTCCATCGCCGTATTTGATGCGCCCAAACCCCGCTAGTCCCGTGAACTTTGACATAAGCAGCGTTTCGATTACCACTCATGATAACAGCGCCAGCGGCGTTATTATCGTGGCCGAACATACCCCACTCGCCGTTCCCGATTTGGGTCAGGCCAGTCCATGTATTGCCACTTGCACCGACGATAGAAGTTGAGCCACCACGATATGCGAGCGACATACCATAGTTGTCCATCGCAGCAGTCGTGCTGTTATGCTCGCTGAAGAACATACGGCCAGAGCCTTCGCCGTCCGTTGCGGCATTGCCTTCAATAGAAATCCAGCGCCCGTTTGTGTTTGCGCCGCTTCCGGCGACACCGAAACTCATCCAGCTTTGATGCAGTGTTAAGTCGCTGAAAAGTTCGCTGCCCGTCTGGTCAAGCGTCAGAACGCGATATGTGCCAACGTCATTGACCCCGTTGACCCCCTGATCCCAGAGGTAGAAGTCGATAGCGTTGTTGGCATCCGCAGAAGCATTGTGCCGTGTGCCGATAGCGTGACGATAACCATCACCGCCGTTGTAGCCGAAGCGAATTTGCCCACCGTCGAACACATTTAAAGCATCGCCGCCTCTGACTTCAAGAGGTGACAAGCCCCTAATCGTAAGATCGCCGACACTTAAACTGTTAATGAAAGAACTGCTATTCGGATCAACGTAATAGCTAGTGTCGTTGTAGTCCCTAAAGATAGTGCCACGCACATCAGAAAGGCTGGTGAAGTAACCAACCTGAACGGTGTTTAAAATAGTCGTGCTTGCGGGATTGACATAATACGCAGTGTTGTCGCTGTCGTAGAAGATAGGGGCGCGCCAGCTATCCGTGCTGGTGCCAATTCCTGACGTCCAAACCCCATTACCCGCAGCAAAGTACGTGATGCCGTTCATCATCAGCAAGAGCTGATGGTTCAGTCCGGCTTTCGATTGTGCGTTAGTACCTACACTACCATAATTGGGGTTGTAAGACCACGCGAGACCGTAGAGATTGCCGCCGTTTCCGGTGCTAGTGCCGTCCGCAGGCAGGTTATAGCTCGTGCCCATACTCCAGACATGCTGGTATTTTGACGCGCTATAAACGCCGTACACACCATGACCGTAATTACTGGCGACAAGGGCCTTTTGGGTGGCCATTGTCGACTGCCCGTTAATTACAACAGCATTTACATTAGATGTGCTTGCGGGATTGACATAATACGCAGTGTTGTCGCTGTCGTAGAAGATGGGAGATCGAACGGAGCCACTGGAGAATATGTTTCCTGAAGTATCAATACCTGCAACAGTCGCGCCAGCAGCTTGAGAATAGAAATGGAAACTCTCAGTGCCTACAAGTTGAGAGGTTATTCTCTTACCCACATACCAGCTACTTCCAGACCCACCAATATAACGCACCATGGCTTCGTTGCCGTTGGCCGAGTTGATGATGAGGTATTTGTGGCCAGTTCCCTCTACGGTTAAGTCAAACAACTTTGAACCGCTCGACGGATCAGCGAAGTAAGCAGTGTTATTGCTGTCGTAAAAACGAGGAGCGCGGAAGTCGCCGCTTGTTTGATAAGTTCCTGTGCCGCTCGTCTTGCTGGTTAGATTGGCGAACGGAGCGTAATTGCTATCCAACACCCTCGTCCAATCGCGGAAAGTTGTGTTCCATCCAGCGCGATACCATATGCCGTTAGCAAGGGTGCCAGCACTGCCTGCCGTTTCTGGCACATACATTTGAAACTTCGCCTGCCCAGACTTGCTGAAGTTTAGGGCCGTTCCGTAGGTGTATGCGCCCACGGGCCTGTTAGAGCCAGACATATTGAGGACTGTGTTCCAGCTAGCCTCAGTCCCGTCGATGTAGGTATTCCAGTCTTGGGTGCTAATGTCCCCTTCGCGAACCAGAATAGTGTTGTCGGCGGGTTCTTTCGCATCAAGCGCAGCCTGAAGGCCATCGACATTGGCGATGATATGATTATGGCTATCATCGACCACCGTGGCTGACAGAGAAGCGTTGCCGGAACCGTCCCAAGAGACAGAGCCAGTTACGTCGCCAGTTAGGGACAAGGTGCGGGCGGTAGTCCACTTGTCAGCGTTAGGGTGGTAGCCGTCATGGAACAATTCAGACCAAGATTGCCAAGTCCCGTCGACTTTATTGCGTATCCACGCCTGATTAGAAGTGCTTGAACCCATCGCAAACTGCGAGGCGTAGTCCCCCGAAAGATTGTGCCGGAAATGCAACCCTGAATGGTAGTTTGCCGAGGGTGGCCTGTTTGTCGCTTGAAATGGCCCTCTGAAAAATTCCAGCCTTGAGGAAGTGGCTGTGGCGCTGTTGAAATCGGACAGAAGAGTAGGAATTACAAAATTGACATCGAGTTGGTCGAGAACTGATGTGCTATTCGGATTGACGTAATAACCAGTATTATCGCTATCGTAGAAGATAGGGGCGCGGAGACTGCTGCTCGCATAACCTACGCCGTTGACGTGGAACTTATAGCTAGGCGATGATGTCCCAATCCCGACATCACCTGCGGACGTGATCCGCATCCGTTCGACACCGCCATTGCTAAAGGTAAAATTCGACGCACCAGTTGAGTAGGTGTGATGTAGGTCCGTTCCAGACGTAGAATGACGAATCTGAAGTCTTGGGTTATAGACACCATCATTGCGGTTAAACTCCGCTGTAATGTCCAGAGTTGAGCTAAGAGAGCCTGTGTTATCCTGAACGTCCAAAAGCCCTGAGGGCGAACTCGTCCCGATCCCAACCCGCCCGCTGCTGTCGATTCGCATGCGTTCGGAGCCGTTGGTGTTGAACCCCATAGAGTTAGACGTAGCGGAGGCGAATAAACGGTTCGCCGTGCCCCCAAACTGCAACCCAAAACCTGAAGTGACATTTATCCATCCGTTGGCTACATCCAACTTCTGGCTAGGCGAACTCGTTCCGATCCCAACCGAGCCAGCCGTGGTCAGTGATGTGCCTGTGCTATTGGGGTTTAAGTAATAAGCGGTATTATCCCTATCATAAAAAATAGGGGCGCGGAGGTCGATATTAGCGCTGACGCTTCCGCCTGTGCTAATGGTTAGTCGCTGCGTTCCAGTGGTGCTGTTTGGTATGGCTCCCGTGCGGAAGTCCATTGTTCCGGCTACGTTAAGGATTGCGACACCCTGCCCAGACGTTGCATTAGTCCAGAACATACGGCCCGATTGGCCTGTCGCGCCAGCATCTTGGCTTATTTCAATACCATCAACACCAGAAGAACTGACTGTTAGCTTTGAACTAGGCGAAGTTGTTCCGATTCCGACATTGCCGCTCAAGTTCTGCACAAGCGCGCTAGGCAGGTTGGACGGCCCAATGTTGAGTGCGCCAGCAGCATCCTTCCAGATACGGTGCGATGTCGCGTTGCTGCTTGTTACGGCGATGCCATCAGCGTTCGTATCCCCACGCTGCCTTACGACTAGAGTGCCGCCCGATGTGACAACGCCAGTGCCGCCATTTAGTTCAAGCAGTCCATTCGGCGAAGCCGTTCCGATCCCGACATTTGTGCCGCTATCGTAGATCACCGACGAGGTAACAGGCGAAGTGCCGTTACCCTTCAGCACATAGCCAGAGGTGAGGCTGCTTGTGCCTGTGCCGCCCTTGCTCACAGGGAGGATTGTAATGGTGGGTTCTTTGCCATCCAACGCAGTCTGAAGCCCGTCCACATTGCTGATGATGTGATTATGACTGTCGTCGGCGACAACCGCATTGATCGTGACGTTCGCGCTGCCGTCAAAAGACGTAGAGCCAGACACATCGCCTGTTAGGCTAATAGTGCGAGCAGTCGTTAGCTTGTCAGCGTTGGGGTGGTAGTTGTCGTGAAATATCTTGTAGCCGGAGTTATTTAGGTCGGCGTTGACACCCCAATACAAGTCCGTTCCGACTTTGCCGAGATAGCCTGTGTTGCTGGTGCCGACAAATTCAATGTTGACGTTGTTGTCGCTGTTTGTGCGGTTAAGTCGTAGAACATCAAAAGCGGCTCGTTGTATCGTTAGCTTGTTGGTAAGTGTTCCCCCCGTAAGGTTAAGCTTCCCATCCAACGCCGTCTGCAATCCGTCTACGTTAGCGATGATGTGGTTATGGCTATCGTCGGCCACGATGATGTTGTTGTATGTGCCGGAGACATCGCCGCCAAAGCTGGTGGTGGTGGTCAATGCTGTCGCGCTGTCCTGCTTGGCGCTAAGGGCGTTCCAGAGGTCGGTCTGGTTGCTTAACGTGCCTGTAATACTACCCCAAGTGCCGCCTCCGCTATCCGCACCGATCTCGACAATGGCCTGTGTGCCATCGTCCTTCTTCATGTATAGCTTGCCATCGAAGGTGTTCATGGCAAGTTCGCCCAGCGACAGGTCGCTTATCGTTGGGACTTTGGACGGAGTAGCGGAACGCTTGAACTTCAAAAGTGCCATGTGGCAACCCTCTCTTGGCTATATAGCGGGGCGTTATGGTTTAGGTCGTGCCTAATCCAGAAAGATTTTTCATCGTGCTGTTCAACAAGAGCGATACCGACACCATCGGAGCCAGTAGCACCAGCAAGACCAGCAGCGCCACGAGGCCCAGCAGGGCCACGCTCGCCAGCCACACCAGCGTCACTAACGCAGCCATCGCGTCCATCACTTCCGCGCAGACTTTCGCGGTTAATGTCAAGCCATGTTTCAGTCGCAACAATCTCACTCCTGATAGCCATTTACAAGCCAAGTCGCCCTCTCAAGCCTTGCACTAGCCCAGCCCCCTCTTCTTCGTCTGTAGGCGGCTCTACGGGCGGCTGAAGGGATAAATCCGGCCCCTCGTCCTGTAACTGCGCCTCGTATTCCTCAAACTCCATGTCGGGGCGCACGATCTCGCCTTTCTTGAGGTTCTCGAACATCACTGACATCGGGATAGCGCCTGTCTGGTAAGCCCCCACAATCGCGGTCAGCATTTGCGGCTGCATACGCATAGCGCCAAAGTCTGTGTTCAAGGCGAACTCTGTTTCTGGTGCAGCGCCTACCCACTCAGCCATCCAGTTAAGCGAACGAACGAGCGCATCGGATGCAGCACGGGCCACGCTAGCCAACGCAGAACGCTCGCCAGCCGTTTTCAGTTCAACCGTGCCAAACGCTTCGGCGGTCTTTTTATCGTCGGCAAGCATACGAGCGCCAAGCACAGCCATGCGATGCTCTTTGTCTTTCATTGCCTCACGAACAGCTTTCAAGCCCTCGCCCTTGAACTCAAGGAAGCCAGCAGACGCGGCAGGATCGGGGAATACCCATGCGCTAGTGGAGCCAAGCGCCAACGCCTGACCCTCCGCAAGCTGAACGCCGCTAACGTATGGTGTCGGCAACCCCGTGAAGTGCAGGCCATGCTCGTAGTCCGCGCTGTTGCGGTAGTGGGCTAGGTTAGCGTCCACCAAATCCAGCAGGGGTGGCTTCTGCACCTCTGGATCGCAGCTATTGGCTCCAAGCATGGTGAACGGGATGTAACGCAGCGCACCACCAGCACGGCGAGGGTAAATGTCGCTTATCACATCGTCGTTCTCGTCAAACACGCGAACGCGATAGCCTTCTGGCTCAAGCGTCAGAACGCGATAATGAGTGACCTCTGTGACAGTGAACTCATCCGTTGGCTTATAGATGGTTTCCATCAGCACAACCATCGTCAAGACTTCACGCCCGCCAATGGTTGTTGTGCGCCAGTTGATGATGTTTTCCGCACGATACCAGCGCAGGAAGGGGCGCACGTTAAGGCGCTCGACTTCAGCAACGCTAAGGCCGCTTGGAATGCCTTCAGGGTAGTCAACGAGAATGCCAACACGACCCACCGCGATCTGCTGCTCAACGACCTGCTCCGCGAACTCGCGAAGGTTTGTGCCTGTCAATGTTACGTCATCTTCAAAACGCTCAATCGCTGGTGGCAGCTTATACAGCGGGTCTTTGGCGAAGATCAGGCCCGTCATAGCGTCCAGTGTGCGGCTGGTAGCGTTGAAGAAAGCCGCCCGCTCCGTATAGCTGAAATATTCCTGATCGCTCTGGTTAGCTAGGCGGGGCAGATACAGGTCTGTCGTGTATACAGGATCAAACAGAGAGCCGACATAACGCTCACGCGAGCGACCCGATTGGATGATGGCATCTTTTCCGGCGATTACGTCCCGACAGCGCCGCCATTTCCAACGCGCCTCATCGAATTGTTTGTGGGTGTTTTGAACAGACATTTGTGGCCCTCAAATGATTTGTTCCACTATATACCCGAAAGAGGCGCGAGT
>CAZXGO010000118.1:0-7120 GCA_964640035.1 uncultured Chitinophagales bacterium
GCCCAGCCGACGTGTGGGGCTGAGCCAGATACCCCTCTTGCTCGAGTACCGCCATGATGGCGTTGTCCGATTTTTTGCCGCGGCTTTATGAGCTGGCAGCGTCATTAGGCTCAGACTCAAGAATCACCTTTGGCTCCATCGAAGCGCTTCCTGGTTCCAGTAATACGGTGCCCGGGCAGCTGACGCTCACAATGGATATCAGGCACCCCGATGAGCACCGATATGAAGAGCTGCGCAGACAGAGCTATGAAATTATTGCTGCGGCGTGTGCCAAATTTGGACTGTCCTATCGGAACGAGGAGTTTTGGTCTGCAGCGGGCGTTGTTTTTAACGAGAGCTGTGTGGGGGCAGTGATTCGTGCTGTGGGGCTGTTGGGGTATAGCAGCAAAGAAATGGTCTCAGGTGCGGGCCACGATGCTTGCAATATTGCTAGGGTGTGCCCAACCGGGATGATTTTTATTCCCTGCGACGGAGGATTGAGCCACAACGAGAGTGAGAATATTTCACCAGAGCAGGCTGCCCGGGGTGGTAATGTCTTGCTCCACGCTATGCTGGATCAGGCCCAATTAGTCTCTTAACAAGGCAGCCGAAAGTATCGCAACACCGGCGCAAGCGAATATAGAGACCGTGACCCCGCCGCTTTCAGTGAGAAAGCCGAAAAGCGGCGGGCCTAGCATCGCGCCCAAGCCAATCGCTGGTACGGTCATCACAACGTAACGGTTCTCGGCGTCACGTGCGGCCACTTCGGCCACTACCAGTGGGAGTCCTGTACCCACTACGAAAGTCATCATCAGTGCCGCCCCCGAAAAGGTATGGAAATTGGGTGAGCCGTTGAGTGCCGCGATGCTGGCGATAAATACTAAGACACTGGCAAAAAAAGGCAGTCGGTTGCCGAATTTATCGCCAATCCAGGCTGTAACTAGAGAGCCCGCCGTTGCGGTAACCAAAGTAAACCCAAGCAAGTCACTCATCAGACTTTGGTCAAAGGACTGATTGGAGCCAATACGTTCCAGAAATGCCCACATGCCGGAAGCGGCGGAGAAGAAAAGCAGCACTGACATCAGGGCCAGAGGCACATTTGCGGAGGTGTCGGAGGATCCTCCTGCTGTAGAGTCGTGCTTGAGTGTCGAGTGAGTCTGTGTTGGTATTTTGAATAATGACGGACTCAAACATAGGCTGATGATCAACATTGCGAAGATGATGTCAGTAAATGTGCTTGCGCTAACGCTACTCGCAGGGAGCGTCATTAGGATGATCATTCCTGGCAATGGCTCAACCGCGATTTTGACACCGTACCAACGCGTTGGTGTTCGCGTGAATGCTATGAGGTGTGTCCCCACACCGTAGATACAGGAGAGGCCTGAGCCGGCGATAAAAGTCAGCGCGAGTAAGGTCAGATAGTCACGGGCGAATGCCGATACGAACAGACTTGCAAGCGCGACAAGCAGTGAGAGCAGACTTACTGTTCGTAAGTTAACGCGGTTAAACCACAAAAATCCGCTTCCCGCAAAAAGCACCCAGCCGAGAAAAAACATTGTGGGGAACAGGCTAATTTGCCAGGTTGAAAATCCCAAATCTTCTTGCGCCGAGCCGACGAACATTGGCATGACGTTATAGAAAGTAGCGGCTAAAGCTGAGATCAGCACCGCGGACAGAATAGTCCCCCTGTTGTCTATGATCTGGTTCATTGTGCGTGTCCGGGTGTGGCTGTGGGTTTAATCGTAAATGGGGTCGCGCTGCCGGTATACGGCTGTTCAAACGCTACTAGGCGCCGTTGGACTAAAGTATCATACGTAAGGACTAAATTATCATTGTAGCCGTGACGCGGGATGCTAGTTTGGATGGCTAAAGAGTCGCTGCGCGGGTGGTGTACCCAATAGTGGGTAAAGCGCTGGCGAGCGCTTTTGAGCAAAGCTATTGTCGCGATAAAGAAGAGCCGCAAGGAGGCCCCGCCATGGAACTGAATCGGTTAATGATTACTGCAGCCGTCGCCGCTGCGCTCGTCTCTCCCGCCCAGGCGACCGACATCCTCGAGGAGGTCATTGTGACCGCTCAGAAACGAGAGCAGTCGATTAATGATGTGTCTATGTCGATCACTGCAGTATCTGGTGATGTTGCTCGCGCAATGGGGATTCAGGACACGCGCGACGTTGCGTTCATTGCCACCAATATGGATATCAAGGGTGCGGGTATGTCAGATGCCAATCCGGCGGTGACTTTGCGCGGCGTTGGCATGAATAACTTCAATGCCAACAACAACCCCTCAGTAGGCATTTATCTCGACGAAGTATTTTTGGCATCACCGGCGATGATTAATCTCAGTTACATGGACGTTGGTCGTATCGAGGTACTCAAAGGACCGCAAGGAACACTCTATGGAAGAAACGCTACGGGTGGTGCCGTAAACATCGTCAGTGCAAAGCCGACTGAGGAGTTCGAGGGCTTTGTGTCAGTCAGCCTAGGGGAATATGAGACAACGCTGGTCGAGGGCGCTATCAGCGGACCCATAACCGATTACTTATCAGGCCGACTAAGTTTTATGTACGACGGGCAAGGAGAGAATTTCCACAGCTATCACAAAGATGCTGGTGGGATGGGTGAATTTAATGATCTCGCAACTTACGGTGTGCGCGGGCAACTCGCTGGTGCCACCGAAAAGCTCTCTTGGAATTTGAAGGTTGAGTACTTGGATCAGGACATGGGTAACTCGCCATTCACCGCAGTCGGTGGTTGGTGGAATAGCCCTGACGAAGTATTTGTGACCCCTTGTCAGGGTGCGCTGAATGGGTGTGTGAGCACACTGGGCATCGATGTTTCTGACCAGGACGGCGATCCGTTTACGCACAATTTCACCAACTCGCGCGTTAATGAAATGAACATTGCGTCAGAGGTTACGGCGGTAACCCTTAATTTTACTTACGACTTTGAGTCGGTCAGCTTGACATCGATTACTTCCATGATTGAGCAGGATAGAGACTTTGGTGAAAACATCTGGTCCAACGATTTGGAATTCTTTGCAGTCACTCACGAAGAGCAGATGGATCAATGGTCGCAAGAGTTCCGTCTTTCCGGTGAGGCGGGAATGGCTCGTTGGATCGCCGGTGTCTACTTTTGGAACGACACTTACGAATCCACCAATCAGGCGAATTCAGAATGGATTCTTGGCTTACTTGCTGGACTGAATCCATTGGACTGGGTTGTCGATCAGGAAACTGACGCGTATGCAGTGTATGCCAGTGTTGACTGGCAATTAGCCGACAGATGGTTGCTGACTACGGGTGTTCGCTACTCGGATGAAGAGACGACTTTCAAAGGAGGTACCAACGGTACGATCATCGACTCTGCAGCCTTCGACTTTTTTGTGGGTGCAGAGCTAGGGCTGCCCAACGGCATCACGATTCCATTTACTTACACTGACGACAAGATCAGTGAGGACAATACCGATATTAGAGTAGCTTTAGAGTTTAGGCCGTCAGACGAGACTATGATTTACGGATCGGTAACTACCGGCTTCAAGTCAGGCGGCTATTTTGGTGACTTCACTTTTGATCAGTTTGAATTAGAGCCGTTCGAGTCCGAGACGGTCACGGCCTACGAAGTCGGCTTTAAGTCGACTCTTGTAAATGGCAATGTGCAGTTCAACGGATCGGCTTTCCTATATGACTACGAAGATATTCAAACCTTTGTACCATCCTCTTTGGGTTACCGACTAGCAAACCTCGAGGAGGCTGATATCACCGGTTTTGAGGTAGAGGTATTGGCATCGCTGACCGAAGGTCTCGACATTCGATTAGGTGCAGGCTTCCTCGATTCTGAAGTGTCGAGTCAGTTCGCTGATTACGACGGCAACTCTCTGCCCAACGCACCTGAGACGCAGTTCACAGGGACTGCGCGATATCAGTTCCCGGTGGGCTCATCGCTCAATATGATTTTACAGTTAGACGCCAAGTACACCGATTCTATGTATAGAGAATCTACCAACAACCCTTGGCTGGCATCTGATTCCTACACTGTACTCAATGCGCGCGTAGCAGTGGCCTCGGCATCAGGGCAGTGGGAGCTAGCTGCTTGGGCAAAGAACCTTACCGATGAAGAGTACACCCAAGAGGTATTTGGGTCAGACATTATCGGGATGGTGACCGCCCTTTATGGTAACCCGCGTCAATACGGTGTGACTCTGAACTACAATTTCTGAGTCGGCACGCGGTATGCGCACCTTGGTCCACCCCGGTGCGCATTCGCCACTTTATGTTGCTTGCAATTTACGTTACGCGCTCTTGTAGTCTGAGGGCTGAGTGTGGGAGCGGGGTCCAGTGAGCGCGCTGGAAAGCAGATCCTCGACTTTGGCCATTGTCGCAATGAGCGTCGCTGCAGTACTGGTTTTTTCGCTCCTTCCAATGATTAGTGGCGCGGCGGCGGATCGTTTTGGGCTCAATACCGAGCAGATTGGCTTGGTCGCCTTTTACTACTTCCTGCCCTACGCGGCGGTCTCTGCGAGCGCGAGTCTGTGGATCTATCGTATTCGCTGGCGGCTAGCGCGCACTGTTGGATTTGCTCTTATGTTTGCCGGGTTGAGCGTAGCAATTTGCGCCGGCTCGTTTGATGTGATGGCGGGGGGCATGACACTGGTTGCCGCTGGCGCCGCTGTCCTGTTCCCCATCTGCATGACTGCATCGGCGCTTCACTCTAATCCGAACCGCATTTTCGCCATCCGCTTGACCGCTGAGCAGATGGTTCCCGCGATATTGCTGGTCTCGATCACCTTGATGCTAGGGGGGGTGATTGAGTTTGAGAAGCTTTTCGCGCTAATGCTGGGCATTATTTTCGTCGCGGGGCTTTTGTCCCTCGGGTTACCCCGCGAAGCCGCCGGAGCAGTAGGTAAGACTGAGGGGGACGAAAATGGGCGAGTGAATTTCGCTGCATTGTTGGCCCTCTGTCTGAATTTTGCTGGTTACGCGGCGCTGTGGGCATTTTTTGAGCGTGTGGGTGCCGACCGCGGTTTTGGCGCAGAATTCATAATGCTGTGGTTGTCTGTTGCGCTAGTGACCGCCGGGTTGGGCCCCCTTGTCGCTATCGTGCTGGAGGGCAGTCCGATCGGGAATCGCCTCGGTCTCGGCGCTACATTGATATTGGTTGCCTGCATGGCATGGCTTGGGCAGAGCGTGGAACCTGCTGTATACGCAATTTCTTTGGTAATCATTCCCATGGCCTATGGCGTGACATTGGTATTTCTTTTGTCTTCAGTGGCTGCGGCAGATCCGGCAGGCAAAAGCGCCGCCCTGATGCCTTTTGCGCTGGCAGTGGCTGCGGCGGTAGGGCCGCTGATCTTTGGGTATCTTTGGGCGGGGGGCCAGCCGGTTATATTAATTTCGGCAGCCGGTATATTGCTAGGCGCATGGTGGCTGCTGGTTCGTTGCGCGCCCGCCCCGCCGGAAACTGGGATCTGAGCCAGGATGTCTGCAGTCAAATTGGTTGATCCGGCGTTTTTATCATTCGCGCTTCAGCGGGTGTGTGAGGCGGCGGGGATGACAGCAATTCACGCCAGCTATGTCGCCGATGCCATTGTCTTTGCACACCTGCAGGGCAAGTTGAATCAGGGGCTGGGTGTCTACGAAGCGCTGGATATTGCGCTGCAGGCCGGGGTTTTCGATGTGCAGGCAACGCCCGAATGTATTAACGAAGGGCCTGCTTACAGTGTGTTCGATGGAAATCGCTCCAGCGGTTATTACACCTTGAACCTCATGGCAGAGTCAGCAATTGCCAAGGCCGCCTCATCCGGCATCGCTATCAGTTTTGGGGGCAATCATAACGACGCAGGCAGTTTTGGTCGCTACGTTTACCTTGCGCATGAACGCGGCATGATGGCTTTTTCCTCCAACAACACAGTGCCACTGGCTGCGCCTTGGGGTGCGATGCAAAATCGACTGAGTTGCCCTCCTTTTGACGCGATTGGGCCCTCGGGTGAAGAGATGCCTGTATGGATTAGCACCAAGTTTGCCGAGTGGTATGACGCCGATATCTCGGAGGCGGCGCTCGCCCAAAAACCGCTAAAGGGGCATTGGCTAATTGATCCTGAGAGTGGGGATTTGTCTGACGACGCCAGCCACTATGCAAAACCAATTGACGGGTATGGAAGAGTGTGGGACTGCGAAGCGGCGGGGCAGCTGGGAGAGCCCAGAACTTATGCCCTCAACCTATGGAATGAGCTGCTGTCGGCGATCATCAATCCAGTTGGCGTGCCGGTAACAGAGCTACCAACGATCGCAGACTATGAGGCGGGCAATGCCGCTCCAAGTGTAGGGGGCAGTTACTACATAGCAATCGACCCATCGGTATTTGGGCCGATGGCAGCAGTATTAAAAAAATCGGATCAGTTCGTTCGAGACGTCCGGTCAGCACCTCCGCGCCCAGGTCATTCGGTGCGGCTCCCGAGCCAGCTTGCTTATGACAATTTGATGGGCGTAGCTCATCAGGTGCCGGTTATGACGGCGCATTGGGAGGCATTCTTCAACACGATTGCATCGCGATACGACCTTTCTGAGGAATCGCTGCGTCAGGCCTTTGATCAGCAGTTAGAGGTTGGCGTGTGACTGACAGGAGATCTCGAGTAGATAGTAAGGGAGCTGAACTCAGCGCCAGAGCCCTGCTTGCAGAGCGAACGTTGAGAATGTCGGCAACCGTAGCCTTTAGCGGCTACTCCGCCGATCAGGTATTCGAAATCATGGGGGACCCGACGCGAATTACCGACTGGTATTTGCTTGCTAAATCGGTGCGGGTTGAGGATGGCGAGGCTGCGGATCAACCTTTCATCGTAGACTTCACGCTTTTCGGTGAGGTCACTGAGCAGGTGTTGTTTTGGGATCCGCCTAGTAGCTATATCTACATTGCTACGGGCGAGGAGTTTCCGATCGAGGATTATCATGCGGAGATATCTGTTGAAGATAAGGGGCCAGATTCTGGGCTACTTTGCTGGCGGGTCTACTTTGATCGGGTGAGTGGCTCACACCACCAAAATCTATTGCCAGTTATCCTTCCTGCAGTGACTGAGGCTAGCGTGCAGAGACTCAGTCAAATGATTGGTGGCACGGAGTGTTCCTTGGTAAGTGACTTCAACACGCCT
>CAZXGO010000119.1:0-7109 GCA_964640035.1 uncultured Chitinophagales bacterium
GTATGTGTAGTTGGTCGTGATGCAGCCCTCTGCAAGGCAACCCGCATGAGAGAGCGCCGTTATCCAATCTTGCCAATCCTCACCGCCCATGACTTGAACCGTATCAGCAACCTCTTGATCGGTTGCTGGATCGAGGCTGATTGACCGAATTTCCTCGGAATTGAAATCAATCGTGGCGCCCGAAAACGCAGCGCCAATCGGTTTTAACGTGCTCCGAACCGTTTCACCCGACGCTAGGGTTCGGGCGGGCGCCGCAAGGGAGTAGACAACCAAATCAACCTGCCCCCAGTCGGCCTGAATTTCCTTGATGACGGTTGCTTTCATCTCAGTCGAGAACGCGTCCCCGTTAAAATTCTTACAGTAAAGGCCCCTCCTCTCAGCCTCTTCGGTAAAGGCCGCGGTTTTATACCAACCAGGCGAGGCGGTTCGAGCCCCTTTCGCGGGTCGTTCAAAAAAAACACCCATGGTCTGCGCGCCACATCCCATCGCGGCAACGATTCGACTGGCAAGTCCGTAGCCGCCCGATGCCCCAATCACCAACACCCGCTGAGGCGCACCGGCAATAGCACCTTGATCTTCAACCATCTGGATTTGCTGATGAACCTCTGCAGCACAACCCTCAGGGTGCGCGGTGGTGCAGAGAAACCCTTTTATTTTTGGTTCAATTTTCATCGTGGACCCTCCTTGGATCGATCTCGACTGTCCTTCCCGACGACTTCGGCTTTAAACGCTTAGGTTGGCTTTCGAATCAACATCAGGTAAAGCCCGAATAATATCATTGGGATACAGAGAATTTGTCCTTGCGTCATCCAGCCAAAGGCCATAAACCCCATGTGCGCATCTGGAAGGCGAAAAAACTCTGTGCAAAACCTCAGGCAACCATAACCGAACAAAAACGCACCGGACAGTGCGCCGACGCGCGATGTTCGCCGGCTCACCAACCACACGAAACCCAACAAGAGCGGACCCTCAGCCAACATCTGATAAAGACTTGATGGGTGCCTGGTAACAAAATCCCCAGGATAAATCAGGCCCCAAGGTACCTCTGTTATTCGGCCAGGCAGCTCTGCATTGATGAAATTGCCGATGCGGCCACAAGCAAGACCGAGCGGCACGCCAAGCACAACAAAGTCCGTCACAGCGAAGAAGGGCCTGCGGGTCTGTTTCGCGTAAACCCATAGACCCACAATCACCCCGAGCATCCCCCCGTGAAATGACATACCCCCCTGCCAGATCTTGAACAGAATCAGGGGGTTATTCAGGAAGCTCTCGAAGCCATAAAACAGAACGTAGCCAATCCGACCACCCAAAATCACCCCGAGCATGCCCACAGACAGCAGATCCGAGATGTGCTGATCGGTCCATATCGGATCCCCGTTACCTCTGGTCACCTTCAGGATCTTCCAGCATAAGAAGAAGGCGAGAAGATAACTGACGGCATACCAGTGAATATTGACCTGCCCGAATAAAGACAGCGCGATGGGGTCGATATCTGGGTATCTCATAAGCTCATCAATCCATGTAGTGTTCAATGCAGAGTAAGTCACAGGCGCAGCCGCCCGGACCTTCCTTCTTTCGCAATCCGCGCTTTGATATGCTCAGGCCACTCTCCACTTTCTAGAGATCAGACCCGCACGATGTGTCTCATTGCATTTGCCTACCAGCCAAACCTCGATCATCAATTGGTGGTGGCCGCAAATCGAGACGAGTTTCACGAACGCCCAACTGCCCAAGCTTCATTCTGGTCAACCGCGCCCAACATTCTCGCGGGCCGCGATCTACAAGGCGGGGGCACTTGGATGGCGGTCGATCGCGCAGGCCGCTTCGCTGCGCTCACCAATTATAGCGAGCCTGTTCCAGATCCGCTGCCAACGACGACCCGAGGCGAATTAATTACGAATTTCCTGAACGCGGACGTACCAGCTGAACATTATCTGGCATCAATCGAAGGCCGCGCTCAAGATTATCGAGGCTTTAACCTGTTACTGATGGACCCAACAGGCCTCTTTTATTTCAATAATCGGTTAAACCTGTCAAAACGACTCTCACCCGGCTATTACGCATTGTCTAATCGCTACTTAGATTGCGACTGGCCCAAGGTGACTTTCACACGCGGTGCCATCGAAACAGCATTAATTAAGCCTGAAGCGTTAACCCTTGAAACGCTGCTGGCAATGATGCAGAGCAATGATGCCGATGCGCCCCATAGCGATCCATTTATCACCGATGGTCACTATGGCACACGGGCAACGACTGGGCTCATCATCGATGCCTATGGAACGATTAATTTCAAAGAGCAGGTTTTTCACCGTCATGGAAAACCGGGCACGGCTACCGCTTTCTCCTTTCCCGTTGCCGACCTCCCGGACCGCGAATCAAAGATCCAAGGCCCTCTCGCCTAAAAACTCGATCAATCTTCGCTTTGATCGCCTCTGAGGTATCAAGCTTAAGCACCGCCTCAAGGGTCTGCTTCGCGATCTCAAGGCTGATGGTCGACAAAGCTTTCTTCACGGGTAGCAGATTGGTCATATTCATCGACAGCACGGGGTAACCCATGGCCATTAGGAGCAACGCGGCCTCCGGATGACCGGCCATCTCACCACAAATCCCGACCCCCTTGCCCATCCGCAAACCGACCTTGGCCACATGATTCAATGCATGAAGTACGGACGGATGGAACTCTTGGAATAATTTAGCCACTTGTGGGTTATTGCGATCCACTGCCAACATATATTGCACAAGATCGTTGCTGCCAACGGAGAGGAAATCCACTCGCTCTAAAATCGCCTCCGCCTGATAGACCGCCGCTGGGACTTCGATCATCACGCCCACCTCGGGCATCTTGACTTCTGCGCCCTCCTCTGAGATCTCACGGTAACACTGATCGATCAGACGCTTGGCCGCGTCCACCTCACTCACGCTACTAATCATCGGCAGCATAATGCGTAGATGACATCGCAATCCCTCGCTCGCTCGGATCATCGCTCTAATTTGCGCGATGAAGATCTCCGGGTGATCGAGTGAAACGCGAACACCCCGCCAACCAAGAAACGGATTATCCTCCTGAATAGGAAAGTAAGGCAGAGATTTGTCCCCACCAATGTCGAGCGTCCGCATGGTCACGGGTCGAGGCGAGAACGCCTCAAGATGCGCTCTGTAAATTTGTCGCTGCTCCTCTTCGGTGGGAAACGTATCGCTCGACATAAAGTGAATTTCCGTTCGGTAGAGACCCACGCCCTCCGCACCGCGATCCAGCGAACGCGCCGCGTCATCGAGCAATCCCGTGTTCACCCAAAGCCTTGTGCGGTGACCATCGGGTGTTCGACATTTTTGGGGTGCGAGTAGCTCGAGCTCCTTGGTAAGGGTCAGTTCTTCTGTCTTTAGGCGCGCATACAAGTCTCGCTGCGCCCGGCTCGGTGATGTGATGACTGCGCCTTGTTGGCCGTCAACAATTAGGTGGCCGCCATCAATCAGGGCCATGGGCAAGTCCTTGACACCCATGACCGTCGGGATACCCATGGCTTCAGCCAAGATCGCTAAGTGCGAATTCACCGAACCTCGACCAGAGACCAGTGCAAGTAGACGTTCTCGCGGCACTCTCGCAATGTCTGCAACGCCAAGATCATCTCCCACTAAGATGGTGTCTCTCGGAAAGTGCTGTCGACGCTTGTTGCGTCGCTCGATGTGACCGAGCAGCCTATTACCCAACTCAAGCACATCATTCCCACGTTCTCTCAAATAGGGGTCGTCCATCACTTTGAATTGCGCAGCGTGCTGCTCGATCACTTGTTTTAACGCGCCTTGCGCCCACTGGCCTTCTTGGATTTTCTCGATGACCTCAGACGGGATCGCATCGGGGTCCAACATGTGCAAATAGGCATCAAAGATACCCAGCGTGTCCCGATGAATTTGATCAGCGAGCCCAGCAGCAACTTCTCTAATTTCATCAATTGCGCTGGCGACAGCGCGCTCGAAACGCTCAATTTCTCTCTGCGTGTTGCGTACCTGACGATACGGAACCTGTGCCAGATCAAGATCGGTATACAGGACGATCGCCGTCCCCAGCGCGATGCCCGGTGCGCCCGGCGCGCCTCGAAAAACACTGGCTCCCTTGCGAACTTTAGCCCCTGTGATCCGCCCAGTCGCTTCAGCATGTGCGATCAAACCCGCGAGTTGCGCCGAGAGCGTGATGAGGAAAGCTTCCTCGCTTTCATCAAATCGCCTTTTTTCTCGTTCCTGGACAACCAGCACCCCTAATGTCTTGCCCCGATGAATGATGGGGACGCCCAGAAAACTATTGAATGCATCTTCGCCTATGCCTTCAATATATTGGTTCTTTGGGTGGTCAATCACGTTTTCGACGTTCACAGGCTCGGCTCGATCGGCCACATGGCCGACGAGGCCTTCGCCAGGCCCTAATGACACTTTTCCGACCAAGGCCTGGTTCAGACCACGCGTCGCGCGAAACACGAAGCGCCCGGTCCGGTCCTGCAACAAATAGACCGTGCAGACCGCTGTATTCATTGCGCTCTGTACAGAACTCACTGTTGTTTCAAGCGCTGAATCAAGGTCAAGTGCGGAGGCGACGTCTTGAACAATTTTTCGAAGTACATCTAGCATCGAGACGCGTTCCCGCTGGGTTTAGGGTTTCATACACTGGGCCAATCGAGGTGCCAGCTCTCTTAAGGCACGCTGATAGACCGGCCGTTTAAAACCAACAATCTGACTCAGTGGATACCAAAAACTCACCCACTGCCAATCATCAAATTCGGGTTTTCTCTGTGTATTTAAGTTGATGGCGTCATCATCCGAAGTTAAGCGAATCAGAAAGTACTTTTGTTTCTGACCAACGAAATGGGTTTTTTGATCGCGTTTTAGATGCGGCGGCAAACGATAGCGGAGCCAGTCTTTCGTGACTGCAATCATTCGAACATCGCGCGCTTCGAGTCCTGTCTCTTCATGTAATTCTCGATAAAGCGCCTCTTCGGGACTTTCCTTTGACTGGATACCCCCTTGCGGAAATTGCCAGGCATTCTGTTTAACACGTTTGCCCCAAAACACCTGGCCACTGCCATTCGCGATCACAATTCCGACGTTAGGTCGGTAACCTTTCTTATCGATCATACAAACCTTACTTCGACTACAAGCCGCCGACGCAAAAGTGAAAGCTTTGCGCGGATCAAAAAATAATCAGACGAACGCCTTTTATTGCATATCGTCGCCCGTCTGGAAAGAGCCGCGCGATGGCCAGCGTGTCAAATGCGCTAAATTCTTGTTAAACCCCAGTCGCAAGATGCGTCGTCAAGTCAACGCATCCCCGCCAAAACGGCAACGCTGATCACCCGCGTAGCCCGCCCAACCAGACAGGCAAAAAAACACCGTTTCCCTGGTCGGCACGCCCTTGATCGGGCTTTGGAACCCGCATGCGCGAGCCACGCATAGTCGATTCACAGCGAAGGCGCTCGAGAGTCTTAGACAATTAAAAAGTATTTGACGGATTGACTAATATTAGTTAAAATTATTATGATATTATAAGTGGCGTATCAAAAGTTAATAAATAGGCCGCTGTTCGTGCGCGACCAAATTGATCTACATCTGAACATACGTTGAACACATTGCGGCAGGAGGTTACATGATCTTAAGAATGGCATTGCTTGGGGCAGTACTCTTTGCGCCGCTGGTTAAATCCGAGCCGGTGACCCTCGCCGGTATCAACCTTGATATGTCGTTGAAGAATCGATTGAGTACGCTGGCGCGCGACGGATTTGCATGCACAAAGCGCAAAACTGCACCCTATCAAGGGTATTACGAATGTAATAAGCAAAAGGCCAACATCGTGTTTAGCCAGACAGAAATGTTTCTAAACTGCGCTGCCTTGGGGAATTGCAACCAAGATCTCGAGGAACTCGCGCAGACGGTGATGAGTCAGAATGCCATTGAGCGAATGGAGCCCACGGTTTTTTATCGTTCCATTGGAAAAGTCCGTTGGTATTGCGGACGCAACGAGGCGTCAGCATCTAGAGTGTGTGTTCAACAGATGGTTTCTATTGATCGGGAAATGGTAGAAATCGAACGACTGACCAATGATCCAACCGTGGTGGACTTTATGCTGTCGCGACGGGTTCCTCATATTCACGTGCAAAAATTACTGCAACTCGATACCTAATCTAAAGGGTCTTCTCTTGAGCCGAACGTTACTCCCACGCTCGTTTCCGCTAAAATCGTTAGTCAACATTAAGCCTCGATCATTCTAAGCTTGATTCGTTCAAGGCTTTGATTAACGAATTTTGGACTCTCCCCTTGAGCAACGTCCACTCAGATACCTTAGCCACGCAAAATCTCAGAGCGATCTGGGACCGCCGAAAACGTGAGCTTGGCGTCACGCAGGTTGAGGCTGCGAAGGCGCTTGGTCTCACCCAAGGTGCGCTCAGTCAGTATTTAAACGGCACGATCAAGCTGGCGCCACCGGCCATCATCAAGCTGGCAAGATATCTTGAGGTCGAACCCACAGAGATCGATCCCGACATTGACAGCAACATGAAAAACGCTCTGGGCATCGATATTCGGTTCAACTTCAGCGATGCGACGAAAAAAATTGAACAGTACGGTTTCGTGGGTATCGACGACGAGGTATTCGGGATCGTGGTCGACAACTATGCAGAGTTTACTTACCCAGATGCGGAAGCTGGAAAGTCAGCCATTGGGCGAATTCACCCAGGCGCTGTGATCGCTGTTATCGAAACCAAGAAGTTCAGGGAAGGCTATTTTCCTGCAATCGTCGAGAAGGATTGGAACTTCTGTCTTGTGCAAGAACATGGCCAGAAAAGTTTTTCAGTCCAGCTGGTCCCGAAGAATGAGACCGTGATTTATCAAGATTATGCGCAACATCTCACGGCGCTTTACTACCTGCTTCACTGATCGAAAGTAAAGAAGACCCCCGCCGAACATCGCCAGGCGAGCACGTGGACAAGAGAGGATTCTTTTATGCAGAGCCAAAGCGGCCGGTTGGCGATTTTTGATCTTGACGACACCTTGCTCGCGGGTGACAGCGACTATGCGTGGGGCCAGTTCCTGATCTCAGAGGGCGAGGTCGATGCCGAGCTGTACAG
>CAZXGO010000120.1:0-6937 GCA_964640035.1 uncultured Chitinophagales bacterium
CGCTAAATCTGGGAAAGGTCGTGATACTTCCAGAAGTTTATTCATGGCGGTGAACAAATTTTCAGGATTTTGAATGCCACTTCCTATATGCATATGCACACCAATAATGTGAATATGCGCCGTTTTACTCCATTCGATAAGATCCTTGAGGGCGTCGATACGAATACCAAATTTACTGTCTTCATTACCGGTTACGACCTTACTATGATGCCCATCTCCAATATCTGGCTTGATACGAATGCATACCTTCGATCCCGGATAGGAGGCAGCTAGTTTTTTTAGCCTGGAAATAGACCCGACATTCACTATCACCCCACTTTGAACCGCATCGTGCATTTCCTCATCACTCATGTTGTTTTCTGTATAGAGAATATGTTGAGGGTTCGACTGAAACAGTAGACCCAAATGCATTTCTTCTGAGCTCACGGTGTCAAAACCAAAGCCCTGTTCTGCAATACATTTGAGTATGTGTGGATTGTCATTAGCCTTCATGGCATACAACCAACGAAGGGATACATCATCGGGGAAAGTGGCTTGCAACTGACGGCATCGACGGATGATTTCCTGCTCAGAATACACATAGGTTGGAGTGCCATACTGCTCTGCAATATGGAGAAGCGTATCCATCTTAAACGGTATGTTGTAAGCCAATGAGAATAGGATATATGAATTATGGCTACGATGCCGTAGTTTTGATAAAATACGGTATTCCCAAAACATTTACCCTTCACCACGATAATGCGAACCATCTTATCAGTGCTCCTATTGGGCTTGCTGGTATCCATAAGCCTTATTGGTTTGGCTGCCTATGTGACATTTAACGTATCGGTACCTCTATACGAAGGGACGATCCGAATGGAGAAAATGGGATCTAATGTGAATATCAAATGGGATGAGTATCAGGTACCACATATTTTTGCTGATAATGAAAAGGATTTGTACTTCGCCATCGGCTATATCCATGCTCAGGAACGTTTATGGCAAATGACGATAATGCAAATGACATCGGAGGGTCGTTCAGCGGAGTTTTTAGGTGAAGGCATGCTTGAAATTGACAAGCACATTCGTACCATTGGTATTCCGTCAATTTCAAAACGCATTGCTGAGCAACTACCCGAAGACGAACGTGAACGACTCACAGCATATGCCGATGGTGTGAATGCCTGGATTGAAAACAATCCTGACAAGCTTCCTATGGAATTTGTTCTATTGGATATCGATCCCATTCCTTGGGAAATTCATCATAGCATTGGGGCCTGGCGTCTGTTGGCCTGGGAAATGAATCAACACTGGCACGCCGAAATCACCTATGCTTACTTACGTACAAAACTCGGAGAAACGATATGGAGAGAACTATTACCTAGCTACACGGGTAGTTATGTAGAGGAGACCTTCGATGCTTCGGATCAACCTGGTGATAGCTTGAGTTTACAAGCAGGTATTGGCTTCTTAAATAGTGATCAATCGTTGCGGGAAGTACTGGGCAGTTTTGGTAGTGTAATTGGGAGTAATGCCTGGGCACTAAGTGGCTCACGTACAACCTCAGGTTTCCCTATACTCGCTGCAGATCCTCATATGGGTTTGAGTTTGCCCGGGCGATTCTATGAACTTCATTTGAATCGAAGCGGGCAAAACGTGTCGGGTGCAAGTATCCCCGGAATACCCTACGTCTTCGCCGGCCAGAATGACCGCATCGCCTGGGGTTTAACAAATTTAATGGCTGATCAGACCGATTTTTTTGAAGAACGTATACTCCCGGGTAATCCTGGCTTATATCAGGCTTCTTCAACAGATAGTTCCGATTTTAAAAGCATTCGATTAGAACGCCAAATCATCAAAGTAAAAGGGAAATCCGATTACATACATAGCATTCGATCTACAGAAAATGGCCCCCTCATACAAAGTGTGCATCCTGACTCAAGTCTGCTAAACCCAAAAGCCGTCAGTATGCGTTGGGTTGGTTCCCGATATTCGAATGAGCTGACAGCATTGTATCAGCTCAATTGGGTCGATCAATTTGAAAATATTGATGCTATTGCTGCTCAGTTTAAAGTTCCAGGCATGAATTTAATTTATGCCGACGTGACAGGGAATATTGCTCATTTCGTAATGGCTGATATTCCTATCAGAAACTATGATCCGATCGGAATCAGCCCAGGATGGATTTCGAATAATGATTGGGTTAGCTCGATAGCATATGAAAGCCTCCCCCATGTAAAAAATCCATTGAGTGGAATGGTACTGAATGCAAATCAATCATTGGGAAATGTAGGCTTTTATATGAGTCACTTTGAAGACTCTGACTCCCGGTTTAAGGTATTGAAGCGCAAAATGGAAGCAATCGAAAAAGTAAGTATCGAGGAAGTTAAAAAACTTCAGTTAGATAATGAGTCTGCTCATGCTCAAGACATCGTTACTGCGGTATTACCCATACTTCGGAGAGCACCTCAATCGGTACTTATGCGTGATGCCGTTAATTATTTACTCAATTGGGATTACCGTTTTGACCGATCTGCGACTGCAGCTACCATTTTTGAAGTCTATTTACAAAACGTAACTAAAAACACGCTCAAAGATGAAATGGGAGAACAAGCCTGGCAGGCCTTCACTCGACTAGATCAATTACCCAATAGAGTTATACATCGAATGATTTTAAATAACAGTCGCTATTTCAATGATATTAATAGTGTTACTACTGAAAATAGAGACTCAGTTATTATACAATCAATGTATGAAACAGTTAGAGAACTAAGTGATACATTAGGTACGCAGCCCATCAATTGGAGATGGGAAATTGTACATCAAGTCGAGTTCATCTCCCCTCTGCTCACCAAGATTGCTCGGGAAAGAAATTCAACCTATATGATGGCCATCGCGAATTACATGATGAACCGTGGACCTTTTGGTCATGATGGCCACTCCACGAGTCCAAACAACGGACAATTAAGCTGGGCTTCTCCGTATCGCCAGATCTCGGGAGCCAGTATTCGTCGTGTCGTTGATTTATCAGAAACGAGTCAAAGCTGGTCCGTGATTCCCGGTGGTCAATCCGGAAACCCCTTATCAAAGAATTACGATGATCAGCTTGAATTCTGGCTTGAGGGTAAATACCGGATTTTTTTACATAACAGCGAAGTTCGATTCTCGGATCAATATCCAGAATTGAAACTTATTCCAAAATAGGTCGCCATGGATCTCTGGGTAGGAATAGATGGTGGAGGAACTGGTTCGAGGTGTATTGTTCTCGATAAAGATAACCATGTTCTTTTGAGACTAAATGGAGCCGCGATGCAAGCGAGGTTAATGAGTGTTGATGAGCTCATGATTGTCGTTGCAGATTACATGAACCAGATAGGTATCAAGATTCCATCTGGAACCATAAAAGGAGTAGGTTTGGGGATCGCAGGAATGGGAGTACCTGAACACCGTGACGAATTTAAACGGATGTTCAATAATCGATGGCCTTCCGTCCGATGCAAAGTCCTGCCCGATTCGGAAATAGCTCACATTGGTGCATTTTCAGGCCAGGATGGGATTTTGGTGATTTCAGGGACGGGGAGTATTGTCTGGGGGCGCTATCAGGGACAATGGGTTCGTGCTGGTGGATTTGGATCTCTGATAGGAGATGAGGGAGGTGGCACCCGAATTGGAATGGAGGGTCTGTCTCTGGCTGGTCTGACATGGGATGAAAACGAGACCAATCGCTTATGTAAGCTTTTAGAGCAACGATATTCCATTCATAATGGACAGTTGATGGTTGAAGCTGTCTATAAAAATGGCCTCAAACCCAGTGATATTGCCCCGCTTGTGATCGAAGCTGCTTCCGAGGGAGATCGTGACTGTCAGGATATTCTCATTCATCAAGCTGGATTACTAGCCCGACAAGTTGCCATCGTAGCACGGCATTTTCCAACCGGCGAACCAGCCGTTTGTCTTTGGGGAGGACTTCAAAAAAATCCATACTATGCAGATATCGTATGGCGTTCTATACAGGGCCTTATCCCGAAGGCAAAGAAACACCAGATCCATTTCGAACCATGTTATGGCGCAGCTGTAAGTGTAATCGATCCTTGACAGTTTTAGATTGACATATATGGCCCTTTATTCTGGATTCTTATCTCTACTTATCCTCTTTTGGCTTTTGCCAGCAGGTGGTTATCACTCGGGATCACTACAATACAATGATCGTCCTTGGTACAGTACTCCAGAATCGATGGGTATGTCGTCGGATACCCTGATCAAAATGGACCATGTTATGGAGCAGGCTATTTTGGATAAGGTCTTCCCGGGAGGTGTGGTGACCGTGCTTAAAAATGGAGTTATTGTTTATCAAAAAGCATATGGTCGTCATCAATATGAAATGGACGCAACACCGTACCAGGTGGATGACATCTTTGATTTGGCCTCATTAACCAAAGTAATTGCCACTACGACCTCCATCATGCACCTCGTTGATCAGGGCAGATTGAATTTGGACGAAAAAGTATCCAGCTATATACCTGAATTCGGAACACCATCAAAAAATGATATCACGATCCGCGATCTTTTGTTACATGAATCAGGATTACCAGCATACCGGAATTATATAGATCACATTTCTCACAGAGATAGCCTTTTGATAGCTGTTTCTAAGGAAGAATTAATTCACTCTCGTGGTCAACGATATGTTTATAGCGATTTGGGCTTTATTCTGTTGGCACAGATTATCGAAAAAGTAAGCGGTATAAGCTTCCAGGATTATGCTGACAGGCATATTTTTTCTGCTCTCCAAATGAGTGAAACCATGTTCAATCCTAAGAACAATTCAACTGATTTCATCAAGCGAATACCTCCAACAGAAATTGACACAAGCTATAGAAAAAGAGTGATCCAGGCAGAGGTGCACGACGAAAGAGCATGGTTACTTGGTGGCGTTGCAGGTCACGCCGGCCTGTTTTCGACAGGTACAGATATTGCTATATGGGCCGGAATGTTGATGGATTATGGTCGATATAATGACCTTACCATAATCGATAGTGCTCTCGTGAGCACCTTTATTCGTCGTCAATCAACACTTGCCAATCGTGCTCTAGGATTTGATATGAAAAGCGACAGTGGATTCAGCAGTGCTGGAAAATTAATGAGTGGATCTACTTTTGGTCATACTGGATTTACTGGAACCAGTGTTTGGATGGATCCGGAACGAGGTGTAGCCTTGATTGTGTTGACCAATCGAACCTGGCCTTATCGTAGTAGTTCGGCTGGCATTGGAAGAGTTCGGGCTAGTTTGGCAGACCTGACGGTTAATGCAATTAAATAAATTATCAAGCAACGTGAATCCTTTTCATTATCTGGTTATCATCGATCGTAAACAGAGTGGACAATCCATCTTTTTGAAAGCCTTAGCTAGAGATTTGGCTAAACAGACACGACTCAGAGGCCTATTTATCCATGGCGACAACGAAAGAACAGAGCAACTTCTTCAAGATGGTGTAATGCGTCAGGTAGCAAGAAGAAGAATAACTAAAGAAACGAGTAAACGATTGGTTGATATATTTGCTGAGGCCGGGGTGTCGTGTGTTGCTGTTGAACTCTCTCAGGTATCAACGAGACGTTCAGAGGGGGTTGTAGAGCTTGATAAACGTATTGAAGAACGAATACCTGGTAGAACCCACTTAATTCTATCAAATCTTGTTGATGATGAAGGTAAGAACATTGAACTTGACGCCATGGCTACCTATGTGTCAACCGTTTTAGAAATACCTGTATTGAAAATCAACTCGCCGGATGTAAACGGAATATTTGTTGAAAAGGGAGAAAAGAACAGTGACAATAAGGATATGAAAACGGCACAGGTGCAGCATCTGAGTATCCAAGATTGGGGCAGATTTGAAGAGATTTACCCTCCCAAAAGCGATTAATAGTGTCGAATATTGCGTTTATTTTTAAAAAAAGTGATCTAAAATGCTTTTTTTCCGCTTTTTTTCAGAATAAAACTTGATATCCTAGTCTGGTCTGTTTAGATTTTCGCTGCATTTATAAGCACACACAGACAGAACTTTAAAATAAACTCAAAAACTGGAGAAATAGATGAACCGTTTTAACGAAATCAAAGCGCTTGTGAACGAACTCGAAGGCGATATGGAAAAGTTTTTTGAAAAAGGCAATAAAACTGCCGGTACACGCGCTCGCAAGCACCTTCAGGATCTCAAAACCCTTGCTCAGGCGATCCGTATCCAGATCCAAAATTCAAAAAAAGCATAATCTACCTTGCGTAGACTATATAAAAGCCGCCATGTGCGGCTTTTATTGTTTTAGGGGATTGTTATCCCCTTTTTTGTGTTCAGTCTGGTTTAATCGATGAGTTTTCTGAACTGAGTGATGAATACAACTTATCATTTTTTGTTCTTTTATCAGGCTTATTAGGTAAACTATTTGAACCCGATGATAGCAAGACAATTGATCTATCTCTATCAGCTTCAAGTATTGCAGAAAACTCATCAGATAGTATTACCGTTACCGCTGTTGCTAACGAAGCAGTAGCTGGAGATACAACAGTATCAATTACTCTGGGAGGTGATGCTTCTAGTCCTTCCGATTATACGATTGCCTCTACAACCATTACAATCTCTTCAGGTGCCACAACCGGCTCTACAACAATTTCTTTAGTAGATGACAGTGTATATGAAGGTAATGAAACAGTTTCTATTTCTATTCAGTCATTATCAGGGGATAGTGAATTTACAGCAGGTTCTGGCACCACATTAACAATCACTGAAAACGAAAGTGCGCCAGAGGTAGAACTAATTTTATCATCAGGAAGCTCTAGTCCTATAACTGAAAATGCTGGTTCGAGTTTAACTTTAATCGCATCTATAAACCAAGTAAGTGATGAAGATATTTCAGTGGTGATAGCTACATCTGGAACCGCTACGGAAGGTACGGACTATTCTTCTAT
>CAZXGO010000121.1:0-6930 GCA_964640035.1 uncultured Chitinophagales bacterium
ATGGGATTTTGAGGCACATTCCCGAGTACATTGAATTCTACCTGGGCACGCACACTGGCAGAGGGCTGAGCTTCGACACCAAAGAAAAACGATTGCATGTGGTCAAATCCCAGTTGATTAGGATACTGTCGTTTCGTGGGATCTGCGTCCTTGGGAGTGGTGATCAGGGCGCCTCCTGTAGAATAGGTACCGAAGTGGGCGTTGAAGCTGGTTAATCTAATTTGATTTGTGCGCTCAGTCTGAAGAGCAGCCTTATCTCCTCTGGCCATCAAATAGGCATTCGTGAGGTCGATGTTCTTGAAATAGGTTTCAAGTTCTTCAAGGGTTCGACCCTCTGCGTAAGGGTTGAACGCATGAGCTTGTTTCAAGACATAATAGGCTGCTCGGGGGTATAGTTTATAAAGACCACGTTCATTCGTGGGACCTTTAGCCATAATGCCGAACCACTCCTCATTCATATTATTTTGACCTTCCACATAATCACATGGATACCCTCCATTCGACCATGAAGCGTTATTGTCATGAACGCTCAGATTTGTGGTTTGGCCGTATTTCCACCATCCGTCGCTGAATTGGAAGGTATAGCCCCCGATGGCATTCTCATTTTTTCCCAAGCCGGCGGCATTAGCATAAATATCTTTCCAGTTTCCGTGGTTGTAATAGGCCTGGCAAAGCTGGTCTTCCTGATTGGTGAGCACGTTAAAGGCATCTGAACCGAATTCGGTCAGTAGAACCGGTTTGGGATACTCTCTTTTCAGGCGATCGTATAAATCCGTGAACGTCACCCCTCGGTACACGTTCGCACCGAAAATATCGATATCAGGAACTTCCTCAGCGATGATATCAAGAAACAATAGATCACCGTTGGCCATGGCAATAGGCCGATTGGCGTCGATGGCTTTCATTGCCAGGGCACCTTGGTTAAACAATTTGTACATCTCTCGGGCCCGGATCGTAGATTTCCGATCGGCCATGGGGATGTCTTCTGTTTCTGCGCCATCCCAAAAAAGCCCATAGTTGTTTTCGTTGCCGAGCAGATAGAGGAGGAGTCCTCGGGTATCTTTGTACTGTTCAGCAAGTTCTGTGACCTCATTGAGGAGGATAGCCTTCACCTTTGGATCGGCATACTCCGTATTAGGCTTCCATACCCCATCTACCGTTAAACCATATCGTCCAAAAGAGTGATTTAGCATGGTGTAGATACCATGGGTATCATAGATATACTCTATCCATTGCTTCGGGATGCCGGTATAGACCCGAATGGAATTCACTCCCATATTTTTCAGAAGAGACATCTCGTAGTCGAGAGCATCTTTGATCAGAGATGGCGATTGATTCCAGATGCTGTAGTTGTAGTTGGTACCTACAGGGAAATAGTCCCAGTTCATCCCATGTACCATCATGGCCTTGCCGTCAACGAGCAATCGCCATCCATCTGCTTGTTGAACGACTTCAACCTTTTGGGATTGAGCCGTTACAGAGTGCGTTATTCCCAATAGGATTCCAAACAGAAGTAGTCTCAGCATCGCTTTGTTCATGGGTAAAGGAAAAGGTTGGATGAACAAAAAGGAAGCATCTGGCAAAACCAGACACTTCCTTTTCGCAGCAATCTTTATTGAATTACTTGATGAGGGTCATTCGCTGTGTAAGCGTTACACCTTCGGTTTTTAAGCGATAGATGTAGGTACCGCTGGATAGTGCGCTGGCATCAATGGTAATGTTGTGCGTGCCCGCATTAAATGCCGCATTGATAGCAGTCATCACTTTCTGACCCATTACATTGTAGATATCTATTTCTACCTGACTACGAACAGGGACCGAAAATTGAATGGTAGTAGAGGGATTGAATGGGTTTGGATAGTTTTGCTCCAGAATGAAACCATCAGGAGTTTCTGTGCCGAAATCATTCAAGCTCGTAGCCACTCCGGGTTTGTCACCGAAACTCAGGTCATCCCAATAGTAGGTTCGTGCGCCTGCTTCAGCACCTGTTTTCCCGAAGTTGAAGAACATGGATGCCTTGTTGTATGAGTAATCAAAATTGAGAGCGGCTGTTCCCGTGGCTTGCTTGCTGAAATCAAAAACCACATCAACCCATTTTTCAGCTTCGGTGATGGTCGTTTCGGTTTCAACGCTGATGGTTGGATCGGTGGCGCTTTCGACCTTCAGACGTACCGGGATATTAGCATGCGGCGACCATACTCGTGCGCTCATTTTGGTGCTTCCGGCCTTGAATGGGATAGCTGATGCAAAGCCTTCGGGTTGACCGACAGTGGTTCCGGCCCAGAGTTCAGCAGTGGCTGTTTTAATGGATTTTACGACTTTGTTTTTGTCATTGGTCGGATCGGCGACAATCTCGGATGCATTACCACCGAAATCAGCGAGCTTGTAGTCTACGGAGGCATCATCGAAACCGACCGGAAACTTTAGACCAGCTGCTGCGGTCTCTTCCAGAGTGATGTTATCAAGAAAAACGCTGGCATTACTCAAGCCCATTTCAAAGCCAAGCTTCATTTTTGGGAATTTTTCAGGAAGCACAAATGTGGTGGAGTAGTTTTTCTTGTCTGCTGTCAGGGTGATATCAAATATTCTGGTGGGTCGGAAGTCACCGCCATCTTCACCGAAAAACATTCTAAGTTGACGACCAGCTGTTGATGAACGAGCATCAAAAGAGATTTTATAAAATTTTCCAGCCGTTAGTGAGTCGAGCTGACCACTTGACAAAATTTGAATAAACTGAACATGCCAAACCTCGGCTCCCGCATTTGTGATACCCGTGATGGCTGCTTCGCCATTTGTCACTGCAAATGTAGCACCCACACCGGCAAAATCGGCAACGTAGGTCGACCAGTTTGCCAGGTTACCGCTTGCGAAGGTACCGTTGCGGATAACATTCGTGGTCTGTGCTGGTTATGACCAGGACCATGAAGGCCATCACCGCGCTATGGAAGAGCGGCGTAAACAGCGTTTGTAATCTAGTTTTCATAAGGTTGGGTTTAGGTGTATGTACATATGAAAGCGCTTTGCTATGCATCGTCAATGTTGCGAAATTATTTCTAATTATTCAACAAATTATTTCTTTTTTTTGAAATATTTTTTCAGACGAGCTATTTAAACTATGCGCTCACATCCCCTTTTACGTTCATTTAAGCATCATTGTTCCCGCCTCATGGGGATACGTAATGGATCAATCCCTAAATCTTGATCATATTTTTATACAAGAGACTTGCCAAAGATGAAATTTTTTTCAGATATTCTGAAATAATTTTCAAAAACGTTCAGGATGTATATGAGCAAAAAAATTACTCTTGAAGACATCGCAAAAGAGTCGGGTCTGTCGATTTCTACGGTTTCACGGGTATTATCGGGAAGTGGGAATACCACCAGCAGCAGGGCAAAACGTATTTTTGAAGCGGCACAAAAGCTAAATTATCCTGTCTCATCCCAGATAACACCCTTGTCGATGCGAACAAGTATCAATGTGGCACTGGTCGTCAAACATTATGAGGGTGAATTTTTTGCCTCTTTGTTTGAAGGTTTCGATAAGGCGATGGTCGATAGCAAGATCAAAGTCAATCTCATCAGTGTAAGTCACACCTTCTCATCGCCTGATGTACTGGCTTTATATCTTGCGCATTCTCAATTTGATGCTGCCATCATTTTTCTGCCAGATTATTCCCCTTCAGACTATGCTCATATCATTGAGTTATTGCCACCCAACTTCCCCATTGTTTCTATAGCTCCGATAGCAAATCCAGTACTCGATACCATTACCTTCGATAACTACCGCGGTGGACACCTGGTGGCTCGCCATTTCGAAGAACGTGGATATAAACAGCTTGGTATTGTAATGGGGCCCGGCAATAAATCGGAGGCCATGTTGCGCAAAAATGGGTATCTGGATTATATCCATCAGTCACAGAACATGAGTATGATGTGGGAATACACGGGCGACTATTCCGTAGAGGAGGGTAAAGCAGCCTACCTGCACTACAAACATGCTGCTATAAAGCCCGAAGCCATCTTCTTTTGTAATGATGCCATGAGCATTGGTTTTGCTCAAAGTGCAATTCGTGATGGCATAAAGCTCCCCGAGCAACTTGCTCTTGCAGGATATGACGATTTGCCTATTTGCATGCTGTATACCCCTACGATCACCTCTGTCCACACCCCTTACGACCTTCTCGGCAGAAAGACACTCGAACTCATTTTAGATCGACTAAGAGATAAAAAGGGAATTCATCATACCGGTTACACCAGCCTGGTACCCGTATCCCTCTCCATCCGGGAAAGTAGTGGCATTGATAATCATTGCTAATGATTGCTAATGATTGCAAATCATTGAAAATGATTGTCAATGATTGACATTTTCTCTTATACTTTGCCATGTATCATCGTAGAGGATTAAACCCGGGACAAACCACTGCCTATGTCACTCGTACTTCTTCTTGAAAATCTAAGCAATCCAGCCCTGCTCTTTTTTATCCTGGGCATCATCGCCGTTTATGTAAAAAGCGATCTGGAGATTCCTCCAACCTCATCCAAGTTCATCTCCTTATATCTACTCTTTGCGATTGGCTTCAAGGGAGGTCAGGGGCTGATTCGCAGCGCCTGGACCATGGAAATCTTTTGGACCATTTTGTTTGGCATCGCCGTAGCTGCCATCATCCCCTTGTACTCCTATGTGGTGCTGCGCCGTAAGTTTTCAGTTCACGACTCGGCCGCGATCGCCGCAGCCTACGGGTCGATTAGCGCGGTGACCTTTGTGACCGCCGTATCTTTTCTGGAGATGAAATCCATTACCTTCGGCGGACACATGGTCGCGGTGATGGCTTTGATGGAAGCACCGGCCATCATCGTAGGAGTATTACTCATCCATCGGTTTGGAGGAGGCACGAACTCGAAGGCGAACATCGCCTCATCGGTACGTCATTCCTTCACTAATGGTAGTGTGTTTCTGATTTTAGGGAGTCTGCTCATTGGGATGCTGGCCACAGAAAGACAGGGGGATGGCATTAAACCTTTCACTACCGACATCTTCAATGGCTTTTTGGCCATCTTTCTGCTGGATATGGGCATTGTGAGTGGACGCAAGCTGGCTGATTTCTTTCGCCAGGGACGCTTTGCCATCCTTTTTGCTATCCTGATGCCCTTGTTCAATGGCTTACTGGTGGCCTACACCAGCGAGTGGGTCACCGTCGATGCAGGCAATCGCTTCCTGCTGGCCGTCCTAGCCGCGAGTGCCTCCTATATCGCTGTGCCTGCCGCCATGAAAATCACAGCCCCCAAAGCCAATCCCTCGCTCTATCTCCCCATGGCCCTGGCCGTCAGCTTCCCCTTTAATATCACGCTAGGGTTTCCGGTGTATTGGAGTGTAGTACAAGGATAAAGATTGAAGAGCTGAGGAGCTGAAGAGAGGGGATTGCTACTCATTGAAAATGATTGTTACCCATTCCAAATAATTGAAAATGATTCTTTATGTTCCTACTTCCTCAACTCCTCACTCCTCAACTCTTTCCCTATGCTCTTCTTTTTCATTTTATCTCTTTTTACCGGTATTGATGGAGATTCAACGCGTCATGTGTCTGCCGTACATTCCCCATCAGCGCAGATCAGCGAAATGATATCGGAGATCTCTGCTGATTCGCTTAAGTCGTATGTCTACACCCTTTCCTCGTTTGAAACGCGTCATTCGTTCAGTTCTACCACCGACCCTAAAAGAGGGATCGGCGCGGCACGCAATTGGGTACTATCAAAATTCCAGGAGTGGTCGGCAGCGTCCAACGGTCGGATGACCGCCGAACTGGACCCCTTTGTGGTACCTGCCGGCGGACGTATTGCCCACGATATTAACATGATGAATGTGATGGCTACGTACAAGGGAAGCGACCCAAACGATGATCGAGTGTTCGTGATCAGTGGTCATATCGACACCCGTGGTACCAATGTGATGGATAGTACCGTGTACGCCCCTGGCGCCAACGACGATGCCAGTGGAGTCGCTTTGGTGATGGAATTGGCCCGAATTATGTCGAAACGTACCTTCCCGGCGACGATCATCTTTGTTGCTGTTTCGGGTGAAGAGCAAGGTCTGTTTGGAGCACATCACCTGGCTAAAAAGGCCCGGGATCAAAACTGGAACCTGGTGGCCATGCTCAACAATGATATGGTTGGAAATGCCTGGTCGAGTGAAACAAACATCTTCGACAACACCAGAGTACGGATTTTCAGTGAGACCATTCCTCAACTCGAATCTGATGCCGAGGCACGTATTCGCAGGCAGGTGAGTGGCGAAAACGACAGTCGGAGTCGGCAGTTGGCACGGTACATCAAAGAAGTTTCCGAAGAGTATGTGGATCAACTTGAGGTGATGCTCGTTTACCGAACCGACCGATTTTTACGTGGTGGAGATCACACTCCCTTTAGTATGAATGGCTTCGCGGCTATTCGGGTTTGCGAGATGAACGAGAACTATTTGTACCAGCATCAGGACGTTCGGGTTGAAGATGGCGTTCAATACGGGGATTTGCCTGAGTTTATCGATTATGAGTATGTCCGCAAAAACAGTGCTCTCAACCTGGCTGCTTTAGCGAGTCTGGCCTTAGCGCCATATGAACCTGTTCGACCTATCGTTGACACCTCGCGTCTGGGTAATACGACAACCTTGTTCTGGAACGCCCCCGAAAAAGGACAAAAACCTGCTGGCTATTATGTCTTGATGCGTGAAACCTCAAGTTCTGTATGGCAGAAAAAGTTCTGGACCACAGACCTCACCATCACCTTACCCTACTCTAAAGACAACTACTTTTTCTCTGTCCAATCCGTAAGCGGCGATGGTCATGCCAGCCTTGCCGTGTTCCCCGCCCCAGGAAGAAGACGGTAGCAAGGTAGCAAGGTAGCAAGGTAGCAAGGTAGCAAGGTAGCAAGGTAGCA
>CAZXGO010000122.1:0-3793 GCA_964640035.1 uncultured Chitinophagales bacterium
CAGGGCAGGGGACGATCGGCATGGAGATCGCACGCCAAACTGGCGGCGATATCGATGCAGTGTTCATTCCGGTGGGTGGCGGCGGCCTGCTTGCGGGCATAGCGGTCTACCTCAAGTATCTTTATCCGCGCATTCGCATCATCGGTGTCAATGCGGCTGATTCGACTGCCATGCACGATTCGCTGGCTTCGGGGTCGCGCGTAAAGTTGGCGCGGGTCGGTATTTTTGCGGACGGCGTCGCCGTGCGACGAGTGGGTGAAGAAACGTTCCGGCTTGCACGTGATCTGGTCGATGAGATGATGCTGGTCACCACCGATGAGATCTGTGCCGGCATACAAGATATTTTTGAAGATACGCGTTCGATCGTAGAGCCTGCTGGCGCCTTAGCTGTTGCCGCTATCAAAAAATATGTCGCTCGTGAAAAATGCTCGGGTAAGCGACTGATTGCGATCAACTGTGGCGCGAACATGAATTTTGATCGCCTGCGTCATGTCGCCGAACGCGCTGAAGTAGGCGCGCATCGCGAGGCTTTGCTGGCAGTCGAAATCCCGGAGCAGCCTGGTAGCTTTTTGAACTTGTGTCGCGCTCTTGGTGCGCGCAGCGTCACCGAGTTCAATTATCGATTCGATCAGCAAGATCGTGCGCGCGTATTTTTGGGCTTCGCGACAGCCACGGGTGACGGTGAGCGCTTGCAGATGATCGAGCATCTACAGAAAGCGGGCTATCGGGTCACGGATATGACCGACAACGAACTCGCTAAACTGCACATTCGTTATATGGTGGGTGGGCGACCCTCCGGGCTCGTGGACGAGTTATTGCTGCGATTTGAGTTTCCCGAGCGGCCCGGCGCTCTGACTCGATTTCTCGAGGCGATCGGATCGCGGTGGAACATTTCGCTGTTTCATTACCGTAATCACGGCTCCGATGCGGGTCGAGTGTTGGCGGGGATCCAAGTCGCGCCGCATAGTCGTGCCGACTTTTTTGAGCATTTGGCGGCGCTGCAATACCCGTGGATCGACGAAACCGCTAATCCAGCGTATAGCTTGTTTCTCGGCGGCTGATTCGTATGCAGTGCTACGTACCCTCCGTGCAACCGTCGGAACAATTTGTTTCGCTTCGCGGCTATCGTCACAGAACTCTGCATTGGGGGCCTCAGAGCCAGCCACCCATTTTTCTGCTGCATGGCTTCCAAGACTGTGTCGATACCTTTCAGATGTTGATCGACGCGCTGCCACGCAGTTGGCGTTTCATCGGACTCGACTGGCGTGGCTTCGGCGGTAGCGATTGGCAAAACTCACCATATTGGTTTCCCGACTATCTCGCTGATCTTGACGCTTTGTTGGAGTTGATGGCGCCTGACTCGGCTGTCACGTTGCTCGGTCATAGCATGGGAGGCAACGTCGCCAATCTCTACGCAGGAATTCGGCCTGAACGTGTCGCGCGTCTAATTTCGCTCGAGGGTTTCGGGTTGCCGCGGACACCGCCTGAGCATGCGCCCGAGCGTTACGCCAAGTGGCTGGAGCAACTGCGAACCGGGCCGCAGCCCTCTCGCTACGACTCAGTCGACTTGCTTGCGACGCATCTTCGGCAGCGAAACGCGAGACTGCCTGAGGAAAACGCCGCTTTCATCGCAAAGGCGTGGATGCAGCGTACGGGGAATGGGCTACCGCGTATGCATTTCGATCCGTTCCATCGCTATGTCAATCCTGTACTGCATCGGCGGGAAGAGGCGGAGGCTTGTTGGCATCGAGTCGAGGCAGATACGCTGCTGGTACTGGCGACGGAGTCGGAGTATCGGCGTCGCCTAGATCACGAGGGCGATGTCGAACGCATGCACCGATGTTTCAAGCACTTGTCGGTCGAAGATATGCAGGGGCTTGGGCACATGATGCATCATGAGCATCCGGCTCGAGTGGCCGAGGTGATTTTCCGCTGGTGGTCATCGAGGAGTGGACGACAATGAGACGGATGGTTCTGTTTGCGGTGTTTTTGGGCGCCGCTTCGGTATCGGCTGCCGAGTTCGTCACATTCGATCCATCGCGTTATTCACAGGAAGTGACCGAATGCGACCGTCTGGCATCCCACCCGGACGACCCGTTCAAGCTAGCGCCCGGCATCTCTGAGGGCAAAGTTGATTTGGCCAAAGCCGTGCCAGCCTGTCTCGAGGCCGTAACCAAAGATTCAAAAAATCCGCGGTTGAACTACATGTACGGCCGTGTACTCGGCTATGCGGGTCGTGGCGCCGAGGCCTTGCCGTATCGCAAAGCGGCGGTTGATAGCGACTATCCGCAGGCGCTGTTCGTGATCGGCTATATCACGCTCTATGGCTACAACTTCCAGCCCAAGGACGTTTGTCGTGCCGGTGAGCTACTGCGTCGATCGGCCTTGCATAACCGAATTGCGGGACAGCTCGGTTTCCCGCGCTATGCGCTCGAAGGCCGATTTGATGCGTGTCCGAGTGTGCTTCGCGACCCGGCCGAGATGCTGGAGTTCGTCGCGGCAGCTCGCAAGCAGTTCGGTAGCGACTACTACAAGGGCTTGTTGGCCGACGCGCTCGAAGAAGATTTGAAGCGACTGGTCAAATAACCGACTGTCATGGCTGAGACTGATCGCACTGAGTCAGCGTTGCGCCCGATGGGGTTGCATCCAAGAGCGACGTTGGCGGGTTATCTCGGCCTGCTGCCGTTCATGGCGGCTTTGCTGTGTGCGCTATTGGGTGACAACGCGTTCTGGTGGCAACTGGGCGAGCGTCTTGCGCTTGGTTGGGGTGCAGCGATTCTCGGCTACGTGTCGGCTGTGCATTGGGGGCTGGCCTTGGCTGGAAGATGGTCGTGGACGGCTGGAATCGTCGTTGGAAGCACGCTGCCTTCCGTGTTTGCCGCGGCCGCCGTGGTGATAGCTGACGTACGAGGCTTGGCGCTACTCGTCGCCGGATTCGGGGTATTTTGGCTATATGAACATCGCCGCCATCGGCAGGATCTGCCCGTTGACTACCTTGCTCTGCGACAGAGGCTTTCTTTGGTGGTATGCGTATTATTGGCGTTGACCGCGATCGCGCTCGATAACGCGAGGATGACTTTATGATGCTTGAGGATCTCGCTGAGGCTAAGTGGCTGCGCGCCCTCATCGTCGCTTTTTCTTTGATCGTACTGGTAGTGCTGGCTTTCCAAGTACTGCAGCCGTTTCTGGTTCCTGTCGTTTGGGCCGTCATCTTGGCGTACGTCACTTGGCCCATGCACGAGCGAGTCGTCCTGCTATGTCGCGGTCATCGAGAACTTGCCGCGTTCATCATGACGTTGGGGCTGAGTGCGGCCATCATTCTGCCGATCGCTTGGTTGATCATTCTCGTGCAAGCCGAGGCATTGCCGATCTATCGTGAGTTGGCGCCGTTGCTAGCCACTGTTCAATTACCCGAATCCATCAAGCAAATGCCCTTGCTTGGACCGCGACTCGTCGAAATCGTGGAGCAGTTCCAGCGAGATCCGTCGAGTATCGATACAGCCGTTCGCAATTTCTTCTCGCAATCGTCGGGTGAGGTCAGCGCGGTTGTCGGCGGAGTGGGTCGAAACATCATCAAACTCGGGTTCGCTATGTTTTCGCTGTTCTTCATGTATCGCGACGGCGAGCATGTCGTTGCGCAAGTCGAGCGCATGCTGCAGCAGTTCTTTGGCAAAGTTCGCGTTTCCCACTACCTCGATGCAATCGGTAGCACGGTCAAGGCTGTCGTGTATGGCTTGGTATTGGCAGCTCTGGCACAAGGCACGCTTGCAGGTATCGGCTATGCGGTTGCCGG
>CAZXGO010000122.1:3803-6166 GCA_964640035.1 uncultured Chitinophagales bacterium
ATGACTTTCTTGGCTGGGCTCATTCCCTTTGTCGTGCCGTTCATGTGGATCGGCGCCAGTCTTTATCTGTTTTTGACCGGCAACACGGTTGAAGCGATCGGTCTTGCCATTTGGGGCGCGACCGCCGTCAGCTGGATCGACAACATCGTACGGCCGCTCGTGATCAGCGGTGCGACGCGCATTCCATTCTTGTTGGTCTTGTTTGGTGTACTAGGTGGTCTTGCCGCATTCGGAATGGTAGGACTTTTCATCGGCCCGGTGATACTTGCGGTGCTGATGGCGATCTGGCGCGAGTGGATCGCGGAAAAGCGCTCGCAGGCCGATCTGACCTGATTAAGTTTGCGAGCGGTTCATCCAAGCCGGCATTTCCGGTCCGCGATATTGCTGCATCGCCTGTAGCAGTCGAGGGGCGTCATCGTCGATGAGTAGCATGTCGCGCACACCCGGGCGCAGAAAACCTTCCTGCTGAACATGATTCAGGAAAGCACCGAGTCCCGAATAGAAGCCGTCGACATCCAGTAGAGCGCAGGGCTTGCGATGCAACCCAAGGTGCGCCCACGTCCAGACTTCAAATAATTCTTCAAGCGTGCCGACACCACCCGGTAAAGCGATAAATCCATCGGACAAGTCGGACATCATCGCTTTGCGCTCGTGCATCGATTCGACGACTGTGCAGCGGAGCGGTAGATATCCTTCGCACCAGTGTTGGCGCCACAAAAAACACAGAGACGCTTCATCACAGTTTCTTGAGCAGTGCGTGAGCCCAGTCCCGAGACTCTCGGGGCAACTCGACGAAGGAAAGATGCGGTAGATCCGATGCCGCTTGCACTGCAGCGGATATCAATGCACTGCCGATTGGTGCAGCTAGGAGAACCGATTCGCGGGTTTTGGCGAGCTTGGTTTTCCAAGGGTAAACAAAGGCAGCTTGATGGGATTGTCGCCACATTCCTTGAGAGCGGAACAGATCGAGCAAGCGAACTTGAACTCGCATCGGGTCCAGATCTGTTTCGGCGTGAATGATGTTATTGCGTTTTTGGCGGAACCACGGCCAGAACAGACTTTGATCGCGTACGACATACCAAGCTTCCAGCAGATGTCCGCCATACCAGACGGGCTTGATATCCGGCGTGTAGTGCTCGATCAACTCATCGCGCAGTGTGTCATCCACCAATATGGCATTGAGCATGACGATTTTTTTAATGCGATTTTTTACGAGCGAGGCTAGCTCCAGTGCGATAAATGCGCTGCCGCCGAGCCCAATCACGTCCAGCTCATCGATGCTCAGGGCTTCTAACGCCTCTGCGACTGCTTTGGCAAAGCTGCCAGTCGTCACCTTGCCCCGAGGCAAGGTGTTATCCGATTCACCGTGACCCGGCAGATTGATGGCGAGTACCGGGCGCTGTCCGATGAATCCCGCCGCAAACTGCGAAATGCTCTCCGTCGAACTGCCCGATTCGTGGAGGATGAGTACAGGCCGACCAGTCGTGTCTGTATTTCGACGAATGCGCAGTTGTCCGGCGCTCACGTCGACGTAGTCCTGCCAGAGGCGTCCGCGTAGGCCGCAGTTCGCCGATGACTTTGACATCTTGGGTGGCTTGTGACGTTTGATGTAGTCGCGGCAAAGGTCGAGAGTTTGATCTGTAGTGCCGCCTTTGGAGACGGTGATACAACTGGCTGGGTGTCGAACATTATTTAGATCTGCTGAGAGCACATCCGTATCAGCAGCCGTAACGAGGATCGGTGTTTTCGTTTCACGCAGTGCGAGATCAGATCGCATCGTGAACGCAGCGCGATAGCCGACGCGGTAGTGATCGCCCGCTCGCATGAAATCGAGCAGTGCGTTATGCAACCCTTCGGCTGGTGGAACGTCGAACGACAGGCGCGCGGTGGGCGACTTTCGATACCACGGAAAGAAGATCAATTGCTCACGCAACCGCGCCCAAAGCCAGGTTAGGTGTGATCCATCCCATTTGGGTTGCAACGGTGGGAGGTAGTGTTCAACAAAGTCTTGTCTATCCGGCTCCGTCATGATCACGTAGCCATTGACCGCCGCGCAGACGATGCGCTCTGGATAGGCGGCCGCGAGTGCGCCGCTGATCATGGCGCCGGTGTGAAAGCCGTAAACGGCCGCTCGCTCGATACCAAGCGAGTCCATGAATTCGATGACGGCCTCGGCGAAGTCGCTCGCTTCTGCGCGATCGACTCCCAGAGGATCCGATAGCCCGAAGCCGGGCGTATCAGGCGCGATACAGGTGAAGTGAGTTTTCCAGCGTTCCATCGTGGCAAGCATGTCGCGCGACGAGAGCGGCGATTGGTGCAGGCACAGCACCACGGGCCCCGAGCCGACGCGGCGGTAGTGCACC
>CAZXGO010000122.1:6239-6843 GCA_964640035.1 uncultured Chitinophagales bacterium
TTAACCGCCGGACAAACTACCATTGAGCCATGAAACAGGCGAGTGGTGTGCGTGCGGCTCTCCAACACGCAGATTTCCGGCGGTTTGCTTTCGGGAGATTTTTCGCGACGCTCGCTTGGCAGATGTTGGGTGTGGCGGTCGGTTGGCAGGTGTACTCCATCACTCGCGATCCGCTCGACCTCGGTCTCGTTGGTCTTGCGCAGTTCCTGCCATTCTTCTTGCTGGTGTTGCCAGCAGGTCAGTTGGCCGATCGAATGGATCGGCGCATGTTGATCGTGATTGCGTATGTGATCGAGATTTCGTGCGTTCTGGTTTTGATCGGCTTCACTTGGTCTGGTAGTCGCGAAATTCTTTGGGTGTTCGTTGCCATGGGATTGTTTGGTGTAGGCCGTGCATTGTGGATGCCGACCTCGCAAGCAATGACTGTCAACTTGGTGCCGCAAAACGCTTTCCCTGCTGCTGTTGCAGTCAATTCAACGCTGTTCGAGTCAGCGGTGATCATCGGACCGGCGTTCGGCGGCTTGCTCTATGCCTTTGGCGAATCGGTGAGTATGGACCAAGGCGCAATGTGGGTTTATGTCAGCGCCTTATCGATTCTCATCGT
>CAZXGO010000123.1:0-6840 GCA_964640035.1 uncultured Chitinophagales bacterium
AGCGCTTTCAGCCTTAATGGATGGTGAGACCCAGGATCTGGAGCTGCGGAGACTGCTGGGATCGGCGGCATCAGATCCTGAATTGCGCGCTCGCTGGCGCCGACAGCAGCTTGTCAGAGACGTACTGCACGATAGGCGAGGGGGTCTGCCGCAATTTGACGTATCGGCGGGCGTCCAACAGGCTATCAGCGACCAACCTCGATTGTCCCAAAATCCCCTGTGGAGCATGGCGGTTGCGGCCTCCGTCACTATCGTAGTCGTGTTGGGTGGGCAGACATTGATGCCGGCCGAGCAAGTAGTTCCAAGGGCACTGGTGAGTCAGCTGGGCGGCAATGTGGTGCCGGTGTCCGGGGCTCTGCCAGTGAGGGCGAGTTTGGAGACAGGCGCGGTGCCGCTGACCAACAAAAAGGTGGCTCGTGAGGATGTTAGAAAGCCTGAAGTCGCTGCAATATACGAGCGTTGGGCTCATGAGCGTTATCAGTTGTTGAGTAAGCATCATGCCGCCGTGTCCAATCAAAATCATCCTGTTCCGTACATTGCTCGGATGCGAATAGAGGGCGCGCCGGATATACCCGTCCCCTCAGAATGAGATTGTGCAGTGTAACCTGGCTGCTGCTCACGGCGCTCTGCTGCTCGACACCTAGCTGGTCGCAATCCAATCAAGCTATTTGTGTTGCTTCCAATGAGTCAGAGAGAGCACTGTTGGGATTGTTGGACGCCCACCGACGTGTTTCTTTTCGTGGCACGCTGCTCTACGAGCGGGAAGGAAGTCGCCAGTTCATCGATGTCGACTGGTCGGCAGGCTCAGGGGAGGCACGTTTACGTCGGCTGAATCGTATTGAGGATCCCTCCACCGAGACTTGGGCGCCCCCGGTATTCACTGCGGGTCGATTCTGCGATTTGCTCGAGTTCTATATTCCCCGCGTGGAGCAAGGGAGGGTAATTGCCGGGCGGACGACTCAACGGCTCGCGCTCCAGCCAAAGGACACGCTTCGTCTCGGCTACATTGTTGAAGTCGACAGCGAAATCGCTTTGCCGCTGGCGATGGTGACGGCGGATCCGGACGGAAAGGTACTTGAGCGCTATGAGTTCGCTAGCATAGCCGTTGGCCCCGCAGCTATGGAATCCGAGGCCGCCCCCAGAGACGCCACGGGTGTTGTGCGGGGCAAGAATGTACTGCCCGGATTTTATGTCATGGACGGGCATGCAACACCTGCTACTTTTGTCGTCAGTGATGGTCTGGCCACAGCGTCTATTTTCCTCGAGCCTCTGCCCAGTGGCGTGGCCCCCGGTGAGGCGGGCGTCCTGAACGGGGCGACGCTGACCTATACTCGAGGCGTCCCTGTGGTGGGGCAAACCGGGATGTTGATTAGCGTCCTCGGGGAGGTGCCTTTAGTGACGGCGCGCTTGCTGGCGGACGCGATTCGCCCCACCAATGAGGTTCCCTGATGGGCTGGTTGATGGAGACGGGCCGCGTTGTCGCGGTGGAGGCCGACGCCGTTTGGATAGAGGCTGATCGGAGTAGCGCTTGCGGTCGTTGCGCCGCGCGAGCAGGTTGCGGTCAGGGGGCTTTGTCTAAACTCCTGCAGCAAGGCAAAGGTCGTGTCCGGGCTTTATCGGGTACCCAGCTCCGTGCTGCAAGCTGTGAGCTGGGCGATCAGGTCTGGATTCGAGTGCCGGAGGTCACGGTGCTCACTGGCACAGCGCTTCTCTACGGATTTCCTCTGCTGCTGGGCTCGGGACTCTCTATTCTCTTGTCATATCAAGGCGACCTGTGGGCGGCCGGCGGTTTTTGCCTGGGGATTACCTCGGGGTTTGCTATCCTTCACGGGGCTATCGCATTGTTCGGGGGAGCGATTCCCGGGTTCGCGGAGCCAGAGTTGGCGGGCAGGGCAACCGAAGCTGAGGTTCAGCCCGATATTATTTCCTTAAGCAACTGATATTTATTGATTTCATGTTTGGAGTTCGGCCATGATGGTACGTGCATTGGTGTATTTGATCGGTGTCACTTTCATTGCGAGGGTATCGGCGTCCGCTTTGCCCGACTTTACGGAGATCGTGGAGGCCTCCGCCCCGGCAGTGGTAAAAATCCTCGTCGAGTACGAGTCAGAGAATCCGCGCTACCAGGAACAAATGGAGGAGCTACCCGAGTATCTGCGCCGTTTTTTTGACTTCAGGGATGGACCGGCGGTTCCCCGCGACCGCGCGGGTATGGGATCCGGTTTTATTGTCTCCGAAGATGGTTTTGTAGTGACCAACAATCACGTAGTAGAAAACGCCCGTCAAATTCTGGTGCGGTTGCCAAACCGTCAGGAATATGACGCGACTTTGATAGGGACTGATCCCAGATCAGATTTGGCGGTTTTGAAGATTGACGCGCAAGAAGCCCTACCCGCACTTCCGTTGGCTAACGAAAAAGACGTAAAGGTGGGGCAGTGGGTGCTGGCTATTGGCTCTCCCTTTAGCCTCGATTTTTCTGTTACTGCTGGCATCGTCAGCGCGCTAGGAAGAAGTTTGCCAACGGAAACCGGCGATAATTACGTACCTTTTATCCAGACTGATGTTGCCATTAATCCGGGCAATTCCGGCGGGCCCCTGTTCAATCTCGACGGCGAGGTGATTGGCGTCAACTCGCAGATTTTTACGCGCTCCGGCGGATCTATTGGGCTGTCGTTCGCAATTCCTGCCTCAGTAGTCAGTAATGTGGTCGCTCAGATACAGGAAAACGGTGTTGTTGAGCGCGGCTGGTTGGGCGTCAGTATTCAGGACGTCGATCGTAATCTTGCTGACTCCTTCGGCTTGGATAGACCTCGTGGCGCGTTGATCGCTCAGGTGGGCGGTGATTCGCCGGCAGAGCGAGGCGGGCTGTTGTCCGGGGACGTTATTATCCAATTCGACGGCAAGGACATTGAGACCTCTGCAGATCTGCCCCACGTAGTCGGTTTGATTGCGCCGGGCACACTCTGTCAGGTTGTGATCGTCAGAGAGGGCGCCGAGACGACGCTCGAAGTTGAGGTTGGTGGTCTCGCTGCGGATCAAGTCGCCCGAGTTGGATCAGCCGTCGTCTCTGATGGCACTCTGGCGATACTCGGCATGCGGATGGCTCCGGCAGAGCCGGAAGCGCTGGCAGAGCTAGGTCTCTCTGGTGGCGTGCGAGTGGTAGCCATTGATTCAGGCTCTCCAGCGGCGGACGCAGGTGTGCGCGAGGGAGATATCCTCACGCGCCTTGGTAGCAAGCCAATCGGCCGTATGCGCGATTTAGAGGGTGTCAGCGAAGAGTTAGTCCCTGGCGCTTCGATTCCGGCGCGTCTGATTCGGGGTGGAAGTCCGCTGTTTATTGGTATCCGGGTTCCCGCAACGGATGACTGATAGCAAGCCCTGCCAAGCGGCGGTATGTCAGCGGTGCCGGTTGCATGAAATACTGCCGTAAAGCGGCGCCCATGGCATGCTAAAATAGGCGGTGTCCATGCGGGTAGCGTATCAGCTACTCGCTCTACTCTTCAGAGGTGTCCCGGCGTTGGCTGAGCTCAGTCACATACGAAACTTTTCGATTATCGCGCATATCGACCATGGTAAATCGACGCTTGCAGATCGCTTTATTCAGCACTGCGGCGGTCTATCTGAACGTGAAATGGCTGCTCAGGTGCTCGATTCTATGGATTTGGAGCGCGAGCGCGGGATCACCATCAAGGCCCAGAGCGTCACCTTGCAGTATCAGGCCGAAAATGGGCAGACCTATCAACTTAATTTTATCGATACGCCAGGGCATGTGGATTTCTCCTATGAGGTATCGCGTTCACTGAGCGCCTGTGAGGGTGCGCTGTTGGTGGTCGATGCAGGACAGGGCGTTGAGGCCCAGTCGGTGGCTAACTGCTACACCGCGATCGAGCAGGGCCTCGAGGTGCTGCCTGTTCTCAACAAAATGGATCTGCCCCAAGCAGATCCCGACCGGGTACAGCAGGAAATCGAGGAAATTATTGGCATAGACGCCACAGAGGCCGTCGCAACAAGTGCCAAGACGGGTATGGGAATCGAAGCCCTACTGGAGCAGTTAATCAAAAAAATCCCTGCGCCCACTGGGGATCGGAGTGCGCCATTGCAGGCTCTCATCATTGATTCCTGGTTCGATAATTATGTGGGTGTGGTGATGCTGGCGCGCGTTGTGCAAGGGGAGCTGAGCAAGCGCGATAAATTCATTGTTTTCTCGACGGGAAAGCAGCATCAGGCGGATATGGTGGGGGTATTTCCCCCCCGCCGAACCGAGACAGGGGTGCTCAGGGCTGGGGAGGTAGGATTCATCGTAGCGGGCATCAAGGACATCAAGGGTGCGCCTGTCGGAGATACCTTGATTTCCGCCGCTCATCAGAATACGCCGGCGCTGCCGGGTTTTCAGAGGGCTAAACCGCAAGTCTATGCTGGAATCTTCACCGTTAACTCGGACGACTACGAAGATTTTCGCGACGCCTTGGGCAAGCTCACGCTGAATGATGCGTCGCTGTTCTATGAACCGGAAACTTCCGATGCGCTCGGTTTTGGGTTCCGCTGTGGCTTTCTGGGCATGCTCCATATGGAGATCATTCAGGAGCGATTAGAGCGGGAGTACGACTTAGACCTCATTACTACGGCGCCGACTGTGATCTATGAGGTGGTCAAAAAGAATCAGGAAGTTGTGTACGTAGACAACCCCTCAAAGTTGCATGATGTCGGCGATATTGAAGTCATGCGCGAGCCCATTGCGCGGTGCACTATCTTGACACCTCAGGAGTATCTCGGCGCAGCTATTACCTTGTGCGTGGAGAAGCGTGGCGCACAGGTGGACCTCCAGTTTCTCGGTCAGCAGGTTCAGGTTATCTATGACATTCCTATGGCGGAAGTGGTCCTCGATTTTTTTGATAGATTGAAATCCGTGAGCCGCGGCTACGCCTCTTTGGATTACAGTTTTCAGCGGTTCGAGGGAGCCCCACTGTCGCGCTTGGATGTGCTGATTAATGGCGACAGGGTGGACGCGCTTGCGATCATTGTGCATCGCGATCACGTGCAGTCACGCGGTCGGGTGTTGACCGAGAAAATGAAAGAATTGATCCCACGCCAAATGTTTGATGTTGCGATTCAGGCCGCGGTCGGAGGAAAAATTGTGGCGCGTCAAACCGTAAAGGCCTTGCGTAAAAATGTGACTGCTAAATGTTACGGTGGCGATGTGACGAGGAAGAAAAAGCTCCTCGAAAAGCAGAAAGCTGGCAAGAAGCGGATGAAGCAAGTTGGCAATGTGGAGATCCCCCAATCCGCCTTTCTTGCAGTGCTCCAAGTCGACGGTTGACCTTGGCCAGATGCACAGTCGGTATGATGGAGAGATAGTGAGCATGTATCGAAATCGGGTTTCTCATGACTATTGATTTTCCGTTGATTCTGGTGATTGTCGTTTTTGGTAGTGGCGGGATTTGGTTAGTGGATAGTCTTCTGCTCGCTGGCGGGAGGCGCTCGCGCCGAGAGCAACTGAGAAGGAATTTCCCAGGCTGGGAACAGGCGGGCTCCAAGGCTGCCCTGGCATACGCTGACGCCTGTGACCGTGAAGCCGGTGAGCCAGCTGTTGTTGAATACGCTCGATCTTTTTTCCCCGTTTTGGCCATCGTCTTGGTGCTGCGCTCGTTTCTCTACGAGCCTTTCCAGATTCCGTCCTCGTCCATGGTGCCGACGCTGGAAGTGGGCGACTATATTTTGGTGAACAAATACGCCTACGGACTGAGATTGCCGGTCACGCGAACGAAGGTTCTGGATTTGGGTGAGCCCGAGCGCGGCGATGTCATGGTATTTTTTCCGCCGCATCAAAATAATACTTATTACATAAAGCGCGTTATCGGGACTCCGGGAGATAGAATTTCTTATCGCGACAAACAGCTTTTTGTGAATGGCGAACGGGTGCCGCAAGAGTGGCTGGCGGAACTACCGTCTGGCCGGTTCACTGTCAAGATGGGCAGGGAGGAGTTGCCCGGAACAGACGGTTATCTCATGCAAACCGATGATCGACGAGGCGCGCGTAATTTCTCCGTCGTGGTGCAACCCGGCCATTATTTCATGATGGGTGATAATCGAGACAATAGCAGCGACAGCCGCGTGTGGGGGCAGGTGCCCGAGCGTGACATTGTTGGGAAGGCCGTCTCAATATGGATGCACTGGGAGAGCTGGCTCAGCGTGCCCTCGTTTACAAGAGCAGGCGCGATCGATTAGCGAGACGAGGGAGATTATTGTGGGCAGGCAAATGATTTCCGTTGCAGAGAGCGCTGACAGTCGAGGATTTGGTCTCTGGACGTTTTCCCTCAACTTACTGCTATTGGGTGTCGCTCTCGTTCTGCTTCTCCGTTTGCTTCCTGGCTACTTCGAATACATGACGGTGAAGGATCTGATTACTCGAGCCGCGGAGGAACATGATGCCCGTAGCGACACGGTTCCAGAGCTGCGCGCCCGCCTGGCAAAGCTGCTGACTACCAATCAGGTTTACGACACCACGATTGACGATATCCAAATTTATCGAGAGGGCGGCGTTATCATTATCGACGCAACCTACGAAAAACGTTTTCCGCTGTTTTGGATTCTCGATGGAGTGATGAGTTTCGATGACTTGATCGTCCAGACCAAGCCAGCGGATGGCCCGTGAAAGTGCCCTCGCAGCAAACGCTCGATGCTTTGCAGAAGCGCCTCGGTTACCGTTTTGTCGATGGGAGTTTGCTCACCCGAGCGCTGACACATCGGAGTGCCGCACGCGATCACAATGAAAGGCTGGAGTTTCTGGGAGATGCAGTGATCGGCGTAGTTGTCGCCAGCGCTTTCTTTGACCGCTTTCCA
>CAZXGO010000124.1:0-6807 GCA_964640035.1 uncultured Chitinophagales bacterium
GCAACCTTTTAAGCCAAGTCGCCAAGTCCCTTGGCTTAGAAACCGCCGCCCTCCTCGATGCCTGCCGCGGCTACGGCGTCGACAAGCTCACCGAGCGCGACATCCCTGCAGATGCGGAGGTCGAGTCCGCAATTGCCCGCATCGCGCTACCGCATTGGCGCTGGACCTTCGGCATGTGCGCGGCCTACGGACTCCGCCCCCACGAGTGCGCGGCACTCACCTGGCTCGAGGACAACTGGATCGAGATCCACGACAAGACGAAAACCGGCTCCCGGCGTGTGACCCCCTGCCCGAGTACGTGGGTGGAGAGCTTCGCGCTGCGCGAGCTCCCTCGTCCAACGCAGTCCGCCTCAACCCTGACTAAAGCCTTCAACGACGCGCTTGACCGCGACGGCGTGACCATCAAGCCTTACAACCTGCGCCACGCCTTCGCGTTGCGCCTCCTCGACAAGGGCGTCTCCGCCGACCTCGGAGCAAGACTCATGGGACACAGCCTGCAAGTGCATCAGTCCACCTACCAACGCTGGATCGACGCCGACCGGATTCAGAAAGCAATGCAGGGCATTCAGCTTTAAGGTGCGCTAGGGTCTAACCAGATCCAGATAGACCCATGACGGCCGGGCTCAACACGTCAGCCCAAGACGAGATCCTCAACCGCATCGACGCCCTCGAGCGGACCATCGTGGCGCTGCTCGAAGCCACACGTTCGGCCCCCGAGAGCGATTGGCTCGATTCCAAAGAGTTCTGCCGCCTCGTGGGGCTGCGTGACACCAAGGCCCTCACCTACCAGATGTCCAAGGGCATCATCCACGGCCCTGCCATCAAGAACATCGGCACAGCAAAACGGCCCCGGTACAGATTCCACCGCACCAAGGCCGTTGACCAGTTCCTAAACAGGTCATGAAAAAGCCCGAGAGCGTTTTGCTAGCAACGTGGCACCAGAAGCTCCGTCAAGAGTGGCTACCCCATTGGGTAGACATGCCCCAAACGCAGTTCGATTGGTGGTACTTGCTCATCAACGCTCTCGGGGACGCCGAGGACTAAAAGGGGCTGGCCTCTCCGAGCTCAAGCAACGCAGAGCTGTGAGCTAGGACAACAGCGACATAGTCCCCAAAGCGAGGGAAGCGCAGTTTTTGCTTCTCATGCGCAGCGCGCAAGGACGCCCAGACCTTGATAGGCACCGTGGCCGTAATGGACTTCGAAATAGACGAGCCGTCGACGTCCGAGTCGAAGTCAGTAGGCCCCGGAACGGCTTGCGCGGCTTCTTCTTCTTGGCGCCTCCTGTAAAAAGGCACATCGATACGAAACTGAGTGGGGTCATTCCGCATCGGGTCTTGATTCACAAAGAAACGCACCGGCTTGTCTTCTTCTAGAGCTTGTAGCTCTGGAGCAATCAATGAACTGAAGCTGTCGTCAACCCGCAGGACACACTTTTGTTGTTTAACGGGGTCAAATCCTTCAATGAGATAAAACAACCCATTGGCGCCAGGAATTCTGTGAGCGTGAGTGAACTCAACGAATTGCCCTTCTGCAGCTGCTGAAAGTGCCATACCAAAAGTAGTGGTAGCCCATCGATCCTAGAAGTCCTGTCCTGGTTAGGTCAACCCAATCAGCGATTCAGCGTCTTCCAGTAGCGATCTTCCGCCTTGCCCTTCCACGCCTGGAACTGAGCCAAACGCGCGGAAGCCCGAGCTCGGTGTTTCCGCAGGTTCCAGTCATGGAAGAACTGGGCGTCGTCAACCAGACGTTGGAGCAGGCCATTTGGCAACCGCTCCGCGATCCGGTTCAACTTCTGCAGATACCGGGCTCGGGCTTCGCTAGGCGTCAACTCAAGCTGCGACGGAGGCCTTCTTCTTGGCCGCCTCCGCACCCGAGAGGTCCACCGGTGCGGGGACCAACTTGATGCAATCTGCATCGAGAACGATGTCAAGCTCATCGCCGGGCTTCAGCCCAAAGTCGGCCGAATAGGTCTTCCCGAGCAGGATCACACCCGTCGCATGGACTGTGGTGCGGAACTGAGCGGACTTACCAGGGGTTTTACCAAGGGGAATCGGCATGCCCTTTGCAGCCAAAAGCGTGTTGTAGAACTGCTTTACGAGGATTTGCTCACGACCAGTGCGAGTCACACGGACATAACCAGCACCACGAGCGAGCTCCATTTGATTCATGCCGTCGTTTTCTTTGACGAAAGCGATCAGCTCCTGTCCAACCAGCATCGGAATAGAGAAAATGCCTAACCAGCATAGGTCAGATTTGGATACAAGCAAGATCGCCCAACTACTTTGCGTCAGCCCAGGTCTTGCCCCATGAAACTTCAGCAACGATGGGAACGGTTTTACAAACCTCAGCGCCCGCTCCCTCCATGCACTGCTTTAAGAGCTGACCCCACCGCTCCTCATGACCTTCCTTGACTTCGATCACGATCTCGTCATGGACCATGGCGATCAACCTCGCCTCACCCACGGGAGCTTCGCAAATCAGTTTCCAGAGCTTGGCGATAGCGAGCTTGGCAATGTCTCCTGCCGAGCCTTGGACTTTCGTATTGATACGAGTCGTGTACTTGTCGTTGAACCCATATAAAAGACGCCGACGTCCAAGCGCCGTATGTACGGCTTTAGATATACTTGTCCCCTCGGTCTGTTGCCACGCGTAGAGCGTCGGGTAAGCATCACGAAATCCCTGAACAATCTCTTTCGCTTCTGCCATCTCCATATCTACACCGTACTGAGATACTGCTTGCTTTCTAAGCGTTGCTGGACCCGCTCCATATAGCAAACCAAAGTTGGCGATTTTCGCTGAAGTTCTGGCCTCTTTTGTAACTTCGTCAATCGATGTCTTAGTTAGAAGAGCTGCTGTTTCGGTGTGGAGGTCACGCCCCGCCTTGTAGGCAGTAATCATCCGTTCCTCACCCGAGAGCTCCGCTGCCATGCGTAGCTCGACCTGAGAGAAGTCAGCGACAGTAAGAACATACCCCAAAGCTGCCACAAACTTGCTACGAAAGTCCTTGCTGCGATTGACTTGTTGGAGGTTTGGAGATGCTGCACTAAGGCGTCCCGTCTCCGTCCCCATCTGCCTGTAGTTGCAATGAATACGACCATCCGGACCAATAGATTCAAGCAACTTAGTAATGTCCGATACTTTAGTGACAGCGGTCTTCCACGTCATGTATTGATCAATAAGAGCATAGTCATTACGCAAGAACGACAGCAGATTCTGATCCAAGCTCGGTTTGCCCTTTTCATCGACAGGAAGAAGGATCCCAGCGTGCTGAAACCGGTCTGCCATTTGCTGGGTTGAGCGAGGATTGAAGCCCTTCAAGAGCTTCGTCCCCAATCGGATCGATCCAGTGTCCTTCTCTCGTGTGTTAACACTGCCGTCCGGATCTCGGGGAAGCCATCTCTGATTGTTATTAGGATTACGTTGAATCAGTTCCCGGTCTAATGTCTCCAGAAACAAGGTGAGCAAAGCATGGGCTTCTTCCTCAAGACGTTCTTTTAGCGCCACCGCTGCTTCTTTATCAAAACCAAACCCGTAGAACTGCATCAATGCGATAGGTCTAACAACCTGCATCTCGAGTTTGAAGATATTCCAAAGCGGTGCATCAATATCACTGGTCTTGATCCGCGTGGTCTGCAGGGCGTCCTTTAACGGGTGCACCAACCAGGGCAGGCAGATCACGTCACGAGCCGCGTACGCGAGCATCTCCCCCGAGAGTGAACCACTCCAGTCGGCCTTCTGAAGTTCCTTAGGCAGATCAAGGCGGAGGTTGCGCTCAACAATGGCCCCTAGATCGTTCTTTGTACCAGGCGTACCATTGTTTACAATTTTAGCAGCGATCATGGTATCAAATATATTGCCCTGAAGCGCCACCCCCTCTGCCAACAGGAAGTTCAGATCAAACGCCGCATTCTGCAGCACTTTGACCCTGGGTCCCTCCAGAAATGCCTTGAGCTCTCGCAATCCAGGAACCTCCCACGGCACGCTTCGCTCTCCCGATTGGCGCCACCCATCAAGGTCCACAATCAGAGCAAAATCTTTAGTTCCGAGCTGGATCAAACGCACCTGATCCACAAGCGGGTCAAGCCCCGTTGTCTCGGTGTCAACCCCAACAGGTCCCTCTGTAGCTGCGATCTCGGCGACCCGAGATGTCAGCAAAGCCTCTTGATGCGGACCTGTAATGAAATCAAAATCGATGCGCGAAAGCGCACGTTGCGCATCCTCAATTAGCTGTGACGGCATGATGGGGTAACGGCTTCTTGTAAATGGACAGCCTCTCGCTGAAATTTGCGGAGGAAGCAGCACTCCGCCAAGTAGACGAGTGCTCTGATGTTGAAGAACTCAGAAAACTGTCCCGCTCCTTATTGCGAGGGCACTTCAGCGCAAAGGCGTTGATCTGCAACCTCATGCTCCAAGGACTTGAGGACATGAGCCGCGATCTGTACCAGCGATAACCTGCGCAGGCGGGCTCTTAAACGAGAGCCCCACGACCACCAGCAGTGAACGGTGGTCAAGCAAGGCCACGGGATACCCGCCCCCATGGCCTTGCCCTGTGCAGGTCACGCTAGCCCGCTTTCCGGATCTGGTCAGAGATCGTCAAGCTCGTCAACGGACGGAGCGCTGTACCGGCTCAGCCATCCAGCGGGGGGTTGAACACCGGGTCCCCCTGAAGCCACATCTGGATGATCGGGTGATCGTCCGTCGTCCAGCGCCTCAGGTTGCTCATCGCCCAGTACCGAGCAGTCGGGGTCTTGGCCTCCTCGAATTTCCGCTCCCAAAGGGTCACCTTCTCCAGGGCCTTCTTCGACCTCGGGTGCCTGTCGCGGCGCTCCCGAAAGAGTCTCAGGTTGGCCATCGGAGCCCCTTATACCCAGTGTGAAAGTGTCTTTTGCCCATTGCTCCTTGAGATCGCTCTCGGGGACTGGGTTTTGACCAATGGACAAAATGTCCTGGTCAGGTTGTTGTCCATTGCTTTCCTGAACTGGTTGACCCTGCTCAGAGCAATGGACATCGTACTCGGGAGAAACGTCTGTGTCCATTGCTTTTTCCTGTTCCTGCAAGGGTTTTGAAGGACCAAAGACCAAAGGACACTTCTCAATGGACAACGCACGCGCGCGTGAGGGAGGGAGTGTGTACGTCTGTACTGGTTTGTCGGCTCCCTCGACGACGCGTTTCTTCCCCACAACCAGCACCCCATCGTCAACCCATCGGTCCAACCAACGCTTCACCGTCTTGCTGGACGGAGCTCGCCGAGCTTGGCCATTCATCTCCTCGACCAAGCGCTCCCACACCTCCTTAGCGGTCATCCGATCCGGCTTGGCGCTGTCCTCCTCGAACCGCGCCTCCATGACCCGGTCTTTGACGATGCGGAGCGCCATGGTGTGAGGCTCCGGATCGCCATGCCCCTCGTCCTCCCTCCGCTCAGTCGGCGTGTAGTCCCACACCGAGTAGGCGAAGTCGTGGTCCCGCTCCACCACGAGCAAGTCCCCCTGGCGACCCAGGCGTGACTTCTTGATCTGGATCATGCGGCAACTGGAGGGCGTGCGCCCCCTTTCGCGAAGAGAGCCCCTCTCGTCCTCCGAGAGCGTCCGAAGGTGCCACTGCTCATCCACAGCAGCGATCAAGTACCGCGTCCCCCTGGCGTCGCCCTGCGCGTTGTCGTGGTGGATCCACACGATCGTGGTCGCAGGGAAGCCCCCCTCCTCGGGGTCGCCGTTCTTCTCGGCGTAGTAATAGAAGGGGCTGGCGAAGGCCTTGTCCTTCTCCTCGACCTGCATCTTTGTGGAGCAGCTGCCGATCGAGTCCACGATCACCAGGGCCGGTCGATAGGCCCGGATCCACTCCGCGAACTCGTGCGTGTGGTTGATCTGGAAGCCACGCTTGACGATGAACCACTTGTCGAGAGCGGGATTGATCCCGTTGTCCTCGCAGTCCCGCAGGAGCTTGGCCGGGTTCTGATCGTTCTGAATCCAAAGCACCGGACCCTGTTGCACCGGTAGCTGGATCCCACGGATCCGCATGGCTTCACCCCTCCCGACGGCCTTCGCAAGCCCCATACACGCCGAGGTCTTCCCCAAGCCCCCAGCGGCGTGGAGCATGACCTGCGTCGGCTTCATGAGCAGGTTGGGCACGAGGAACTGCATCCGTTCGACGTTCTGCCACCACTCCTTCTTCTCGTTGGTGCGGCGAGCGTCCTCGTAGTAGCGGTACTCGTCCATGGCAGCGAGGCACTGCACCCCGGTAAGCCGACGACCGGTTTCCGCCGCCAACCCCGCCATGCGCCCCACACGGATCGCCGGGTTGAGCTCCTCGTCGTGGATCTTGATCAGAGCCTCATGGAACTCCCGCTCTGACATCAAGGTGCGAGGCGCCTCCTTGATCACCTGCGCCCTGGCGTCCTCCGGGTAGCTGTACCCGAGAGCGGTGGTCAGCTCAGCGACGTAGCTCTCCAGCGCGGTCCCCTCCGGGTGACCGGCGTTCATGTCGTCGGTGCGGATCTTGTGGAGGAAGGTCAGCGGGTTGCCATAGATGCCGCACGACTTGCAATCCCACTCACCGGTGGCCTCGTTGATCTGGAAGGTGGTCCCAGAGTTGCCCCCATGCCAAGGGCACCCACACATGAGCTGCGGATGGGCGCCACCCCGCCTCTTCCACCCGTACCTGTCGAAGACAGGGTGCTTGAAAACCAATTCAAGAAGCCTTGGCTGCAGCTTGGATTGGATCTCATCTTTGTAGAACCAACCCCGGATCTGCCGAGGTGGGAGCAGGGTCTGGCCGAACTCCTCCTCCATGACCTTGGACATCTCCTCG
>CAZXGO010000125.1:0-6706 GCA_964640035.1 uncultured Chitinophagales bacterium
TAAATCGACAAATGCACCAGCACCACCGTTCCCGGCGTTGACCACCACTTTCAGCGGACGCAACCGAGATCGATCAACGTAGCCGAGCAGATGCTTGATATAGGCTTGACGCGTATCGAGAAGCGAGAACCCGCCATATCCGGCGTCTGCAGCAGATCGTAGCGGCGGCAGATGAGCTTCACGAATGAGTGCTGCCATCTCTTGTAAGCCCGTGTCGGCACTAATGGGTCGCGATCCTTCGCGCACGAACTTCATGCCATTGTAGTCGGGTGGATTATGGCTAGCAGTCACCATGATCCCGCCATCGAACGGACCTGTGGCGTCACCCGCAGAGGTCGCGAAATACACACCCTCAGTGCCGCAAAGCCCGATGTCCGAAACGGCAACCCCACTGCCTCGCAAACCCGCTATCAGCGCTTCAGCGAGCGTCGAGCTCGTTAGGCGGATGTCACGACCCACAACCACGCGTTTAGGCTTAACGAAGGATGCGTAAGCCTGCCCAATCAACCGAGCGAGATCCTCATTAATTTCATCGGGGATCCTCCCACGAACGTCGTAGGCCTTAAAGGCGTTTAGGCTGATCACCCGCCCCTCCTCTCTCAACCCAGGGCCGTTCACCCGAGACGCCCAGAAGCGAGTCTGTCTTTCCAATGTCGAAGGTAGCTGGACAAGTCTGAGCCTTTAACGCTCGAGTACCACTCAATATCAGGCTTGTAAGATCTAGCAAAAAGATCAAGCAACGCTTGATTGAAAAGACATTCGACAGGCGGCAGAACTCCCTGAGACGCCAACTCACGAGCCGAGAAATCCGTCATGGGCGTCATCTGATTCGCCGAATAGGTGGTCCGTTTCACGACCGGCTGCTTAAACCTAGCCGGGATGATAGAAAATCCACGGTTCCGCAAGAACTCGGCGAGATCACCAGTACCATCTAGGTCGAAAGCATCTACGTTCAGCCCATCAGCCACTCGCGCATAGAACGACTGACATCGGTAGTGCTTATCACGGCGATAATCAGGGACAGCGCAAACGTAGGATATAAATTGACGAAAAGAAAATGTTTCAGCCTCGACATGTTCTCCAAGGACTCGACTGACGTCTCGATAAAAACCAATCAGATCAAAATCAAAAACCGGATCGCGTTTTTCCGCGATCCCTCGAATTTCCGGTTTTACAAACTTATCTAAATAAGCGCTGACCAAACGTCCGATCGGATCACGGATTACTATCAAGCACCTCACGGCCGGATCAAACAACGGGCCATCATTCAGAAGTTCTAGCGAACCAAATCCCCCGGTACGCTTAGCGAATTGCAATGCCGTTTCATTAGCCGGTTCGAATCCCGCCGCAGCGGAATCGTTACACAGCATTACGGCTTTGACAAATGAGTTCGCGTTCTTCGGTATTGAGAGATAGAGCAGTTTTTGCCGACTAGCGTAGAGAAAATATCGGCGGCGTGTTTTCAATATGGTTTCCGCCATCGCGCGAATGAGTGCCTTTCGCCTCACCGCCATCCCCACGGTTGGCCAATATGAGTGCGGCCGACAACCTCGGACAGATCCCAATACGTCGGCTCCATCGCACTCGCGCCTAGATCGCCTTCTTTTCGACAAACACAGATACCCAAGGAACCAAAATCAATGGCGTGAGAAAAACGGCAATCCGAACTCAAAACACGCCACGCCGAAAACATGTCATCCGACCACCGGATATCATCAAAGACCACATGCGCACCTGGCGTAAGCAACGGGAACACCTTGTCGAAATAATAAATTGTCGCCAACCGCTCGTGATGCCCGTCTATGAAGACGAAATCAAAGGCTGGCGCTTGCTCGTTCTGCAATAACTCAATGGCGTCGGTGAATTGTGCGTTGACAACCTGAGCAGCGCCGATGGACTTCAGCGACTCTGCGGTCAACGCAGCCAGTTCGGGCGATCCCTCAACGGTGACTATCGATTGAACGTTCGCAGCCTGAGCCATATATAGAGCGGATATACCCGCGCACGCCCCCAACTCTAGGATTCGGGTTGCGCCGCTTTCACGCACAAGCAAATGTAATGCGGGGCCCCAGACCCGATCTTTGCCAGTCGCCGCGATGCGAGGCGCCGAGAGCTGAATCTGTTGACCAAGCGCCAGCTCCACCGCGGCATCCGAGCTTTCTGCGTGAGGTTTGGGCGAGTACCAGATCGTAAACAGGCGGTCTGCCTGAGCGGCGATCTCCACCCGACGAGCTTCTGCACGACTTACCACATCCCACAACCCAAATCGGTCAAGCGATCGGTCGATCATGAATGCGGCCGCCGAATACACCGAGCTAGGCATACCTCTGCCCGCAGCCGCGGCAAGCAGTCTCTGGCGCCGGCGACGAAACAAAAGCCGACGAGCCTCAGCCACCGCTTTGCGAAGGATTGGAATGGCGTCCCCAAGGGGATTCGAACCCCTGTTACTGCCGTGAAAGGGCAATGTCCTAGGCCTCTAGACGATGGGGACGCCGAAAACCCCAAATTTGGTGGAGCTAGGCGGGATCGAACCGCCGACCTCTTGCATGCCATGCAAGCGCTCTCCCAGCTGAGCTATAGCCCCACGAAGGCGCGAGAAGTTACGGCAGTAGCCGGTTGAAGTCAAGAAACCGCGCCTCGGTCGGAAGGGAAGACCGCCTAAACCGAAGAACCGCCGACCATAGCCGTAAAAAAGCCCTTAGCCGCCTCCTCGTCACCGCTGGGATCCTGGGCGTACGCGAGGTCTAACGCAGCCTCTGCAGCCTCTAACCGCTGCTGCAAGGACAGGACTCGATGTTTCAGCCAGTAAGTATTGAATGTTGCTTTATCTAACGCCTCAATCTGGCCAAGATCTTCCAATGCCCCGTCGAAGTCCTCGAGCTTGAGGCGAGCCAATGCCCTAGCCTGAAAGCAGAGCGCGCTCGGCGCGGAGAACGCGATCGCCTGACCAAAATCGAAACTAGCAGCTATAAAGTCTCCCTCTAATAACGATAGTTCGCCACGCTTGAAAAACGCGTCTGCAAACTGAGGGCGTAACGCCAGGGCCTCATCGTAACTACTCCGGGCTTTCTCTAGCTCGCCCATCCGGTGCAGGACGACGCCGTAATTGAAATGGAAGAGTGCCCGCCCTGGCGCGTAGGTGATCGCTTTCGAAATCAAACCCAGAGCTTCTTTATGATTTCCGCGCTGTGATTCCATCACACCGATAAAATGAAGCGCGGCGACCTCAGCCGGATTATCTTTCAAGATGGCGCGGTACAGGCGCTCCGCTCCCTCCAGATCACCACTCTGGTGACGCGCCTTCGCTTGGTTCAAACGATCATTCACATCCGGCTCCTAAATATGCATTCACAGCGTCATTCACTTTAAGCATGGTCTCGGCCCACGCCAATCCCCGTTCGTGCTTAAACAACCTCAGGCTCGGATACCAGAAGCTTCGCCCCGCGCTTTGATTATGCCAGTACCAGAAAGCCGCCTGTCCGAATGGCACTGCAATAAAGCCAGGCTTATTGAGGGCACCGGCAACGTGCGCCGTCGTATTACATCCCGACACAATGAAATCACACGCCTCAATCAATGCCGCGTGACCATCAAGGTCATGGAAGTTGTCAATTTGCGGAACTACATCAATACGAACACCTGTTTGCTCATAAAAGGCAGCTAACTCGTCAGCGATGTCACCATACTGCAAAGCCACAAACCGAACACCCGGTTGCTCAAGGATCGGCAACAAATCGTTAAGCGCAAAACTTTTAGAGGCGCCGTGCTTAAGGTTCTTACTTTGCCAAGTGATCCCGACAACTCTGTCGTGATCACGGAGAAGGTCTTGACGAAGAGCCGCGGTCAAGTTCGGATCCGCAACCAAGTATGGGATTTTACGCTGCTCCGGGATGCGATTTAAGTCACGGTAAACGAATGGCAAAATACTTCCGATCGGAAGATGCACATCATATGAGTCCTCTGCAACGTGGCGACGCCGCGGAACGAAACTAAAATCTGGAAACGATCTTGCGAATAACCCCATCAGACGACCATCAATCTGAACGGTTACTTGATCCGACAAGCGTCGCGCTGATGCGAGCGCGCCAGAGAAAAACACCTCATCGCCAGCGCCTTGCTCGCTCCAAATCAATAGGCGCTTGCCGATGTCCGCTGACGTCCAACTCGGCCGACTGGTCTTCAATTTGACCAACTCCCTCGGCAGAGCCTCCCATCGGTACTCATACAATTGCCAGCCCACATCAAAGCGCCCTAGCTGCAAATGGCATACAGATAGATTCCACGGAATACGCGGATTCGATCGATCCGTCTCGCGAGCGCACTCAAAGTCCGCGATCGCATCAACTTGATTTTCCCACTGCAGGAATACCGCGCCACGGACAAAACGTGCTACGGAATCACTGGCGCTAACAGCAATGGCACGATTCGCATACTCCATCGCCTTCTCATAATCACCGCGCTCAAGCAGAACTGTCGCAAAATTTCGGCAACACACCAAGTCATTTGGCGCAAGCGCCACAGCCGTGTAAGCACTAACCGCTCTATCTAAATACCCTCGCGCCAGACAAGCACTACCCAAGTTAACCCAAGCCTGCGCATAGTTTTCGTCAAGCTTTAGCGCCTCATCGAGAGATTTAATCGCCTCATCAAACCGACCCAAATCACACAGCGTTGAACCGATATTTGCTAAGGCGACTGCGGACGGTCGGCAGCTAGCCGCTCTCCTAAAATAATCCAAGGCTTCTACCAGACGACCATCACTGCGATACATCACACCGAGATTCAGTAAAGAATCGGCGTGCCGTCGATTGAGCTTTAGTGCCTTATTGAAAGATGCCTCTGCAGCGACTGTATCCCCCTGTTTTTGCTTAACGATCCCATAATTCGATAGGAAGTCTGCATTTCGCGGCGACAATTCCATCGCGTGCGCCACTAGAGCTTCTGCGCGCTCAAGGTCGTTCAACTGGAGATAGGCCACGCCTAGTAGATGAATAGCATCAACATCGTTCGGAGCAGTTCGAAGCAACGACGTCAGCAAATCAATCGCATTGATATTGCTGCCCCCGCGAAGCAACTCGGCGACCGTCGCAAGCACATGATCCCTCTTTATCAAACCTTTAGCTATAGCCATTTACTAACTTCACATCCTATGTACGTCGTAACATTTGACGGCACCAACGATAAAACCAACGATATTCACCTGGCGAAAAACATCTAATAAAAGCGAATAGTGCGGTCGTGGCAAGCGACCTTGTAGCCGGAAAAAAGACAAGAAATCCAAACGAGGTTGCCGCATATGAAATCACCGTGGCTAACGCAGCACCCATACCTGAAAAGTGGGGAATTAAAGCAAAATTCAAAGCGATATTTAGAATGGCTGCAAGAAGCGTTGTTGAGAACGAGAGGTGAAGCACGTCCTGCTCGATAAACCATCTACTGACTAGTCCACGCATAAATACGAATGGCATCGCCCAAACATGTACTAACAAAATATCCAGTGTCTCCAAGTACTCGGCGCCAAATAACGCAGGAATAAGCAGATAACCGATCAGCGAGGCGCCAAGGGCGCAGAAAATCCCAGCCATGGCAAAGAGAGTTAAGAACCTTCGCAAACGTACTACCCTTATTTGGGAATTTCTCTTATTAATGTACGGAAAAATAGATGAAGCTGCTACCAATGGCAAAAAGTAAACTGCCTCCGAGATTTTCGATGCTAATACATAGGCGCCAACGGATGCGATGCCGCTGTAAGCAGACAAAATCACGACATCAATCTTTAGATACACAGCCTCCGCGACTCCGGCACCAAGAACCCAGGGAATGCTAGCGCCAAGCGTCTTTACCCAATGCGAATGACGAATTGAAGGAGAAGTTCCCCGAGCACCCTCCAACTTTCGATAAAGCCGAAGGGATGCCAGAGAAAGCAAAGCTGTCTCAATAGATTGTAAAAGCAATACAATGTCAGCTCTTGCATAAACGATAGCAGCCAAAATCTTCACACCAGTAAGGATGGAAATTAAAGCGATCCGGCACTGCACGAGGCGCTTAGAGTTAAAACGCGCTTCAAAATAAAAATCTAACACCGCCAGTATGGAAACACCTTGCAGTAAGACCACAAGAATCCCCACACCGCGAAGGGCACTAAAGGCCTCTACATAAGCCAGGGCCGTTAACCCCAGAATTATCGAAATTGCAGCGCCCACCGCACGCCAAGCGATGGCCGACTCTAGAATCTCAGCCTCACAAGACGGCTCACGGCGCAAATAGCTTGTTACAACCCCGCCAACACCAAACTTCGATAGGGGGGCGATGAGCGCTAAACAGGCAGACGAGAAACCCAATAAGCCAAACTCAGCGACACCAAGCGCACGAGCGAATACCAACTGCGTTATGAGCAGGCAACTGATCGATACGACGCGATCAAGTATTTTCCAGTGAAGGTCAACTATCACAAAGAAAAAAGCGGCGAGGCTTTCGCCTCGCCGCCCTAACTATCAATCACCGAGACTTCAAAAAAGTCGCCGGTAGATTGGCCAACGTAGGCGTCTTAGAACGTTACCGTACGAGCCCGGATGACCGTGCTGCTATTCGGCACCGTGACGGTACGGTTGTTAGCCGTATCCGAGTACTGCGTTACCAACTCCGTAGTGGCAGCCGGCAGCGGCGACGTTATAACCAGCGACACTCGCAAATTACCCGAAGACAT
>CAZXGO010000126.1:0-6666 GCA_964640035.1 uncultured Chitinophagales bacterium
TCGGCGGCTCCGTGCCCACAGCCTTTCAGGTGGATACAGACATAACCTACGCGAATTCGAAAACATCAATGAGAGTTGAGGTCCCTGATGTAAACGATCCCAGGGGTACCTATGCGGGGGGAGCATTTTTTACCTCAACGCCACGAGACCTATCAGAATACAATGTCCTCACCTTCTGGGCTAAAGCAAGTCAGGCCACCACACTCGATATTGTCGGACTTGGGATAGATCTGGCCGAGTCAAACTATCAGGCTAGTGTACCAGACCTGGAACTAAACACCAATTGGAAAAAGTATTATATCCCTTTGCCTAATCCAGAACGTCTTACCGCCGAACGCGGTATGTTTTTTTACTCCGTCGGACCTAAAGAAGGGAAGGGATTTACCATTTGGATCGACGAAGTACAATTTGAGCAACTTGGGACCATTGCACCCCCCCGGCCTGTGATCTTGAATGGCAAGAATGAAACGATTACCTCCTTCGCTGGGGTCTCAACAGCAATTACTGGTCTGCAAACCATTCATAATTTACCCAATGGGGTCGATATCGGTGTGAATGCATCCGCCTCGTATTTTCAGTTTACATCTTCAGATCCATCAACTGCCCGTGTTGATGCCAAAGGGCGAGTATCGATTGTCGGAGGGCCATCAACGGCCGTGATCACGGCAAAAATTGGAAATACGGAAGCCTCTGGTTCACTCACCATCAACTCTCAAGGCATATTCCAGAAAGCACCTGTACCCAATAGACCCTCAAATCGAGTGATCTCGATTTTTAGTAACGCATACACCAACGTACCGGTCGATTATTACAACGGGTACTGGCAGCCTTATCAAACAACGCAATCAGCCGATTTTGAATTCGATGGGGATAAGGTGTTACACTACACGAATTTCAATTTCGTGGGAATTCAGTTCAGCTCACCTACGGTGAATGCCAGCTCGATGACCCATCTGCATGTCGATGTCTTCCTGCCAAATCCACTCAGCTCGAATGCACGGCTAAAATTTGAACTGGTCAATTTTAACACCGGGGGTACCGGTAGCTTCACGCGTACCATTGCAGCTTCCGATGCACGCAAATGGATCAGCCTCGATATCCCTTTGAGTAGTTTTCAAGGTATGAGCGGCCGGGCAAACCTGGCTCAACTCATATTTGTAAGCGACTCCGGAAATATCCCCAGTCTCTACATCGACAATGTTTACTTTTATCAACAGTAAGGAATTTATGGCGAGCAATGTTTTATCTGGACGGCTTTTTTTCTATTCCTGCCTACTTTCTACGATCGTTTTAATGAGCTCCTGTACCCCTGACTCCTTTCAAAAATTAGATTCCCGCGAATGGACCCTTGTCTGGAGTGATGAGTTTGATGGACCGACAGGGGCCTCCCCAAATCAAAATAACTGGTCATTTGACATTGGCACCGGCAACAACGGTTGGGGGAATCAGGAACTTCAATATTATACCAACCGTCCTGAGAATGTATCCCTTGATGGACAGGGTAATCTGGTGATAACGGCCAGGAAAGAATCCTTTAGCGGAAGATCGTTTACTTCGGCCCGAATCAATACCAAAGGGAAGTTTCAACAAACCCATGGGCGTGTCGAAGCGCGCATTAAAACCCCACATGGACCCGGAATTTGGCCAGCTTTTTGGATGCTGGGAGCAAATATCGATCAGGTTGGATGGCCTCAAAGCGGTGAAATCGACATCATGGAGATGCGTGGTCAGGAACCAAGTGTCATCCATGGCTCTCTACATGGGCCTGGTTATTCTGGCGGTAATCCCGTTTCAGGCTCTTATACACTGCTAAATGGTCGATTTGATACCGATTTTTACCTCTACGCTGTTGAATGGTTTCCCGATCGGATCGATTTTTTTGTGAACGAGTACCTCTACCACAGAGTCCGGAAACGTGATATACCCGGTGAATGGGTGTTTGATCAACCCTTTTTTGTATTACTCAATATCGCTGTAGGTGGTTCGTACGTAGGTTTCCCTAACGAAAATACTCCCTTCCCACAAACCATGGTCGTCGACTACATTCGGGTCTACCAATGAGCTCAAGCATGGAATTGTTGTACATAGGAGATGAGCCATGGTTCAAAATCGAACACCATGATACCATACGACCTTTTTTGATGAGTATGGTCAGTGATTCCAATCACTGGGCCTTTATCGCGAGCAATGGCGGAATCTCCGCCGGCCGAAAAAACAGCCGATATGCGTTATTTCCCTATTACACTGACGATAAACTCATCGACCTGGCTGAAACTAGTGGTTCCAAAACCATCTTAAAGATCGAACATGATGGTGCTACCCTTCAATGGGAGCCCTTCTCCAGGCAGTGCAAATTGCCATACGATACAAAGAAAAATCTCTACAAAAGTGCATATGGCAACAAGATCATGTTCGAGGAATCGCTCCATGATCTGGGCCTGACCTTCCGATATCAATGGAACTCGAGTAAACAGTTTGGCTTTGTTCGAAAAGTGGAGCTCATCAATTCCTCCCGCCATACGTACCGGATTCAGATGCTCGATGGGATCCAAAATGTGATGCCCTATGGAGTTGAACCAGATACGCAAAACGCTGTGAGTAATCTCGTCGATGCATACAAACGCACCGAGTTGATCACCGAATCGGGACTATGCCTGTTTACCCTGAGTGCGATCATCGTTGACAAAACAGAACCCAGCGAGGCGCTAAAAGCCAATATTGCCTGGGCCACGGGCTTAACGAACCCCCTGTACCTGTTGTCATCACTCCAACTCGATCGATTTCGTGCAAACGAACCCCTGGCCCCGGAATCAGACATAAAGGGTGAGAAGGGGGCTTATTTCGTTGTTCAGGACATCGTGCTGAATCCTGAAAGCTCAAAACCCTGGGCCATCATTGCCAATGTAAATCTGAATCATACCCAAATCATCGAACTCAACCATCGGATGATAAACGATCGGAACCTCGTAGCTGAGATCGAGCAAGATATTGATCGGGGAACCGAACATCTGGTAGAATTGGTTGCCAGCGCCGATGGACTCCGCCGTAGCTCCGATCCTCTCAAAGATGCCCGTCACTTTTCAAATACCCTCTTCAATATCATGAGGGGTGGGGTATTTGATTACAATTACCAGCTCGAAAAGCCGGATATCCTCCAATACATCCAAAAAGCCAATACAAAGGTATTCCAACGAAGTGTTGAACTCTTTGCGGAGATGCCCGATGTGTTCGATGTGCATGTTCTCATCGATGCGATCAAAAAAATAGATGACAAGGATCTCTATCGTCTCTGCATCGAATACCTTCCTTTAACATTCAGCCGCCGCCACGGCGATCCCAGCAGACCCTGGAATCAGTTTTCCATCAATACCGAGCATGAACTGGATGGATCCAAAGTGCTCGATTACGAAGGAAACTGGCGCGATATTTTTCAGAATTGGGAAGCCTTGGTTCATTCCTATCCCGATTTCATCGAAGGCATGATCTTCAAGTTTTTGAATGCCTCCACCTTCGATGGGTATAATCCATACCGATTAACGAAAGACGGCTTTGACTGGGAAACGATCGAACCCGACAACCCCTGGTCATATATTGGTTACTGGGGTGATCATCAAATCATTTATCTGCTCAAATTCCTCGAATTCTACAAGAAGTATAAACCTGAGGCATTCAAAAGCATCTTCGGTACCAGTTCTTTTGTGTATGCCAATGTACCCTATCAACTAAAATCCTTTGAAGCTATCGTCGCTGATCCAAAGAACACCATTGAATTTGATGCATCATTAGATCATGCGATACGTGCGGCCATTGAAGATCTTGGCGTTGATGCGGCCTTGTTAAAAAATAAGCAGGATAGCATCCATCATGTTTCCTTCTTTGAGAAGATTCTCGCTACCCTGTTGGCGAAAATCTCCAATTTTATTCCTGAAGCTGGAATTTGGCTCAATACCCAAAGGCCGGAATGGAATGATGCCAATAATGCCCTGGTAGGAAATGGGGCTTCTATGGTGACGCTCTACTACCTGCGGCGTTTCATCATCTTCATCCAGGAGAGTGTAGAACAGTTACCTCACCATCAGGTCCATATCTCAACAGAGCTCTACGATCTTTTTCAATCCATTCGGAAAATTCTCACAAATCATAAGGCTTGCCTTTCCGGCCCACTTTCTGATGATCAAAGGCTAACGATTGCATCCGAATTGGGTACATCAGCCTGTTCCTACCGATCAACGATCTATCGTGAGGGATTTACCGGCTCATTTCAGGAGCTACCTATCGCAGATATAAAGCATCTAATCGGAATCTGCCTAGAGTATAGCGATCACTCGATCAAAGCGAATCGTCGGGATGACCATCTGTACCATGCCTACAATCTGGTCGAATTCAATGCGCATGGGGTATCCGTTTCCCACCTGAGCGAGATGTTGGAAGGACAAGTTGCTGTCGTGAGTTCTACCTACTTGAACAGTAACGAGGTGGTAGAAGTGTTGGATGCCCTGCGTAACAGCGCCTTGTACCGTGAGGATCAAAACAGCTACATGCTCTATCCAAACAAAGCTTTGCCGCGTTTTTTGGAGAAAAATGTAATATCACAAGCTCAGATTGAATCCTTGAGTGTGTTGGTTCAAATGGCAAACGATCAGGATCACAGAATTGTCAGCAAAGATCTGAAGGGCAACTATCATTTTAATGGGGTTTTCCGAAACGCGACAGACCTATCGAACGCGCTGAATCAAATTCAAGACCCTCACTATCAGGATCTCATCAACCAACAACGTGCCGGCATCCTTCAGCTCTTTGAAGACCTATTCAATCACAAAGCCTTCACGGGTCGCTCAGGCACCTTCTTTGCCTATGAAGGCCTGGGTTCTATTTACTGGCATATGGTTTCCAAGTTACATCTGGCGGTCTTGGAAGCCTACCAAACCGCTGAGCGCTTAGGTGAGCCCCAGAACATTCGAGATCGCCTGCGTATGCATTTTGAGCATATTGGGGATGGCATCGGTGTCCATAAATCACCACAACAATATGGTGCCTTTTCCACCGATCCATATTCTCATACCCCCCTGCACCGAGGTGCTCAGCAACCAGGAATGACTGGTCAAGTCAAAGATATCCTGGTTCAACTAGGGGAGATGGGCCTCTGGGTTGTCGATGGGAACATCTCGTTTAAGCCATCGCTGCTTTCCCAAAAAGATTTTAATTCCAGTCCCCAAGCCTTCACATGGGTTGATTTACAGCGGCAGAAGAGGACGATTGAGCTTCCTGCGCACTCCATAGCATTTACCTATTGTCAGGTGCCGGTGATCTATACCCTCTCCAATACCAGCGGTATCAAACTCACGTTCGACGTGGGTGAACCTCAAAGCATAGCGGGTAATACCCTCGGGGAAGCATGGAGCAAAGCTATCTTTCACCGTACATCCGGTATTCAAAGCATTCAGGTTCTCATTGACAGGGAAACGGTGCCATGAGTTCACATCCGATTTCATATCATCGGACAGTGAGGACCTATTTTCTGGCTTGCCTGCTCCTCGTAGGCTCAGCTGTCTTAACAGGGTGTGGGATCACGAAAAAAGACGCTTCTAAACCCTCTACATCTATGGACATAACCGCTGCAGAAATCCTGGGAAACCCGAAATATCAAGCGATATCTTTTGGGGGCTATCGTCACAAAGATCGGAATATCGAATCCAGCATCGACGAGCTCAAAGAGGATCTGAAGATTATGTCTGCGATGGGTATAAAACTGCTCCGCACCTACAATGTCTATCTGGAGGAGACCTCCAATCTGCTGCAGGCCATCCGGGAGTTAAAACAAGAAGATCCAGGTTTCGAAATGTATGTGATGTTGGGTGCCTGGATTGAAGCGAAGCATGCCTTTGATACGACCATGGATCCTATCCGGGATCAGGAAAGTGAGCGTAGTAGCGGAGAGATCCCCAGAGCCATCGCCTTGGCTGTCGAATACCCTGATATCGTTAAAATCATCGCGGTCGGTAATGAAGCTATGGTTCACTGGGCTACCAGTTATTACGTAGAACCCTCAATTATCCTGCGATGGGTTACCTATCTGCAAGATCGCAAGGCCGATGGAACCCTGCCCGAATCTCTTTGGATCACCAGCTCCGATAACTTTGCCTCCTGGGGTGGTGGTGGACCCGAATATCATACCGAAGATCTGAAGGCCTTGATTCAGGCGGTGGACTTCATTTCTATGCATACCTATCCGATGCACGATACGCATTATAATCCTGACTTCTGGGGCGTACCTGCATCAGAAGAAGGGCTTCCTGACCTCGATAAAATACATGCGGCACTCGATCGATCCGTCGAGCATGCCAAACGCCAATATCAAAGCGTGGTATCCTATATGAAACACCTTGGTGTTGAAAAGCCGGTTCATATCGGTGAAACAGGATGGTCATCCATTTCTAATGAGTTTTATGGCCCGGAAGGATCCAAAGCCGTGGATGAATACAAAGCGGGTTTATACTACAAAAAAATGCGCGCATGGACCGATCAGAATAAGATCACCCTTTTCTACTTCGAGGCCTTTGATGAGCCCTGGAAAGATGCATCGAATCCTTTGGGATCCGAGAATCACTTCGGACTCATCAATCTGAAGGCACAAGCTAAATTTGCTCTTTGGGATCTGGTGGATCA
>CAZXGO010000127.1:0-2927 GCA_964640035.1 uncultured Chitinophagales bacterium
TCTCCCTCTTGCGAAAGAGACAAGAATATCAAGATACGCTAAAAAGGGAATCGAGTCAAACCTGAGGCTTAATTATCCCCAGGTTTGCTCTAAACTCAACGTTTCAGGTCGACTTCACTCTCTTTTTCATTGGCTGAGCCTGCGCCTACATCCTTCCAATCAAAACTCAATCCATCACGGGTGGCGTTTAGTTTGATGCGAATCGTTGAACCTTCCTTACGCTTTTGGCCCAATATCTCTTCAGCCATGGGATCTTCAACAAACTTTTGGATAGCTCTTCTGAGAGGTCGAGCACCAAACTTAGGGTCATAGCCTTTTTCGGCAATGAATTCTTTTGCACCTTTGGTGATATCGACCTTGTACCCAATACCCTGGATGCGTGAAAAAAGGTCGTCGGTGAGAATATCGATGATTTTGAAAATATCTTCTTTTTCAAGGGCACGAAATACGATAACATCATCCACTCGGTTCAAGAATTCTGGATTGAAGACTTTCTTCAAAGCCTCCTGAATGGCGGATTTCATCTTAGCGTAATCGAAACTGGATCCATCGGCATCAAAACCAATACCTTTTCCAAAGTTTTTGATGTCTCGGGCACCAATGTTGGAGGTCATAATGATAATGGTATTTCGGAAGTCGACCTTGCGTCCAAGGCTATCAGTTAACACCCCATCATCGAGAACTTGCAGTAAAAGATTGAAAACATCCGGATGAGCTTTCTCGATCTCATCCAGAAGGACGACACTGTATGGCTTACGACGTACTTTCTCGGTGAGAATACCACCCTCTTCGTACCCTACGTAACCAGGAGGGGCTCCAACCAGTCTGGAGATCGAAAATTTTTCCATGTATTCGCTCATGTCGATGCGAATCATGTTATCCTCACTGCCAAATAAGTATTTTGCCAGGACCTTGACCATCTCGGTTTTACCCACCCCTGTTGGACCAAGGAAAATAAATGAACCGATCGGACGCTTTGGATCTTTAAGGCCAGCCCTGGCACGCTGGATAGCTCGAGTGAGCTTGTCGATGGCTTCATCCTGACCAATAACACGTGTATTGAGTTCGCCACGCATATTGAGCAGTTTTTGGCCCTCATTTTGGCTAATTCTGCATACCGGAATTCCAGTCATCATCGCGACTACAGCCGCGACATCTTCCTCCTCGACATTATAGACGAGTTCCGAGCTTTCTTTATCCCATGCTTTTTGGGCATTTTCGAGCTCTTCGATGAGTTTCTTTTCGGTATCGCGAAGGCGAGCAGCGTCTTCGAAACGCTGTTTCTTCACCATCGTATTCTTTTCTGCGCTGGTTACCTCTATTTCTTCTTCCAATTTAACGATGTGCTGAGGCACTGTAATATTGGCTAAGTGTACGCGGGCACCGGCTTCATCCAGGGCATCGATAGCCTTATCAGGTAAGAAGTGATCTGTAATGTATCGATCGGTGAGGTCCACGCAAGCTTTGATGGCTTCATCGGTGTAGCGAACACCGTGGTGTTTCTCGTATTTATTTTTGATTCGAGTCAGAATTTCAGCTGTTTCATCGGCACTTGTAGGCTCGATCATAATTTTCTGGAAGCGGCGTTCCAGGGCACCATCTTTCTCGATATACTGTCGGTATTCGTTCAGCGTAGTGGCTCCAATAGCCTGGATCTCTCCACGTGCTAGGGCTGGTTTGAGCATATTGGAGGCGTCGAGTGATCCACTGGCTCCACCAGCTCCTACAATGGTATGGAGTTCATCGATGAATAGAATGATATTTGGTGTTTTTTCCAGCTCATTCATGACGGCTTTCATCCGTTCTTCGAACTGTCCACGGTACTTGGTACCTGCAACCAATGCGGCAAGATCGAGCGCAATCACACGCTTATCGAATAGCACGCGGCTCACTTTACGTTTTACGATACGAAGGGCTAGTCCTTCGGCGATAGCTGTTTTACCAACTCCCGGTTCACCAATTAACACCGGATTGTTCTTTTTGCGACGGCTCAAGACCTGAGCCACACGTTCGATCTCTTTTTCTCGTCCAACGATAGGATCAAGTTTATCTTCTTCAGCCAGTCGGGTTAAATCCCGACCAAAATTGTCAAGAACGGGCGTTTTTGTCTTTTCCATTTTTTTTGTCCTTGCCGATCCGGCACGTTCAGCGGCATCGTCATTGTCGGCACTGAGCTCGTCAGCATCGCCAGAGTCCTGACTTACCGTTTTGCCGGTAATAATCATATCGAGTTCTTCGCGTACACTTTCGTAGTTCACATTAAACTGTTGCAGTATTTGCGCAGCAATATTCTCCTCTTCACGCAACAGGGAAAGCAGGAGGTGTTCTGTGCCAATGGTATCACTTTTGTATAATTTGGCTTCCAGATAGGTGATGCGTAGTACTTTTTCAGCTTGTTTGGTCAGTGGAATATTTCCCACCGATACCGCTCCACCGATACCTCTTACAGTATCCTCAATCGTCTTTTTGAGTTTCCCTAAATCACATTTAAGATTTTTAAGGATTCGAACGGCTACACCATCACCTAAACGTACGATCCCGAGGATAAGATGTTCTGTACCGATATAATCATGCCCCAGACGCAAGGCCTCTTCACGACTGTATTGAATTACATCTCTAACCCGACTGGAAAAATTGCCATCCATAGATTGCTCTCGTATTTATTCTGCAAAAGGTGATACCAATAACGCAAGTGGAACCGCTTTAGTTCGCTGTGATCAAGGTAGTATCCTAGTCAGGTAAAAGCAATACTCTCTGGGGGGAATCGGCCGATCAAATCAAGGCTTTCCCGCTCATTTCAGGGGGCTGAGGAAGGCCCATTAGCCGTAGCAATGTAGGAGCTACATCGGCTAAGATGCCCTCACGTGGTTGCCCATATTCAGATGCATTAACTAGTATGCAGGGCACAAGGGCGGTGGTGTGGTAGG
>CAZXGO010000127.1:2937-4813 GCA_964640035.1 uncultured Chitinophagales bacterium
GTGTGGACTGCCATCAGCCTGGAACATGCAATCGGCATTACCATGGTCGGCAATGATCACGATCTTGTAGTCTTTTTCGATTGCTGCCGGAACAAGCCTCGAAAGCTGATGATCGACGGCTTCTATCGCTTTTATAGTAGCTTGCATATCACCCGAATGGCCAACCATATCTGGATTGGCAAGGTTCAACACGATTAAATCAGGTGTTGAGGTGGTGATTTCTTCTAACAACGCATCACCTACCTCCGGGGCACTCATCTCAGGTTTGAGATCGTAGGTTGCAACCTTGGGACTTGGGATGAGGATACGTTTTTCGCCTGGATAGGGTGTTTCTTCCCCGCCGTTGAAGAAGAATGTGACGTGAGGATATTTTTCCGTCTCTGCAATACGTACCTGGCTTTTTCCAGCTTTAGATACGACCTCGCCAAGCGTATTCTGGAGGCTTTGGGGCGGGAAAGCTATTTTAACACCCTTAAAACTATCGTCATAACGGGTGAAGCCAACAAAATCAAGATTCAATGGCTCTGTAGGAAAAGCGGTGAAATCGGATTGGGTTAGGGCACGGGTAATTTCCCGGGCACGGTCACTTCTAAAGTTGAAAAAGAGTACAGTATCGTTAGCTTGAATACGATGCTGGTCTGGGCGACCTATGACTATTGGCTCGATGAATTCGTCGGATTGACCCGAATCGTAAGCCGTTTGAAAAGCAACGCTCAGAGTAGGGGAAACGGATCCTTTGCCGTGGACAAGTAGATCATATGCCTTTTGAACACGATCCCAACGATGATCTCGATCCATTGCGAAATAGCGCCCAATAAGACTGGCAATGATTACATGCGGGTGCTTGTGGAGTTGCTCTTCCAGCTGGCGTGCATAACCTAATCCTGCCTGTGTATCGGTATCACGACCATCTCCGAATAAATGCAAGATGGCTTGTTTGTTTTCGCGTCTACAGATTTCTATCAGCGCGTCCAGGTGACGCCGATGGCTATGTACACCCCCATCACTATACAAACCCATACAATGAACAGCTCCTTTGCTGGAGCGGATGGCTTGAACAAGGGTAGGATTATCGTAGAATGAACCATCCCGTATGGCAACATCGATCCGGGAGATATCCTGCCAGACAATACGTCCTGCACCTATATTGAGGTGGCCAACCTCGGAGTTACCAAATTGCCCATCGGGCAAACCCACGGCCTCGCCTGATGCCGTTAGGGTTGAATGAGGCCATTGATGGACGAGTCGATCGTAGAAGGGCTTGCTGGCCTGATCGATTGCGCTTTTGCCAGGATCCTCAGCGATACCGAAACCATCGAGGATAATCAGAAAGGCGCGTGCCAAAGCGAATCTCTATTTAGAGATTATTAACGTATTTGACGAGGCTAGACTTTTTGTTTGCGGCATTATTGCGGTGCAAAATACCTTTCTGAGCCATGCGATCCAGGTAGCTGGTAGCAGATTTTAATGCTTCTTCTGCTTCTGCCTTGTCGGTAGTTTTGGTCACTTTTTTAACCAGAGTACGCATGGTCGAACGAAGCTGACGGTTGTGTGCATTGCGTTTTTCGTTCTGACGCACACGTTTAATCGCTGATTTATGTTGAGGCATGAAAAGATCTTCTTACGGGTACAACGTTGATTTTTTGACAGATGAGATCTCCTCATACCGCCAAGATCACCAAAATACATCAGATCGAATTGATTTTCAAGTATTTATTTTTGAAAAATGAATAAATGCCGGTATCTTGAAAGTCTGCAATTATGATAATTGTCATTGATGGTCCATCTGGAGCGGGTAAAAGCTCTACAGCCAAAGCGGTTGCTGCTCGTGCGGGTTTAAATCTGCTCGACACTGGTGCTTTCTATAGAATGGCTA
>CAZXGO010000127.1:4823-6573 GCA_964640035.1 uncultured Chitinophagales bacterium
ATCTACGGCATGGATCCGAAATGAGTGTTCTTTTGAAACGACTGAATGAGGTGAGCCTTGATCTTGAACTTCATGATTCGGGTTTGCACTTCTTAATCGACGGTGAAGACGTTACAGATCTAATTCGTACACCCGATGTGTCTGATAAAGTTAGTCTGGTAGCCAGCAACGGACAAGTCCGTGATCTGGTCAACAATCGTTTACGTCCCATAGCTTCCACCGGTAATTTTATTGCTGAAGGTCGCGACCTGGGGACTGTCGTTTTTCCGCAGGCCGATCTCAAATTCTGGATGACTGCCGACTTGGAAAAACGAACCCAACGAAGACTTGCCGAACTCAGTGATGCGGGTCATCACATTGATGAAGCATCCGTACGCAAGAATCTGGCAGAACGAGATCGAATCGACAGTTCCCGAGAGATCGCACCCTTAGAACGTGCCAGGGATGCTATCGACATCGATACCACTTCACTCGATTTTGAACAACAAGTCAATTTCATATTAGAACAGTATCATCATTGGAGATCAAAACATCAACAATAACTCTTATCCTGGCTGGAACCTGGTTCCGGACATGGTAACGCATCTATCAACCTACAAAATGAGCGACGATTTAAAAAAAGATGATCTGGTAGAACAAACCGAAGATCAAGTAACAACCCAAGAAGAAACTACTACTGAAACCGTAGCCACTGAGGCACCGGTCGCTGAGACTCCAGCAGAAGAGTCAAGCACAGAGAGTACTGAAGTCACTACTGAAGCACCTGTTGAAGCCACAGAAACTAAGCCGGCTCCAGCAAAAAAAGCGAAATCAGAAAGTCCTGCTTACAGCATGCCAAGCTATGATGGCAGCCTTAGCGAGCGAGTGTACACATTCGAAGAGCTAAACAAGAGCAGTGAAGATTATAGCGAAGATGAATTTGAGAAGCTGATGAATATGTACCAAGGTACACTCAGCTCTATCACTGAAAAAGAAGTTGTTACTGGCCGTATTATCGGTTTAGATCACAAATATGTAATCGTCGACATCGGTTTCAAGTCAGAGGGCATTGTACCCCTGAACGAATTCCGTAACGCGAGTGACGTTAAAATCGGCGATGAAATCGAAGTATTTCTCGACCGCGTGGAAGACCGCGAGGGTCAGCTCGTATTAAGTCGTCGCAAAGCAGACAGTCTTCGTGCATGGCAAAATATTGACGAAGCGCATCGCAATTCTAAAATTATTGAAGGATTCATCAAACGCCGTATCAAAGGTGGTATGGTCGTCGATGTCTACGGTATTGACGCATTCTTACCTGGATCCCAAATTGATGTGCGTCCAGTGCGCGATTTCGATGCCTATGTTGGTAAAACAATGGAATTCATGGTTGTCAAACTCAACATGAGCAGTGAAAACGTTGTCGTTTCGCATCGTGCTATTGTTGAATTCGATCTTGAAGATCAGCGTAAGGAAATCCTTTCCACGATGGAGCCGGGTCAAATTCTGGAAGGTCATGTCAAGAACATCACCGACTTTGGTGTGTTTATCGACCTAGGTGGTGTTGACGGTTTGCTACACATTACAGATTTGAGCTGGGGACGTGTTGAACATCCATCTGAGATTGTCAAACTCGATCAGCGCCTCAACGTTGTTGTTCTCGAATTTGATCAAGGATCGAAGAGAATATCTTTGGGCTTGAAACAACTTCAGCCACAACCATGGGATGATATCGATAACAAATATCCAGAGGGTATGCGTGTTCAAGGTCGCG
>CAZXGO010000128.1:0-2935 GCA_964640035.1 uncultured Chitinophagales bacterium
AGGAAGACGGCCGCTGGGTCATCGTGCAAAAAGTCTACGCAGTGCGCGATACGCCGTGAGCGCCGCAGATCACCGCGGCGCCTAAAACCTTAGGTTCGGCGCCGCGCAACGCCGACGTCAGCGTAGTGCCTTCTCCGTTTTCTGATCAAAGAAGTGAAGCCGTTTCGGATTGATTGCCAATTTGACCGTGTCTCCAGCCCGCACCTTCAGGGTTGGCTCCACACTGGCGACCATACTGGCACCTGCGCAGCGCACATCGAGAAGGATTTCGGATCCCAACTGCTCGGCGACATCAACGGTCGCGGTAAAGCAGACACTCTCGGAATGACTGTCGTTGGCAGTATGCAGGTCCTCTGGACGAATACCTAGCCATATTTCCTGGCCGACTTCAGGTCCAACCGCCGCACGCAGGTGCTCTGGCACCTCAATGCGCATCCCTTCATTGACCGCACGCAGCGTGCCGTTCTCTGCCACGATCCTGGTGCGCGCGAAATTCATCGCCGGTGAGCCGATGAAGCCGGCAACGTACTTGTTGGCAGGCAAGTTGTAGAGTTCTAGCGGCTCACCCACTTGCTGGATCAAACCCTCGTGCATCACAACAACACGATCCCCGAGAGTCATCGCCTCGACTTGGTCATGCGTGACGTAGATCGCGGTCGTACCCAGCCTGGCATGCAGTTTTTTGAGCTCGACTCGCATCTGAACGCGTAGCTTGGCGTCCAGGTTCGACAAAGGCTCGTCAAACAAGAACACCTGCGGATGACGCACAATCGCCCGGCCCAGCGCCACCCGCTGACGCTGCCCACCAGATAGCTGGCGCGGCTTACGATGCAGATGATCCCGGATGCCCAGGATGTCAGCGGCATCCCGGACCCGCTTGTCGATCTCGGTGCGGTCGAACTTTCGCATTTTCAGACCAAACGCCATGTTGTCATACACACTCATATGCGGATACAGGGCGTAGTTCTGGAACACCATCGCGATGTCACGATCCATCGGAGGCAGGTCATTAACGACCGTATCTCCAATCAAAATCTGACCATCACTAATCGACTCGAGTCCTGCGACCATCCTCAAAGTGGTGGTCTTTCCGCATCCGGACGGTCCGACCAGCACGATGAACTCATGGTCCTTGATTTCGAGGCTAACGCCCTTGACGGCGTGAAAGTCGTCGTACTGCTTGTGGACATCCTGAATGCTGACGCTAGACATTGAGCCTCACCCTTTGACCGATCCGGTCATCCCGGACACATAGTGCTCGACGAAGAACGAGTACGCGATGGCAACCGGAATCGAGCCCAGCAACGCACCCGCCATCAACGGCCCCCAGAAAAAGACATCCCCGCGGATCAGTTCCGATACCACTCCAACCGGCACTGTCTTTTGCTCCGGACTCGATAGAAATACCAGCGCGTAGATGAACTCATTCCAGGAGAGCGTGAACGCAAAAATGCCTGCCGACAAAATCCCAGGAACGGCCACAGGCAAGATGATGTAGAGCATCGCCTTGAGCCTAGATGCACCGTCGATTCGGGCGCATTCCTCCAACTCTTTCGGGATCGCCTTGAAGTACCCCATCATGAGCCAGGTACAAAACGGGATCAGGAAAGTCGGATAGGTGAGAATCAGGGACCAGGGCGTGTCACCGATCTTGTAGGCCCGGATGATTTCCGACAGCGGGATGAACAGCAGTGTTTGCGGCACCAGATACGTGATGAAGATCGCACTGCCCAGGGAACCGGCAAAGCGAAACTTCAGCCTCGACAAGGCATACCCGGCAAACACGCCGCAGATCAGCGAAATAATTGTCGACGCGGTCGCAATCAGCATCGTGTTCCACAGCCAGGTGGTGAACACCGTTTCGTTGAACAGATACTTGATGTGGTCCAGCGTTGGATTCCAGGTCCAGAACGGCGAGTAGTTGGCCGCCCGCCATGGACGATAAAGCTCGCCGTCAGGCCTGAACGTCGTGATGATCATCCAGTAGAACGGGAACAGCAGGAAGATCAAAAAACCGGCAAGCGGGATCCTGAAAAACACCCAACGTCGCCAGGCTGCGCCTTCGATCATCAGCGAACCTCCACCCTGCGGATGTAGAGCAACTGCGCTAACACGATCAGTGTCAGGATAGGGAACATCGCGAGGGAAATTGCAGCCCCCTGGCTGAGCAATCCGGTACCGACTCCGAGCTGATACGCATAGGTAGAAAACAGATGCGTCGCGTTGGCCGGACCGCCGCCGGTCAACACGTAAACGATCTGGAAATCTGCGAAGGTCTGAATGACAGAAAACAGTACGACGACCATCGTCACCGGTAACAGGAGGGGCCAGGTGATGTACCAGAACCGCTTCAAGGGCGACGCACCATCGATGGCCGCAGCCTCGGCAAGATCAGGACTGATGGTCTGCAATCCCGCGAGCAGCGAAATCGCAAAGAATGGCACCCCTCGCCAGATGTTGACGACGATGATCGAAAACATCGCCAGATCTGGATCACCGAGCCAGTTAACGGCTGATGAAATGAATCCGAGCTTGTACAACATCCAGTTCAACACACTGAACGTCGGATCGAACATCCACTTCCACGCGAAGGTGGACAGTACGGTCGGGATAATGAACGGTAGCAGGATGAATGCCCGCGTGAAGGCCTTAAAGCGAAACGAGCGATTCAACAGTAAGGCCAACCAAAGACCCAATCCAAGCTTGAACACCGTGGTGACAAAGGTGTACCAACAGGTGTTCCAAACGACCATGTGAAAAATTGGGTCGGTCAGTAAGCGCTCGAAGTTCTCGAAGCCGACGAACTTGCCAGCAACACCGACCTTGGTGTCGGTGACTGAAAGCAGCAAGCCGCGGACAAACGGATACGCGATAAACAGACCGAGCAACAGCATGGTCGGCAGCAAGAGCAGGAATGCCAGATTGGATTCCTTCT
>CAZXGO010000128.1:2945-6509 GCA_964640035.1 uncultured Chitinophagales bacterium
CTCGAGCGGTCTCCAGCGCAACACGGGCCGTGTTCCGGGTGCATGCGCAGAAGGCGAATGACTAGTCATCGAGGCTCAGTCGGTGCGTTGAACAGTCGGACCGCGGTCGGCGGTCATCACGGCCACAGAGAACCAGCGCGGGAGGGCGGCGCTCGCAGCCCTCCCGACGGGAAACGCGCAGATCAGGGATCAGACGTAGATCTTGCCCAGCGCTGCGGCACATGCCGCAACCGCATCTTCGGCCTTCTGCCCCTTGATTGCTGCTGCGAACATGTTGCCGATCAGATACTTGGTCAGAACCTCGGCCGCCTTGGCATTCGGCTCGCCAGGGTACCCGGGGGTCAGGCCAGATTTTCCGGCGATTGCGAACGGCGCCATGGCGGCATCTTTCTTCCACAGAGCATGGGTTTCCCAGGATGTGGTCCCCGGAGCGTAGAACCCTTGCCCAGTCTCGAACCACTGCGCGTAGTTCTCTGAGGTCAGGATAAAACGCATGAGGTCCTTCGCCGCCTTCACATTCTTCGAGTACGAAGGAATGACATGCGACGTGAAAGTATGGAACCCGAATTGCCCTTTAGGCCCCCCGGGCAGCGGTGCATGGGCAATGTCCTCATGCAAAGGCTTGCCATTGGCCTGTTTGTATTGGTCAGGCTTGCGCTTGGATTCAATGTAGATGGAGGCGCCGTTGAGTGTCGAGCAGATCGTTCCAGAAAGGAATGCGCGGTTGTTGGACGCATCATCCCAGGCCAATCCTCCCTCATCGAAGGAATCCTTCCAGGCAGCCGTCATCCACTTCACGGCCTCGACAGTTTCCTTCGAGTTGATGACGACCTTGCCGCCAGAGTCGATCTCGGCGCCGCCAAAGGACCACAGCAGCGGATACGCAAACGTGGGCGGATCACCGAACGACTGTCCAAACGACTGTCCGATCGGATAACCCTTGGCCTTGAGCTTCTTGCCAAGATCCCGATAAGCGTCCCAGGTAGTCGGAAAGCTGTTGTACCCGACTTCGGCAAACATGGACTTGCGATAGGCATTCATCGCCGGGATCAGCGCCATCGGAATCGCAAAGAATTTGCCGCCTGAGGAGGAATTTGCCGACGCCACCCTGTACCAGCCGCCCTGTGCCTTGGCGACTTCCTCGGCAACGTCACTGACATCGGCCAGACTGGCGCGATACAAGTGCGGGTGATTATTGAACAGCATCATCACGTCTGGACCAGCGCCAGACTGAATACCCGCCGTAATGCGAGGCTGCAAGTCGTTTCCGTTGACCGTCTCGTAGCGGACCTTGATGCCCAATGCCTTTTCGGCAGCCGGAATGATTTGCTGCCGAAACAGTTGATCACAGGCAGGAACGAAATCGTTCCAGCGCAACCAATGCACGGTCGTGCCTTGCGCAAATGCTGGCGCATGTCCGCTGGCCAGAATTCCGGCCATGCCCGCACCCATCGTGACCCCTGCAATCTCGAGGAAATCCCGTCGTGTTGCCTTCGTCATTGTCGTCTCCTAGCTAAGCATCAGATTGATACGCTACGAACGCCACGAGCAAGCCTGAATCTGATCGAGGTCTGCCCGTCAGAAACACCGACCAAGCCCTTCATCGCGCCGGATTGAAGAGCGGAATTGCTGGAAGATCATTGACGGACTGCAGAAGTTTGTCAAACATATTCGCTGTCAACCCTTTCCTCGGGTTCTCTTAGTCACCCTCAGGTACGTGGAACCCGAAACCGGAGAAAAACCGATGCACGAGCTCATGATCCGTAACGCCCAAATTTGTGATGGGACCGGACGTGCGATGTACACCGGAAGCATCGCTGTGGACGAAGGCAGAATCACGGCGATCGGCGCTGTCGAGGGCAATGGGAAGGATGAGATCGACGCCAAAGGCCTGGTCCTTGCGCCTGGAATCATTGACTTGCACACCCACTTCGATGCGCAACTGACCTGGGATCCTTATGCCACGCCATCGGTCGGCCTGGGGGTCACCACGGTCGTTATCGGTAATTGCGGCTTCACGATCGCGCCATGCAAGCCAAAGGATCGCGACCTGACTCTGCGCAACTTGACTCATGTCGAAGGCATGTCGCTATCTGCGCTGCGGGCAGGAGTCGACTGGAGCTTCGAAAGTTATTCGCAATATCTGGAGACCCTGGAGCGCAAAGGCGTCGTGCCGAATGTCGCTTCGTTCATCGGGCATTCGTCGGTTCGGACCTGGGTAATGGGACCAGATGCCTCAAAGCGCGCCGCCACCCCGGAAGAGATTTCCCAGATGCGTACGATCGTCGCCGATGCAATGCGCGCCGGCGCAGTCGGGTTCGCCACTTCGACGCGCGAGCAACACAATGGCGAACTCGGTGTGCCGATGCCATCCAGGCTCGCCGACGAATCGGAAATGTTCGCTCTGACCGGCGCGCTTGGGGAGGCAGGTCGCGGAGTGTTCATGTTGACCAAGGGGATGAAAACCCAAGTGCCCTGGCTCGAGAAAATTGCGAGCAACAACGGTCGGCCAGTGATGATCGCTGCGATGTTCGTTGATCCAAATGATCCGGACCGAGTGTTTCGCGAATTCGATGAAATCTCAGAGGCGCGTTCCCGGGGCAACGAGCTTTGGGGACAAGTCGGATGCTTTCCGCTTGGTATGGAATTTTCGCTGGCGCATCCCTATCCACTCGAAGCACTGATGGCTTGGCGCCCGGCGATCGAAGCGGGCGAAGGCGAGCGATACAGGCAGATCCTCACGGATCCGGAATTCCGTGAACAGGTCAAGGCCGAGGCCAAGACGAGGGGGGTACCGAACCGTTTTTCGTACCATTCCCTTGAGCATATGCGTTTGAAGGAACCGGTTAACTCCACCAAGGCAGTCTATTCGGATAAGACGGTTGCGCAATGGGCGCGAGAAGCCGGCCAGGATCCGTTCGACTGGTTGCTCGACTTCGCGCTCGACGGGGAACTCGACGCACTGTGGGAATGCCAGTTGTTCAATACCGACGAGGATCGCGTCGCCAAACTGCTCGCACGCAATGACGCCGCAGTGACATTGTCCGACGCCGGAGCGCATCTCTCCTTCCTTTGTGACGCAGGGTTCGGACTGCATCTGTTCGGGCACTGGGCCCGTGATCTTGGAGCACTTCGGCTTGAAGATGCGGTCGCTTCAGTCACCAGCCGAGCGGCGGACATTTACCGCATCAAGGATCGTGGCCGTCTTTGCAAAGGTGCCTGGGCCGATATGATCCTGTTCGACCCCAACAAAGTCGGGCGTGGTCCAAAGCGGCGGGTTCACGACCTACCAACCGGAGCATCCAGGGTCGATACGCAGGCCGTCGGACTGCATGGAGTCTGGATCAACGGTACCCGAGTTGCCGATGCCCGCGGGCCAGTCCAACTATCCAGAATGCCGGGCGCAGTATTGCGCGAATTCTCAGATCCTCACTAACCTGGACCTGTGGACGGTTAACACAGCAGGGAAACGGACTGCACCAACTGCGCCACAGGACCTCAGACCGATTGGCCTGCCAGGCGCAACATGAGCGGCTGATGATCGGATGCATCAGTCCGCGACTC